>JABDMC010000078.1 GCA_013001695.1 Akkermansiaceae bacterium
GCCCTCCGGGGGGAGCGCCGGGCGGCCCGCCCCAAAATAACGCTTGTCCGGGGCGCTCACTATGTTTTGGAGACGACGTGAGTGTGCTGCGCCGGTCGGCGGAAGAAGTGGCGGCCCGCCTCCTCGAGGCCGGGCACGAGGCCTTCTTTGCCGGCGGTTGCGTGCGGGACCGCCTCATGGGGCGCGAACCGAAGGACTACGACCTCGCCACCTCCGCGACCCCCGGGGAGGTCCTGGCGCTCTTTCCCGGGGGCGACGAGATCGGGGCGCACTTCGGGGTGATCCTCGTGCGCCGGCGCGGGATCCCCTTCGAGATCGCCACCTTCCGCAGCGACGGCCGCTACCTCGACGGGCGCCATCCCGAGATGGTGACCTTCACCACCGCCGAGGAGGACGCCAAGCGCCGCGACTTCACCATCAACGGGCTCTTCGAGCACCCGCACACCGGCGAGATCCTCGATTTCGTCGGGGGGCGCGCCGACCTCGACGCCGGGATCATCCGCGCCATCGGCGACCCCGAACTCCGCTTCCGGGAGGACGCCCTGCGACTCATGCGGGCCGCGCGCTTCGCGGTGACCACCGGGTTCGACATCGACCCCGCCACCTGGAAGGCGGTGCAGGACCAGGCGCCGCTGCTCGGGAAGATCAGCGCGGAGCGCATCCGCGACGAACTCGACAAGATCCTCGTGCATCCCTCCCGCCGCCGCGGCGTCGAACTCCTCGTCGACGGCGGCCTCATGGAATTCGTCATTCCCGAGTTCCTCGCCCTCCGCGGATGCGAGCAACCGCCCGAGTTCCACCCGGAAGGCGACGTCTACGTGCACACCCTCATCGCCCTCGACCTCCTCCCGGAATCGCCCCCGCTGGAACTCTGCCTCGCCATGCTCCTCCACGACATCGCCAAGCCGCCGACCCGGACCTACGACGAGGAGGCCGCCCGCATCCGCTTCAACGGCCACGACCGCCTCGGCGCCCGGATGGCGGAGACCATCCTGGCGCGCCTGCGCTACTCGAATGCCATCATCGAGGCGGTGTGCGAAATGATCGCCAACCACATGCGCTTCATGCACGTCCAGGACATGCGCACCGCCAAGCTGAAGCGCTTCATGGCGCGCCCGACCTTCCCGGAGGAGGTGTCGCTGCACCGCGCCGACTGCCTGAGCAGCCACGGCATGCTCGACAACGTCGAGTTCCTCGATGCCAAGGCCGCGGAGTTCGCGGCCGAACCGCTCATTCCCCCGCCCCTCCTGAAGGGCCAGGACCTCATCGCCCTCGGGCTCCGGCCCGGCCCCCGCTTCGGCGAAATCCTCGAATCCGTCCAGACCGAGCAACTCGAGGGGCGCCTCGCGACCCGCGAGGAGGCCCTTGCCCTTGTCAGGGAGAAGTTCCTGGGTGAATAATCCCGCCCGCGGTGCCCTGACCCCGCCGCCCCACCCCGCCTCCATGACCATCCCGACCGAACACGACGAAGCCACCAACGCCCGCATCCTCGCGGTTTCCGAAGACCTCGTCGCCGGATTCCGCGACCAGCCGTTTCACGTCATCGCGGAACAATCCGGGGTGCCCCTCGACACCGTCCTGGAACGCATCCGGGCCATGCTTGACGCCGGGGTGATCCGCCGCGTCCGCCAGACGCTCCTCTCGACGAAACTCGCCCACGGCGCCCTCGTGGCGTGGCGCGTCCCGGAGGAGAAGCTCAACGACGCCTTCGATTTCATGGCGAAGGAGGACCCCTTCTCCGGCCACGTCGTGATCCGCTCCACCGATGCCGACATCTCCGGGGCGGGATACCGGCTCTGGACGACGCTCAAGGTGCCCCAGGGCGAATCGCTGCAGGAACACGGCGAGGTCCTGCAGGGCATCGTCGGCGCGGAGGAGTTCATCCTGATGCCCGCCAAGGGGGTCTTCACCCTCGGGGTGGGCCACGTCCGCCGCAAGAACCTCGAACCCGGGGCGCGTTCCGACGAACCCGCCACCATGATGACCACCACCGTGGTCGACCTCGACGAGGAGGAATGGCGCGTCCTGCTCGCCCTCAAGGAGGAACTCACCCCCGGGGAGATCGTGCCGGACCCGTGGACCGGGCGCGCCGAGGCCGCCGGCGTCAGCCTTGCGCGCTTCTCGGAGGTCGCCCACCGGCTCAACGAGAAAAAGGTCATCGGCCGCTTCTCGACCTTCCTCGAGCACGTCAAGCCGTCCGACACCGGCAAGCGCGTCACCCGCTTCAACGGCCTCTTCCACTGGGCGGTCCCGCCCGGCCGCGAGCTCGAGGCCGGCGGCGAAGTCGGCCGCCACCATTGCATGACCCACTGCTACTGGCGGGAAGGCGGGCCGGGATTCGGGAACGTGAACATCATGGGGGTCGTCCACGGGACCGAGAAGGACCGCGTCCTCGAGCACAAGGCGGCCATCGACGCCCACCTCGAGGAAGCCGGAATGCCGGTCTCCTACACCAACGTCTTCTGGGGCGGCCGCAGCGAGATCAAGCCGTCCGAGATCTCCCCCGCCGTCTACCACGACTGGCACGCCCGGCACGGCGGGAGCTGACGCCCCGGCGGGCTAGTCTTCCTTCATCCAGTACCAGTTTCCGAGGAGGTGCCCCTTGCTGCCGGCGTTGTAGCAGAGGTCGTCGATGCCGCTCTCGCTGTAGATGATGGCGGCCTCCCCGTCGTCGCGGAACCGGAAATAGACGCGGTCCTTCCGGTGACACCGGCGCTCGGCCTTCCGGATCTGGTAAATGCCGTAGTTGTGCGGCACGTGGGCGACCGCCTCCAGGTCGTCGCGGTGCTCCGCGAGGGCCTCCTCCAGCCCGCCCCGGGCCAGGAGGAAGGACGCGCGCAGCGGCACCTTGAAGCCGATCAGCAGGCTGACCACCACCAGGATGCCCGCGATGAACCCGAGGCCGTTCACCGGCGTGCCGGCCACCGGCGCCCGCTTCCACTTCGCGATGGCCTGCACCGCCAGGATCTGCAGCAGGAACGCGACCGTCACCACCGCCCAGAGCATCATGCCGAGGAAGATCCACGCCATGTAGTAGAAGCCCGGAAAGAGCGCCAGGTAGAGGACCACCCCCGAGCACGCCCCGGCCACGACGAGGGTCATGCGCTCGACGCCCCGCTGCCACCGCGCCGCCTCCCGGCGGGCCCCGCCGTCCTGACTGTCGCCTTCGGTCTCCTTCATGGTGTCCGCGCTCATCGGCCGCTGTCATACCGCATCCCCGCCCGCGATCGCAGCGGAAATTGTTCCCCCGTCCGCGGCCCCGGTTACGGGCCAACGGCCCGTCACGCCCCCCGGCATCAACCGCCCGGAAATTTCCCCCTTCGCCGCGGCTCCGGTGGACAGGTGAGGATCACCGCCCCTGCCGCCCACCTGCCGCTTAGCGCGAATGGCACTCGAATCAGTGGCGCGACCGGGACGGTCGTGCCCAGACGTCGCCCGCGCCATGCACGGCAAATTCCGGCCCCGCGGGCCGCCGGGTTCGATCACGACCGGGACGGTCGTGCCACTCCGAACGCCCCTTCGCTTCGCTAACCGAGTGCCATTCCGCTTGGCCCCTACTCCGCGGAGGCCTCGGCCTCCTCGGGCTCGGGGGCGGACCCCTTGGCCTCGAAGGTCAGCTCCTTGGCGTCCTCCTTGTGGGTCACGGCCACGAGGCTGCCCTCCTTGACCTCGCCGCGCAGGAGCGCTTCCGCGAGGGGGTCTTCGAGGTGCCGTTCCACGGCGCGGCGCATCGGGCGCGCCCCGAAATTCGGGTCGTAGCCTTCCTTGATGAGGAAATCCTTCGCGCTCTCGTCGAGCTCGAGGACGATCTGCTTGTCGGCGAGCCGGACGAGGAGCTTGTTGATCTCGAGGCTCACGATGGCGGCGAGGTCCTTCTTCTCGAGCATCCGGAACACCACCGTGTCGTCGAGGCGGTTCAGGAACTCCGGCTTGAAGTGCTTCTTGGTCTCGTCCTGGATCTTCTCCTTCATCCCCTCGAAGTCGGCCTCGTCCTCGTTCATGGCCCCGAAACCAAGGGAGGTCTGGCGCTTGATGGTGGAGGCCCCGACGTTGGAGGTCAGGATGATGATGGTGTTCCGGAAGTCGATCTTGCGGCCGAAGCTGTCGGTGATCATGCCTTCCTCCAGGATCTGGAGGAGGAGGTTCATGACGTCCGGGTGGGCCTTCTCGATCTCGTCGAAGAGGACCACCGAGTAGGGCCGGCGGCGGACCGCCTCGGAGAGCTGCCCGCCCTCCTCGTAGCCGACGTAGCCCGGGGGCGACCCGATGAGGCGGCTCGAGGTGAACTTCTCCATGTACTCGGACATGTCGATCTGGATGAGGGCGTCGGCGTCGCCGAACATGAATTCCGCGAGGTTGCGGGCCAGGTAGGTCTTGCCGACCCCCGTCGGCCCGAGGAACAGGAAGCTCCCGATCGGGCGCCGCGGGTCCTTCAGGTCGGCCCGGGAGCGCCGCAGGGCCTTCGAGATGGCGCGCACCGCCTCGTCCTGGCCGATGACCTGCTCCCTGAGTTCGTCTTCCATGCGGAGGAGCTTCTCGGTCTCCTTCTCCTCCATCCGCTGGAGCGGGACGCCGGTCCATTTCGAGACGACCGACATGATGTCGTCCTCGGAGACTTCCACGATCTTCTCCTCGCTCTGCGACTTCCAGGTCTCGATGACCTCTTCGAGGTTCTTCTTGGCCTGCTTCTCCTTGTCGCGGAGGGCGGCGGCCTTCTCGAAATCCTGGGCGTTGATGGCGGCCACCTTCTCCTTGTTGATCTCCTCGATCTCGGCTTCGAGATCCTTGATCTTCGGCGGGCGCGTCAGCGTCTTGATGCGGGCCCGCGCCCCCGACTCGTCGAGGACGTCGATGGCCTTGTCCGGGAGGTAGCGGCCGGTGAGGTAGCGCGAAGTCAGCCGCACCGAGCTTTCGATCGCGGCGGGCGTGTAGGTCACCTTGTGGTGCGACTCGTACTTTTCCTGGAGCCCCTTGAGGATCTCGATGGCGTCGTCCACCGAGGGCTCCTCGACCTTGACCTGCTGGAAGCGGCGCTCGAGGGCGGCGTCCTTCTCGATGTACTTGCGGTACTCGTTCAGGGTGGTGGCCCCCACGCACTGCAGTTCGCCGCGGCTCAGGGCCGGCTTGATGATGTTGGAGGCGTCCATGGCGCCCTCCGCCGAACCGGCGCCGACGATGGTGTGCAACTCGTCGATGAACAGGATGACGTTCTTCACCTTGCGGATCTCGTCCATGACCGCCTTGATGCGCTCCTCGAACTGCCCGCGGTACTTCGTCCCGGCCACCATGAGGGCCAGGTCGAGGGTGATGACGCGCTTGTCCCGCAGGATTTCGGGGACATTCCCGCATCCGATCTCCTGGGCGAGGCCTTCCACAATGGCGGTCTTGCCGACCCCGGCTTCCCCCACGAGCACCGGGTTGTTCTTGGTGCGGCGGCACAAAATCTGGATGACGCGCTCGATCTCGGTCTCGCGCCCGATGACCGGGTCGAGTTCCCCGTCCTTGGCGAGCTTGGTGAGGTCGCGGCCGAAGGCCCGCAGGGCCGGCGTCTTGGTTTTTCCTTCCCCGCCCTCCTCGGGTTCCTCCTCGTCCTCGAACCCCTCGAAGTCGTCGTCGGGATCCTCCGGCGAGAAGTTCGGGTCGATCTCGGCGAGGATCTCGTTGCGGGTCCGCTGGATGTCGACGTCGAGGCTCTGCAGGACGCGGGCCGCCACCCCCTCGCCTTCCCGCAGGAGGCCCAGCAGGATGTGCTCGGTCCCCACGTAGGAATGATTCAGCGACTTCGCCTCCTTGTTGGCGAGGGCGAGGACCTTCTTCACCCGCGGCGTGTAGGGGATGTTCCCCGAAACCTTCTGGTCCGGCCCGGTGCCGACCTGCTTCTCGACCTCCATGCGCACCGATTCCAACTCGAGGCCCATGCGCTCGAGGACGCTCACCGCCACCCCCTGTCCCAGCTTGATCAGCCCCAGCAGCAGGTGCTCGGTGCCGACGTAATTGTGATTGAAGCGGTCCGCCTCTTTGCGGGCCAGGGCAAGGACTTGTTGGGCTCTTGGGGTGAAGTTGTTCATCGGTCAGTCAGCTCGTCTGGGGGGGTCGATTTCTCCTCCCCGGCGTCCGGTATATTCATAACAGGCGGGGAGAGGGATTGCAACCGGGTCCGGATGATTTCAGCCCGGATCGCATCACGCTGCTCCGGCGCCAGTTTCTCGCCGGTGTGCAGCTGCAGGTGCGCTGGCTGGATCTCCATCAGCAACTTATCGCAGTTTTGCACGGTGTCACCGGGAAAGAATCCCAGCTCGGCCCCCAGCCGCAGGAGGGACAGCAAATTGAGGGCTTCCTTCGAGGCGATCACGTAGGCATGGCTCAGGGTCCCGTAGGCCCGGCCGACGCGGTCGAAGACCATCTCCGGGTCGTCCTCGAGGAGCTTCAGGCGGGCGTTGCGCTCGTGCATGGCGACCTGGTCGATGACCCGCTCGAGCCGCCGGATGATGGTTTCCTCGCTCTCCCCGAGGGTCGATTGGTTCGAGATCTGGAAGAGGTTTCCGAGGGATTCGGTGCCTTCCCCGAAAAACCCGCGCACCGCGAGCTGCAGCTTGCCGACCGCCTGCAGGACCTGGCCGATCTGGTCGCCGAGGACCAGCCCCGGGAGGTGCAGCATCGCCGAGGCCCGCATGCCCGTCCCGAGGTTCGTCGGGCAGGCGCTCAGGTAGCCCAGCTCGTGGTCGAAGGCGAATTCGAGCACCTTCTCGAGTTCCCGGTCGGCGGCCGCCACGAGGTCGTAGGCCTCGCCGAGGTTCAAGCCGGGACGAATGGCCTGCATGCGGAGGTGGTCCTCCTCGTTGATCATGAGGCTCAGGGCCTGCTTGCGGTTCACCACCGCGGCGCTCCCCTCCCCGCGCGCCGCCTGCTCGCGGCTGATGAGGTGCCGCTCGACGAGGACCTGCTTCTGCATCGACGAGAGCCCGTCGAGTTCCTGCGAGAACCCGTCCTTCATCTCGGCGAGGGCCTCCACCTTCGGCTTGACGTGCTCCAGCAGCTCGACCCGCTGTTCCTTCGTCGCCCAGCCGGGAAACTGCTTCTCGTGCAGGTTGCGGGCGAGGCGCACGCGGCTCGTCAGGACGACGGTGTCACCGTCCGCCCCGCCCGCCATCCAGTCGGCGGGGTGCTTGATGAGTGTCGAGAAGCGCATCATGATTCCACGGCGGCATCGCTTTCGATTTCGTGGATCTCGTCGCGCAATCCGGCGGCCTCCTCGTAATTCTCGGCGGCCACCGCGGTGTCGAGCCGCTCCTGCAGTTTCTCGAGCCGCTGCCGGCGTTCGTGGGCGGCGAGGAGCCCCTCCGGCACCCGGCCGACGTGCACCGTCCCCTTGTGCATGCCCTTCAGGCGGCGCTCGATCTCCTCGCGGAAGGCCGTGTAGCAATGGCTGCAGCCCAGCCGCCCGACCTGCTGGAACTTGTTGAAGGAGAACCCGCACGCCGGGCAGGTCACCCCGCCGCTGCCTTCCTCGCCCTCGATGATGGTCCCGGTGTCCTCGATTTGCCCGCCGCCGAGGAGCACGTCGGCAAGCGAGAAACCGGTCGGGTCGGTGACGCCCTTCTCGGTGGCGCACTCCTCGCAAAGGCACATCTTCTTCATCTCGCCTTCAACGAGTTGCGTCAAAAAGACCGTCGCCTTCTTATCGCAGAAATCGCACTGCATCGGGCCGCACCCTAGCCCAACCCTTTCGGATTTCGAAATAAAAACCGTCGCGAAGGAACGATCTGCTCAACCCTTGTTCACAGGGGTACCATCGGACGCCGTCAAATCCCGGAATGCCGCCATCAGGCGGCCCGTCAGCGCCCCCGGCTGCCCGTCGGCGATGGGCCGTTCGTCGAGGGCCACCACCGGGATGACCTCCGCCGCGGTGCCCGTCAGGAAACACTCCTCGGCGGTGAAAATATCGTAGCGGGTCAGGGTTCTTTCGCCGATGGCGACGCCCAGCTGCCCCGCCAGTTCGAAGATCACGTTGCGGGTAATCCCATCGAGGGCCCCGTCCGAGACCGGCGGGGTGGCGATGGCCCCGTGCTTCACGATGAAGATGTTGTCGCCGGTGCATTCTGCAACATAGCCCTGCTCGTTCAGCATCAGGCCCTCCATGGCCCCGGCCTTCAGGGCCTCGACCTTCGCCATGACGTTGTTCAGATAGTTGAGCGATTTCACCTGGGGGCTGAGGGCCGCCGGGCTGGGCCGGCGGGTCGAGCAGGTCACCAGCGCCAGCCCCTCGTCGTAGTGCTCGTCCGGGTAGAGGGCGATGCTCGAGGCGATGATGAACATCGTGGGTGTCTCGCAGAGGTAGGGGTTCAATCCCAACCCCCCGCAGCCGCGGGTCACGACGAGGCGCACGTACCCGTCCTCGAGGCCGTTGGCGGCGATCGTCTCGCACACCGCCTCGCAGACCTCCGCGGGGGTCCAGATGGTCTTCATCAGGATGGCCCGGGCCGAATCGAAGAGGCGGTCGATGTGCTCCTCGAGCCGGAACACCTTGCCGCCGTAAAACCGGATCCCCTCGAACACCCCGTCGCCGTAGAGCAGTCCGTGGTCGAAGACCGAGACCTTCGCGGACTCTTCGTCCACCAGTTTTCCATCCAACCAGATTTTCAGCGCCATGATGTCGGGCGGAGCTTGCCGCTCCCTCCCGGCCTTGCAAAGCGCGGAATGGCGCTCTCGCTACGGCCCCGCCAGGGAGGCGGTCCATGCGCGCCAGCGGGCCGCGAACTCCGGCCGGTCTTCCGCCAATTGCCCCGCGAGGCGCTCCGCGTCGGGCCCGAGGCCGCTCAGCCGCGCATAGGCCGCGGCCTGTTCCAGCCGCCGCTGGCGCTCGAGGGCCGATTCGCTTCCCGGCCGGGCCCGCGCCCCGATGGCGAGGAGGCTCTCCGGGGCGAGGTCCCCCCACGCCAGCAGGAGGACCGCCCCGCCGTCCTCGACGACGAGCCCGTCCGCCCCGGCGCCCGCCACCCGCGGGAACTCCTTCCCGCCGCGCGTCCTCACGGGGCGATCCGCACCCGCCGCGAAGGCCCGCCCCACGTCCTGGAGAAATGCGCCGGCCGCGTCCGACAAGGCCACGAGGGCCGCCCGCTCCCGCCCGGCGGCCGCACCCGGCGGGACCGCGCCCTTCAGCTCGTGCGAGGCCTCCGCGAACTTCCCCTCGCGGATCAGGCCCATCGCCGCGGCCCGGCGTTCGGTCCAGGAGTCCACCGCCGCCCCGGCCTCGAGGGCCCGCCGCCGCCGCGCCGCATCCGCCTGCCAGACGCGCACGTTGAAACGGGCCCGCCCGCGCGTCTCCAACACCGTGTAGAGTTCGTCGAAGGCCACCATGGCCTCCGTCAGTTCCTCGCGGCTCATGTCCGCGAGGGCGTGATCGACCCGCTGCAGGCGTTGGTAGTCGGCCGCGTAGCGCCGGGCGAACTCGCGGTAGGTGCTCATCCATTCGCCGTCCGGCCACGGTCCGGCCGCCGCGAGGCGCTGGAACCAGCCGGCGGCGCGATCCAACTGCCCCTGCTCCCACGCCTTCAGGGCCATCGCGAAGAACACCGTGGCGCGGAAGGGATCATCCAGCCGCTGCGGGACCCGGTCGCCGGCCACGAAGCGCAGGGCCCGCAGTTCCTCGCTGGCGGGCCGCAACCGGCGGCCGAGGGCCGAATCTTCCGCATTCTCCGCGGCGAGATACGCGTCGAGCTTCACGAGGTGCGCCCGGGCGTCGCCCGGACGGCCGTCGAGGAAGGCCGCCACCGCCGCCTCGAACCCGGCCCACGCCCCGGTCTGCACCGGCGCCTTCTCGTGCGCCCAGACCCGCAAAAACTGCCGTTCGGCCACCACGAAATCATTCTCCACGAGCGCTTCCCGCGCCCCCTGGTAGGCGGCGTTGATCTCCTCCGCCGCGACCGGATCGAACCCGGCCCCCTCGTCGGTGACCGCCAGGACCGGCGCCGCCCCCGGGCCCGGCACCGCCTCCTCGCCGACGGGACCGAGGACGGTGGTCAGGATCATGGCCGTCAACGCCAGCAGCGCCAGGACCGTCATCCCGCCCGCGGTCCAGGCCTTCGCGGTGTGCTTCCGGCGCTCCCGCCGGCGCACCCGCGCCGCCCCGTGGACGGGCACCTCCCCTTCCTCGCCGCCGAGCGATGCGAGGGCCGCCTCGAGCGCCGTCCGGAACTCCGCGTAGCTGCCGAAGCGCTGCTCCGGATCGCAGGCCATGGCGCGGTCCACCGCCGCCTGCGTCTCCTCCGTCAACCACGGCGCCATCTTCCCGACCGGCCGCACCTTCCGTTTCGCCGCCCGCAACGCCCGCGTCGACATGTCCGGGATGTCGACCGGCGGCTTCCCGGCAAGGGCATGATAGAGGGTCGCCCCGAGCGCATAAATGTCGCTCCGGAAATCCTCCTCGCGGCCGTCCACCCCTTCCGGCGACACGTAGTAGGGCGTCGCCCAGACCTCCTCGGCCCGCACCGCCCCGCCCTCCGTGAGCCGCGACAACCCGAAGTCCACGATCTTGGCCGTCCCGTTCGAATCGATCAGGATGTTCCCCGGCTTGATGTCGCGGTGAATGAGCCCCGCCTCCTGAGCGGCCCGCAGGCCGTCGACGACCTGCAGCGCCAGCGGAAGGATCTCGTGCTCGGGCAGGGCGCCGCGCTCCGCGGTTTGCTGTTCGAGGCTGGGCCCGTCGACGAGTTCCATCGCGATGTAGAACCGCTCGAAGGCCCGGCCCACCGTGAAGACCCGCACCACGTTGGGATGACTCACCGCCGCGGTCAGCTCGGCCTCCTGCTCGAAATCCAACCCGCGCTTGGCGTCCGCCGAGTATTCCTCGGCCAGCACCTTCAGGGCCACCTCCCGCCCCAGCGTCTCGTCCCGCGCCACGAACACGACGCTCATCCCCCCGGTCGCCAGCCGCCGCAGCAGGGTGTAGTTGTCGAACACCGTCTTGACCCGCACCTCGTCGCCGCATCCGGGACATTTCACCCGCCTGTACGGACCGACGTCCGTCACGTCCATCGACCCGCTGCAGGCGGGGCATGTGGCCAGGTGCGTGTTCAAGGCCCCACGCTAGCCCCTCGACCCGCCGGGAGAAATTCGAAATTTGCTTCCCGAAGTCCGGCCGCGGCGCACAAGCTCCCGCCGTGACGATCACTGTGCAGGACGAGGATGCCGGGCAGCGGCTCGACCTCTTCCTGGCGGGGCGCCTCGAGGACCTCTCGCGGTCGCGCCTGCAGGCCCTCGTCAAGTCCGGCCACATCATGCTCAACGACGAGCAGTCCCTGCCGAAGGCGCAGGTCTCGGCGGGCGACGTCATCACCGTCGAGATCCCCGAACCGGAGGTGTACGAAGTCACCCCGCAGGACATCCCGCTCGAGATTCTTTTTGAGGATGAGGACCTGATCGTGATCAACAAGCCGTCCGGCCTGGTGGTGCACCCCGCGGCGGGCAATCCCGACGGCACCCTGGTCAACGCCCTCCTCCACCATTGCCGCGGGTCGCTCTCCGGCATCGGCGGCGTGGAGCGTCCCGGCATCGTCCACCGCCTCGACAAGGACACCTCGGGGTGCCTCGTGGCCGCCAAGTCGGACCGCGCCCAGCAGTCCCTCGTGACCCAGTTCCACGACCGGAAGGTCACCAAGCTCTACCTCGCCGCCGTGCAGCGCATCCCGCCGAAGCCGTCCGGCACGATCTTCACCCACCTCGGCCGCCATCCGGTCAGCCGCCAGAAGATGGCCGTGGTGAATCCCGGTTCGGGGCGCCCCGCCATCACCGACTACTACGTCCTGCACCGGGATCCCGGCGGGCCGTCGGCGCTCGTCCTCTGTCACCTGCACACCGGGCGGACCCACCAGATCCGCGTCCACCTCCGCCACCTCGGCACCCCCGTCCTCGGCGATCCGGTCTACGGGCGGCCCGACCGCCAGCCCGGGGCGCCGCCGCGCCTCCTCCTCCACGCCTGGCGCCTCGCCTTCACCCACCCGTGCGGGGGCGAACTCCTCACCTTCGAAGCCCCGATCCCCTCCGATTTCGACCCCTACCTTCCGGGGGACGACCTCTTGGACCGCATCCGCCACGCCGAACCGGAAGACCTGCCGGCATTGTTCCCGGCCGGACCGTGACTCCTCCCCGGACAGGCCGGACCCGTCCGCCCGCTCACCCCCGACCCGCATCCGCCACACCATCGACATGACCGTCACCTTTCTCGACGCCTCCACGCTCGCCCCCGCCGACCTCGACCTCTCCGGGCTCGAGGCCTTCGGCGAGCTTTCCCTCCACGAGACCACCTCCCCGGAGGAGATCGCGGCCCGCTGCGCCGGGGCCGAGGTCATCATCACCAACAAGGTCGAGCTCGATGCCGGCCTCATCGCGTCCTGTCCGCAGCTCAAGCTCATCCTCGTGGCGGCCACCGGCGTGAACATCGTCGACCTCGAGGCCGCCCGCGCGCAGGGCATCCTGGTCTGCAATGTCGCGGGCTACTCGACCTCGTCCGTGGCGCAGCACGTCATGGCGCTCCTCCTCGCCCTGGCCACCAACGTCCATCGCTACGCCGCGGAAGCCCCGGCGTGGGCCGACTCCCCGATCTTCACCCGCCTCGATCATCCCGTGGTGGAGCTCGCCGAAAAGTCGTTCGGGATCATCGGGCTCGGCGAGATCGGCAGCGCCACCGCCCGCCTCGCCGAAGCGCTCGGCATGGAGGTTCACGTTTACGGCCGCGAAGGGTCCTCCAACACGACCCGCCCCGAGCTTCCCCGCCTCCCCCACGACGAGTTCTTCGCCCGCTCCGACGTCATCTCGCTCCACGCCCCCCTGACCGACCGCAACCGGCACATCATCAACCGCGATTCCCTGTCGCTCATGAAGCCCACCGCCCTGCTCCTCAATGCCAGCCGCGGTCCGCTTGTCGACGAGGAGGCCCTCGCCGAGGCCCTCCTCGACGGCCGCCTCGCGGGCGCCGGCCTGGACGTCCTCTCGACCGAACCCCCGCCGGCCGGCCATCCCCTCCTCCGCCACCCCCACCTCGGGACGACCCTCCTCATCACCCCGCACACCGCCTGGATCTCCCGCGAATCGCGCCAGCGCCTCGTCGACGGGCTCGTCGCCAACCTCGACGCCTTCGCGAACGGCGCCCCCGCCAACGTTGTGAATCCCTGACACCGCGGGCGACCTGGAGCCGCGTCGCCCCGCCCTGCGCTTCCCAGGACAGCCCCCATCGAATCCCCAACCTCGACCGCCGCGCGGTCCGTCCCATGCCCGACCTTCCCCTCTCCGACTTCCTGCCGGCCGTCGAGGAACAGATCGCCTCGCCGCAGACCCCCTTCGTCAAGGCCGCCTACGACCGCCTCGTGCAGGACCCGGACATCGACCCCGAGGAGGCCAGGCAGATGATCGCCCTCTGCCTCGCCGACGAGGTGGAAGCCATGAACTCCCAAGACCGCCCCTTCGACACCGCCCGCTACCAGACCCTCCTCGACCTCCTCCCCGCCCTGCCCGAGTAGGCCCGTGGCGGCGGTTTTCAACCGCCCAGCCCGTTGTTGTTCAGAGG
>JABDMC010000096.1 GCA_013001695.1 Akkermansiaceae bacterium
GCGGATCTGCGTCATCAGGGATCCCGCCGGGGCGGTGGCGGCCCTCTACCAGGAATGACCCTCGGCGCGGATCGAGGAGGGCGGTCCGCGGGTCAGGAGCGCGGGATGGTGGTCTGCAGGACGACGGCGGGCGCGGCCGCCGTGAGGGGATCGCCGCCCCGCGGGACGAGAAGGGCATCGCCGGGTCTGCAGTGCGATCCGTCCGGGCCGCGGAGTTCGCCGGTGACGACCGTCAGGATCGAGAAGCGGTCGGGGTCGGGGTTGCCGAGGGAGGCGCCGTCGGAAAGGGCGAGCCGGTCGACCCGGAAGAAGGGGCAGCGCGCGAGGGTGTTGCCGTCGGGGGCGTCCATGCCGGGTTCGTGGTCGGAGAAATCGATGCACTGCAACGACTCTTCGACGTGGAGGTCGCGGGGTTTTCCATCGAGGCCGGTCCGGTTCCAGTCGAAGACGCGGTAGGTGGTGTCGGAATTCTGCTGGATCTCGTAAATGACGAGGCCCGCCCCGATGGCGTGCAGGCGGCCGGAGGGAATGAAGATCGAGTCGCCGGCTCTCGGTTCGACGGCGTGGACGAGATCCGCCACGGACCCGTCGGCGATGGCGGCCTCGAACCGGGCGCGGGTGGTGCCGTCCTTGAGGCCGATGTAGAGCTTGGCGCCCGGAGCGGCGTCGGCGATGAACCACATCTCGGTCTTCGGTTCGCCGCCGAGGTCCGCGGCCACGGAGGCCGGCGGGTGGACCTGGATGGAGAGGTCGTCGCGGGCGTCGAGGATCTTGACGAGGAGCGGGAAGCGGTCGGAATCCGGAAGGCCGTCGCCGAAGATCTCCTCGCGGCGGGAGGTCCACAAGTCGTGCAGGGACATCCCGGCGAAGGGGCCGCCGGTCACCACGGATTGCTCGCCGTCGCGGTCGCTGAGTTCCCACGACTCGCCGTAGGGCTGATCGTCCGGAAGCTGGCGGCCGTAGATCGTCTCAAGGGATCGTCCGCCCCAGACGCGGGTCATGTAGAGGGGGGCGAAGGTGATGGGGTGCATGCGGATGGATCTCGGGGGACTGTGGCGAAGCCCTTGATTCGGCCCGCCGCAATTTGTATGGAAGTTGCGGTCTGATCTCAACCGTTCATCGATGAAAGAAGCGCTCCGGATCGCCCCGGTGTGGGAATTGCCGGAAGCTCCGCGGGAGCTTCGCGGCGAGGGGTTGGTGTTGCGCTTCGACCGGGTGCGGCCCGGCGGCGGGGCGGCGGGATTGCTGCCGGCCTACCTCTACCGCATTTTCCAGGACGGCGGGGCGGAGGTCGGGCGGATCAACTTCCGGGTGGGGGCGAGTCCGCACGCCACGCTGGTGGCGGGGCACATCGGGTTCGAGGTGGCGCCGGAATTCCGGGGCGGACGGGTGGCCCTCCGCGCCTGCCGGGTGCTGGGACCGTTCGTGGCGGAGGTCAGCGGGGAAGTGATCATCACCTGCGATCCGGACAACCTCGCCTCGAAACGCACCATCGAGTTGCTGGGGGCGGAGTATCTCGACCGGCAGGAAGTGCCGGAAGATGATCCGTCGTACGCGGGCGGTAGCCGGTGGAAGCTGCGCTACCGGTGGCGGCCGGAGAGGGCGGGATGTTAGCCTGCGGGGAGTGAGGATGGGTGGCATGACCGTCCCGGTCATGGTCAAACGGCGGGCCGTCCAGCGGCCGAAACCACGCGCCCGGGAGGCGGGCCCATCATTCATGACCGGGGCGGTCATGCCACGAGGATAAGTGACACCACACTAGTCGATGGCATCGAGCGCCTTCCGGAGGGCGGGGCCGAGCGGGGAGCGGAGGGAGTTTTCATAATCCTCCGCGGTGTCGATGTCGGGGAGCGGGGGGAGCCGGTAGAAGGGGATGGCCATTTCGACACTGCGCTCGATGGTGGCGGCCAGGGTGGTGGCGGTGGACCACGGAATGTCGTCGAAGAGGGCGAGGTGCGGCTTGCGCAGGGCGAGGAGGTGGTAGCCGCCGTCGGGGGTGGGCCCGAAGACGGCCTCATGCCGGTCGTGGAGCTGCGCGAAGGCGGCGTGGACCCAGCGGGAGGACACCTCGATGCAGTCCGTGCCGATGACGGCGACCTTCCCGAATCCCTCCGCGAAGGCCTCCGCAAAGGCGCGCGAGAGGCGGGCCCCGAGGTCGCCGGCACCCTGCGGGCGGAAGTCGATGAGGTCCGGGTCGAGCGCGACGCGCGGGTCGTCGATGATGCCCGGCAGCAGCCAGAACCGGATGGCGTCGTGGGCGTCATCCGGCGCGAAGCAGAAGCGGAGGCGGCAGTCCTGCAGCCCGCCGAGTTGCCGCAGGAGGACGTGCACCATGGCCTTGTAGATGCGGGCCGCGGATTCCCCGCCGACGGTGCGCGCGAGGCGCGTCTTCACCTGCCCGGCGAGCGGTTCCTTCACGAAGACAAGGAGAAGGCGGGGAGGCATGGGTGACGGCACCGCGGGCGCGGCGGGGGAGGGCACGAATACTTACGGCCGGACCGTTAGTTTCGATTCTTGAAATATTTAGAATACTTTAGTTCCACCTTGCTTTCGCGCGGCGGTTCTGGGATTGTGACCCTGCAGGGGTATGCCCTTCGCGGATCGTTGCATCTAAAAATTTATGGCGAAGTCACGAAACAGGTCCAAGCGGAATCGCGCCGGCGAAGGGGGATGGTCGAACGAGGTGGTGGGGATCGTGTTCATCGGGACGGGCCTGCTGCTCCTGCTCTCGCTGGTGTCCTATACGCCCGGCGACCTGCCGATGCGGGTTCCCGGCGTCGGGTGGACGTGGTTCGAGGCCTATTCGCTGGAAGCGACCGCGAATGCGCCGCGCCATAATTTCATCGGGCCGGTGGGGGCCTTCCTCGGGTTCGTCCAGATCCAGCTGCTGGGGGCCGCGGCCTACCTGCTGCCGATCGGCCTCGTCTGGATGGCGGTGGCGAAGCTGTTCATGGACGCCCGGTTCACGTGGCGGACGTGGGCGGGCCTCGGGGTGTTCCTGGTGAGCGGCGCCTGCCTGCTGGGCGTGCACGACCTGTTCTTCGGCTCGTGGCCCGCGAAGTACGTGATTGTCGGTCCGGGCGGCGCGATCGGCAACGCCCTCGGGGCGGGCGTCTTCAAGAACCTCTTCAACACCCTGGGGGCCCTGATCGTCCTCGGGATGGTGTACGTCGTGAGCGTGATCCTCCTCCTCGGGGCGCATCCCGTGAAGTTCCTGAAGGAAGTCTATTTCTGGGCGCTGGAGACCGCGCAATCCCTCTACGCCCGCTGGCAGGACTCGCGGGCCAAGGCCGATTCCGGGCGGCGGCCCCGGGCGAGGTCCGCCGCCAGGCCGGCCGCCACGCGGACCCGCCGGAAGCCGGAACCCGTCCAGGAAGAGGAAGAGGAATACGAGGACGAGGAATACGAAGAGGAGGAGTACGAGGAGGAAGACGATGAGGAGGAGGACGAGGAAGAACTCGAGACCGACGCCGCCGGCCAGGCCCAGCTGCCGCTCGTGGAGACGCCCGCGCCCCAGATCATCGACGCCACCCAGCGGATCGCCCCCAAGATGGAACTGGGAGCCAAGCCGTTCGAGCGCAAGAAACCGCAGCACGCCTCGATCTCCACGGAAGGATTCGAGAACTACGACCTGCCGGGCTTCGACCTGCTCGACTACGACGAGGAATCCGCCCCGCCCGAAGACCACAGCGACACCCTGCGGGCGCAGCAGAACAAGATCGTGGAGACCCTGAAGGCCTTCGGGGTGGAGGTGACTCCCGGCGACATCACCCGGGGACCGACAATCACGCGCTACGAGGTCTACCCGAGCATCGGGCTGCGGGTGAGCCGCATCGCGCAACTCGAGCCGGACCTCGCGCGGGCCACCAAGGCGGAGCGCATCAACATCCTCGCGCCGATTCCCGGGAAGGACACGGTGGGGATCGAGATCGCGAACGACGTCCGCATGCCGGTGGCGCTGCGGGAGCTGTGCCAGGACGACGCCTTCCGGAGTTCGAAGAAGAAGATTCCGCTGGCGCTCGGCAAGGACGTTTACGGCAAGTCGGTGATCGGCGACCTCGCCGCGATGCCGCACCTCCTCGTGGCGGGGGCCACGGGTTCCGGGAAGTCGGTGTGCATCAACTCCATCATCGCGAGCATGCTGTTCAAGTTCGGTCCGGACGAGCTGCGCTTCATCATGATCGACCCGAAGGTGGTCGAGATGCAGATGTACGCGAACCTGCCGCACCTCGTGGTGCCGGTGGTGACCGACCCCCGCCGCGTGGTGGGGGCGTTGAAGTGGTGCGTGAACGAGATGGAGCGCCGCTACAAGATCTTCGCGAAGGAGGGGGTCCGCAACTTCGACAGCTACAACAGCCGCGTGCGCGACGAGGAGCCCCTCGAGCTGGAGGCCGAGGAGGAGTACGAGGAAGAGGAATACGAGGAGGAGGAGTACGAGGACGAGGAGTACGAGGAAGGCGAAGAGGGTGAGGAGGACTACGACGAGGACGAGGAAGACGTCGAATGCGAGGGTGATTACGAGGACGAGGAAGGCGAGGAGGAGGACGAGGAAGGCGAGGAGGACGAGGACGAGGAAGGCGAGGAGGAGGACGAGGAAGGCGACGCCGAAGCCGGAGCGGACGACGAGGTCGAGGGGGAGGACGAGGCGGAAATCGACTCGGAGCACATCGACTCCATCGCGGCCGCCCTGACCGACGGCGAGCTCGGGCCGGAAGCGGTCGGCGAGGAGCTGGACGACGAGGAAGAGGAGATCCCGGACCGCTTCCCCTACATCGTGGTGATCATCGACGAGCTGGCGGACCTGATGCAGACCGCCCCGGCGGACGTGGAGATGTGCATTGCGCGGATTGCGCAGAAGGCGCGGGCCGCGGGGATCCACCTCATCGTCGCCACGCAGACGCCGCGTGCCGACGTGGTGACCGGAATCATCAAGGCCAACATTCCGAGCCGGGTCGCCTTCCAGGTGTCGTCGGCGCTCGACAGCCGCGTCATTCTCGACACCAAGGGGGCGGAGAAGCTGGTTGGGAAAGGGGACATGCTCTTCCTGCCGCCGGGATCGGCGAAGCTGGAGCGGGCCCAGGGCGCCTTCGTGTCCGACGAGGAGGTCGAGAACATCGTCGACTTCTGCGCCAACCAGGTCGACCAGAAGTTCGAAGAGGCGGTGCGGGCGAGCATCGAGAGCGGGGGCAGCGGCGAGGAGGGCGGCGACGACGAGGTTTCGGATGCGGACGAGGAGATCCTCGAGCGCTGCATGGAAGTGGTCCTGCAGGAGCAGAAGGCGAGCACCTCGCTGCTGCAACGCCGTCTCCGCCTCGGGTACACGCGGGCGGCCCGCATGATGGACATCCTCGAGCAGCGCGGCGTGATCGGACCGGCGGACGGCGCCAAGCCGCGCGAGGTCTACGTGAAGCGGGCCGCGGTGGTGACGGAGTGATGCCCGCGGTGGCGCCGCACGGGGCCGGCGCCCGGGAAGGGGTCGCCTAGTGTGTTGTCCCGGAAGTAATGCGACATGATGCGCGAGAATGATTTTGCAAGTTCAAGGCGTGAGGAGGGAGCCCCGACAGGGTCGGGGCGACCGACGAACAACGTGGAAATTGCGAAAACAGGCCGCGTCCGATCCGAGTCGGCGAGCGGAGTGAGCGAATTATCAAAAACTCCAAGCCTCCCAGCATGTTGCAGAACTTGCGGGACGCCACACTAGACGGAGGTCCGGAAGGAGTCCGGGCTCTTGAGGTAGATCGTGACGCGGAGGCCCGCTTCGGGGCTGCGGTTCTCGGCGGTGAGCATCCCGCCGTGGAGCTCGACGAGATTGCGGGCCACGGTCAATCCGAGCCCGGTGGACTCCCCGGGCGGCTTGGTGGTGAAAAAGGGCTCGAAAATGGCGTCGAGCCGGCCGTGGGGGAACCCCGGGCCGCTGTCCTCGACGACGATCGCGACGACCTCCTCGCCGACGCGGAGGTGGGTCCCGCTGCGTCCCGCGCCGGCGTCGGGGACCGCTTCGAGGGTCTGGGGTTCGACGCGCACCGTGAGGGTCCCGCCGTCCGGCATGGCCTGCACCGCATTGCGCAGGACGTTGTTCAGGGCGATGGGAAACTCCTCGTGATCAAGGAGGACCTCGGGAAGATCCCGGGCGAAGTCGGTCTCGAGACGGATCCCGGCGGAATCCATCCCGCTCTTCATGGTGGCGAGGATCGAATCGATGAGCGGGGGAAGATCGTGCGGCTTGAGGTCGAGCTGCTCCGCGGCGGAGAACTGCATGACCTTGCGGACCACCTCGTCGGCGCGGTCGAGGGCGGTGTCGAGGCGGGCGAGCGTTTCGACGGCGCGCTCGTCGTCCTTGATGGCCTCGTTCTTGCCGAGCGAGTCGAGGCCCATGCGGATCTGCGCGAAGGGGTTGCGGATCTCGTGGGCCATGCCGGCGGCGAGGAAGCCGATTGATTCGCGGCGCGCGGCGCGGATGAGCGTCTGCTGGGCGTTGCGCAGGGCGAGGTGGGCGTCGCGCAGGGCGAGGTGCGTCTGCATGCGCGCCAGGAGCACCCCGACGTCGATGGGTTTCGTGACGTAGTCGTTGGCCCCGTCCTGCAAGGCGGCCACGACGTCCTCGGAACTGTCCCGGGCGGTGGCCATGATGACGGGAAGTTCGTGCGAGGACTTCTTCTTGCGGATGCGGCGCAGGACCTCGTAGCCGTCGATGCCGGGCATCATGATGTCGAGCACCACCACGTCGGGGGCCTTGCGGCGCGGGTCGCCCCACGCCTCCTCGAGGAGCTTCATGGCCTCGTCGCCACTGGGGGCGGTTTCGATCTGGTAGCCGTGCTTGCCCAGTCGCTTTTCGAGAACGAGACGATTGGCACGGTCGTCGTCGACCACGAGGATGCACGTATCAACTGGAGAAGACGGCATGAGCTGGGAACGATTCCACACCGGGGAAGGGGGAACGGCAAGCCGCGGTTCCCGGTGGGGGGCATTTCCCGCTTCGCGCTTGCATTTGGGGCGGGATCCGGCTGATTTCCGGGGTTCATGGCCGCTGCGATGCAGGTGTGGATAAACGAATCGATGCATCCGGTGGAGGAAGCGGCGATTTCGGCCTTCGATCACGGGGTGACGGTCGGCGACGGGGTCTTCGAGACCATGGTGTCCTACGCGGGCGAGCCCTTTGCCTTCACCCGGCACCACCGGCGGCTGGAACGCTCCGCGCAGGTGATGGGTCTGCCGGCCCCGGGGGCCGGGCCGATGCGGGAGGCGAGCCGGGCGGTCCTGGCGGCCAACGGCCTCCTGGGGGTCCGGGCGCGGGTCCGGATCACCGTGACCGGGGGGCCGGCGCCGCTGGGGAGCGTCCGGGGGGACGAGGGGACGACGATCATCGTGGCGGCCGCGCCGGTGGCCGGACCGGCGGACACGGCCGCGGTGCAGGTGGTCCCCTTCACGCGGAACGAGACGGGGGCCCTGGCCGGCGCGAAGACGACCTCCTACGGCGAGAATGTGGTGGCCCTCGCCTACGCGACGGATCTCGGGGCGGACGAGGCCATCTTCGCGAACACGAAGGGGGAGCTCTGCGAGGGGACCGGCACGAACGTGTTCCTGGTCCTCGCGGGGGCCCTCCTCACCCCGCCGCTGGAGGGCGGCTGCCTGCCCGGGGTGACCCGGGCCCTCGTGCTGGAACTCTGCGCCCGGGAGGGCATCGCGGTGAGCGAGGAGGCGGTGGCGGTGGGGCGCCTCGCGGAGGCCGAGGAGGCTTTCCTGACGAGCACCACCCGCGAGGTCCAGCCGATCCGGGAAGTCGATGGCAATCCGCTGGCGGCGGCGCCCGGAGCGCTCACCGGGACATTGCGGGCCGCCTTCCGGGCCCTGGCGGACGGCAACGTCGACCCGTGAGGGAGACCGGCGGCCGGCCGGTCACCACAGGCGCGGCACGCCGAGACGGTCGAAGCTGCCGTCGGCACTGACCACGGTGGCATCCTGGGCGAGGGCCTCGGCGGCGAGAAGGCGGTCGAAGGGATCGGAGTGATCGGAAGGCAGGGTGGCGGCCCGTTCGAGGGTGTTCATCCCGAGGGCGAGGAGCTCGAATCCGCTGTCGCCGAGGACCTTGGCGAACTGGTCGCCGGGCGTGTAGGGCAGGCGCAGCTTCCCGATGCCCATCTTCACGGCCATCTCCCACATGCTCACGATGCTCACCAGGGGCATCACCTCGCAGCCCTCGATCGCCTCCGCGACGCGGTTGGGAAGTTCCGGCGCGCCGGAGAGAAATAGCAGCAGGGGTCGGGTGTCGAGCAGAAGGGTCATGGCAGGTCAGGGGTGAGGATGGGGCCGCCCGGTAATAATCGGTCTACCGGGCGGCTCCATATCTCCACCGTCGAGCAGGGCAGGGCTGCAGTTGAAATTCGCGATTAGAGCGGGGCATCGAAGTCGTCCGCCATCCAGAAGCCCGGCCCGCCCACCGAGCCGCGGCTGGGCCGCACCGGCTTGGCCGCCGGGGGACGCAGCTCCGCCACCACCCGCCCGTGCTTGGTGATGTGGAACACTTCCCCCTCCGCCATGATCTCCGACACGATGGCCGACAACTTCGTCTTGGCTTCAAAGATACCCACCCTCCTCATGAAGACGATAAACTAGTTAGACTAGTTTGTTTGGCAAGAGGAAAATGACGGACACGGGGAAAAAGCGCCGCCGAGGCTGGAAAACAGGGGGTTCGCAGGGCCGGACCGGTCGGACAGGTCGGACGGGTCGGACGGGTCGGACAGGTCGGACAGGTCGGACCGGTCGGACGGGAATGGCCCGGAGTTTGGCCAGCCTTGGGTAGCGGAAGGCTTGCGCCTTCCGACGGTCACGCCGTTCCCGATGGCCTCGAGGCTCGGCCAGTCGGCACGGGCAGCGGTGCCGCTATCTGCGACAATCCGGCTAGCTACCGGCGAGGTAGTGCTTGCGGTAGGACGTGGGGGCCATGTGCATCACGCTGGTGAAGGCCCGGGTGAAGGAGGCGTGCTCGTGGTAGCCGAGGGACTCCGAGATTTCGCCGACCGACATGGGGGTGTTGAGGAGGCGGTCGCAGGCGGCCGCGATCTTGGCGTGGAGGATGAAGCGCTTCGGGGACGTTCCGAGGTGGGTGCGGAAGCGGCGCTCGAGGGTGGAGATCGACATCCCGGCCTGGCGGGCGAGCTCCTCGACGCTGAGGTGCTGGTTGACGTGCTCGTGGACGAAGTCGACCAGCTTCGACAGGGAGCGGTACTGCGCGGGGAGCGGCTGCCCCTCGTGCTGGTCGAGGCGGCGGGAGATGCCGGCCGTGCCGATGAGGTAGCCCCCGCGGTCCCGCAGGGGGATCTTGGAGGTCATCCGCCACTCGATGCCCCCGGCGCGGCGGGTGACCAGCTCCATCTTGTTGAGGAGCGGCTGTCCGGTATCCCGCACCCGCTCGTCATCGACCAGGTAGGCCTGCGCCAGTTCGGGCGCGAAGATGTCCCCGTCGGTGCGGCCCACGAAGGATTCCGGGGTGATTCCGAGGAGATCACTGAAGGCCCGGTTCACGAACACGAAGCGGCTTTGCAGATCCTTGATCCAGAACAGCACGTCGGGCAGGGCCTGGAAGAGACCGAGGGCGATCTGGCCGGGCTGCAGGCTTTGCACAAAATCGGAAAAGAGATTGAGATCGTCCGGATGGTTGCTGTCGAATGCGGAGGCCATGACCCGAGCCGTTGGGTGCGGAGTTGGGATAAGCGTGAACTCCCTCCAGTATGTGGCGGCCCCCGCGGACCGCAACGAATTTTGACAAAACTCTGACGGATTTCGATCTGGTGATGGGCGGCCCCGGGCGCTAGCGTCCACATCGCTCCGGGCCGCAGCTCCGGGAGCAGGCAACTCCGCGAACCATGGCTGACCACTTTCCCACTATCCCGCAGGTCCGTTTCGAAGGGCCGGATTCGGATAACCCCTTCGCCTTCCGGCACTACAACCCGGAGGAGCAGGTTGCCGGGAAAAGCATGAAGGACCACTTCCGGTTTGCGGCCGCCTACTGGCACGTGATGCGCAATCCCCTCGGCGATCCGTTCGGGGCGGGGACGGCCCTCATGCCGTGGGACGACGGGAGCGAATCCCTCGACAACGCCCTCGCGCGGGTGCCGGTGTTCTTCGAGTTCCTCGAGAAGTGCGGCATCGACTACTACTGTTTTCACGACCGCGACGTCGCGCCGGAAGGATCCACCTGGGCGGAGACCCATTCCCATCTCGCGAGCGTGACCGACGCGCTGGAGAAGGCGCAGGAGTCCAGCGGGAAGAAGCTCCTCTGGGGGACGGCCTGCCTGTTTGCGCACCCGCGCTACGCGCAGGGCGCCGCGACCTCGCCGAATGCGGACGTCTTTGCCTACGCCGCCAGCCAGGTGAAGCACGCCATGGATGCCACCCACCGCCTCGGCGGGGAGGGCTACACGTTCTGGGGCGGCCGCGAGGGGTACGCCTCCCTGATCAACACCGACCTGAAGCGCGAGCTCGACCACCTCGCCGACCTGCTGCACATGGCGGTCGACTACGCGCGCAAGATCGGGTTCACCGGGCAGTTCTACATCGAGCCGAAGCCGCGCGAACCGTCGACCCACCAGTACGATTCGGACGCCGCGGCCTGCCTGAATTTCCTGCGGGAGTACGGGCTCCTCGAGCACTTCAAGCTGAACCTCGAGACCAACCACGCCGAGCTGGCGGGCCACACCATGGAGCACGAAATGGACGTGGCCATCGCGGCCGGGGCCCTCGGCTCGGTGGACGCCAATCGCGGCGACCAGCTGATCGGGTGGGACACCGACCAGTTTCCGACCAACATCTACACGACGGCCCAAATGATGTTGCGCATCCTGAAGATGGGCGGATTCACCACCGGGGGGCTGAATTTCGACGCCAAGCGCCGCCGCGAATCCCACCAGCCCGAAGACCTCTTCCACGCCCACATCGGCGGGATGGATGCCTTCGCGCGGGGCCTCAAGATCGCGAACCGCATCATCGAGGACGGGCGCTTCGAGGAGTTCATCCGAACCCGTTATTCCTCCTACGACAGCGGGATCGGGGCCGAGATCGAGCAGCGACTAACAGATTTCGACAAGCTCGATGCGTATGCGTTGGGGATTGAACCGCCCACGCTGGCGAGCGGGCGCCAGGAGATGCTCGAAAACCTCCTCAACGATTATCTCTAGGCCGTCGGCGCGGCGCGGAGCGCGGGGTGGAAGGCGCAGGAGCGTTTCCGGAAAAAACCCATGAAATCCAGATTCACTCCCGCGCCCCACAAGCAACACGGCACACGTAGAGAACGCAGCACCGACTCGTTTCTGTCTCCTGAAATGCGTTGCGGTTCATTTTCCGGCGCAAGGGGGGAAAAAAAAGTGGCGCGGGAACCGGAACGGGGAAAAAACCCATGAAATCCCCGCCGGTTCCCGCGCCAGCTTAAGCAACACGGCCCGCATCGCAGGAAGCAACGATCATGCCAACCGTCCTCGGTCTCGATTCATCAACCCAGAGTCTCTCGGCGGTCATCGTCGAGACGGACTCAGGATCAATCATTCACGAAGAATCGATTTCCTTTGGAACCGACCTCCCGGCCTACGGGCAGCCCTCAGGGTTTACCCCGGGCGGGGCGGACGGGGAGGTGCATTCCGATCCGTTGATGTGGCTGGATGCGCTGGACATTGTAATGACGCGGCTCCGGGAGGCCGGTCTCGATCTCGGGAAGGTGGCCGCCGTGTCGGGTTCCGGGCAGCAGCACGGGAGCGTGTATCTCGATGGCGGGTTCGGGGAGGCCCTGGGCAAACCGGCGGCGGGCCGCAGCCTGCAGGAGCAGGTCGCGCCGCACCTCACGCGGCCGACGGCGCCGATCTGGATGGACACCTCGACGAGCGCGGAGTGCGCCGAGATCGCGGAGGCGGCCGGCGGGGACGCGGAGGTGTGCCGGCGCACCGGGTCGGTGGCGGTGGAACGATTCACCGGTCCGCAGATCCGCCGCTTCTGGAAGAAGCACCCGGAGCAATACGAGCGGACCGGCGTGATCCACCTGGTCAGTTCCTTTCTCGCCTCGGTCCTCGCGGGGAAGAATGTCGCCATCGATCACGGTGACGGGGCCGGGATGAACCTCATGAACCTCGCGGCGCTGGACTGGGACCCGGTCCTGCTGGACGCCACCGCGCCGGGGCTCGCCGGAAAACTTCCTCCGGTGCAGGCGTCGTCGTCGGTGGCGGGAACGATCGCGGGCTACTTCGTGGAGAAGTACGGGTTTTCTTCCGGCTGCGAGGTCGTTCTCTTTTCGGGGGACAACCCGTGCAGCCTCGTGGGGATGGGGGCCGCCACGCCGGGGAAGGTCGTCATCAGTCTCGGCACGAGCGATACCTTCTTCGCCGCCATGCCCGAACCGCGCACCGATCCGAACGGCTACGGCCACGTCTTCGGGAATCCCATGGGCGGGTTCATGAGCCTCATCTGCTTCAAGAACGGATCCCTCGCGCGGGAGGCCGTGAAGGACGAGCTCGGGGTGGCGTGGTCGGCGTTCGAGCGGGAGGCCCTCGCCGCGACGCCCCCGGGGAACGGGGGACGCCTCATGATTCCCTTCTTCGCGCCCGAGATCACGCCGCGGGTCGACTCGGACGGTCCCGTCTACGCCGGCTGGGACCCGGCCCCGCCGGCAGGCGCGGGCCGGGCGCGGGAGGCGGCCGCGATGGTGCGGGCCGTCCTCGAGGGGCAGTTCCTCAACATGCGGATCCACTCCGACTGGCTCGGGGTGGCGCCGGAGAGCATCCTGCTGACCGGCGGGGCGTCGCGCAACGACGGCATCGCCCAGACCGTCGCGAACGTCTTCCAGACGCCGGTGTCGCGCCTCGAAATCAGCGGCTCGGCGGCCCTCGGGGCCGCGATGCGGGCCGCCCACGGGGCCTGCGGGGTGCCTCTCGCCGGCATGGAGGCCGCCTTCTGCCGCCCGCTGGAGGGGTCCACCCTCGGACCCGAGGCGGGAACCGGCGGGGTCTACGATGAATTGTGCCAAAAGTTCGGCGCGGCCTTGCGCCAGACCTATTCGCTCCCTAAGCAGTAGCCCTCACAAACGCAGCAGAAATCATGGCGAGACCAGTTACCTTATTTACCGGCCAGTGGGCCGATCTCTCCCTCGGGGAACTCCTCCCGCGGGTCAAGGAGATGGGATACGACGGAGTCGAACTCGGATGCTGGGGCGATCACTTCGATGTGCAGGCCGCCCTGAACGACGCCGATTACGTGGCGGGCCGCTGGGACCTGCTCCAAAAGAACGACCTCGCGTGCTACGCGATCTCGAACCACCTCGCCGGGCAGGCGGTGTGCGACCACATCGACGAGCGTCACCAGGCGATCCTCCCGCCGCACGTCTGGGGCGACGGGGACGCCGAGGGCGTCCGGCAGCGGGCCGCGCAGGAGATGATCGACACCGGCAAGGCGGCGCGGAAGTTCTTCGACGCCGGCAAGGACTACATGGCGGGCAAGCCGGCCGGGTCCGGGAAGACGGTCGTGAACGGCTTCACCGGGTCGAGCATCTGGCACGCGATCTACGCCTTCCCGCCGACCGACCAGAACTACCTGCAGAAGGGGTTCGACGATTTCGCGACGCGCTGGAAGCCGATCATGGACGCCTTCGCGAAGGAGGACGTCTACTTCGGGCTGGAGGTCCACCCCACCGAGATCGCCTTCGACATCGCGACGGCGCAACGCGCCGTGGAGGCCCTCGACGGCCACCCGCGGTTCGGATTCAACTACGACCCGAGCCACCTCGGTTACCAGGGCGTCGACTACGTGAAGTTCATCCGCACGTTCGCGGACCGCATCTTCCACGTCCACATGAAGGACGCGTGGTGGGGGCACGGGGACGGCACGGTGGGCGTCTTCGGCGGGCACACCGACTTCATCGACCCGCGCCGCGCGTGGGACTTCCGCTCGGTGGGCCGGGGCGACACCGATTTCGAGGAGATCATCGTGGCCCTGAACGACATCGGCTACAGCGGGCCGCTCTCCGTGGAGTGGGAGGACGGCCGCATGGACCGCTTCCACGGCGCCGCCGAGAGTTGCGCCTACACGCGGGACCTCGACTTCGCGCGCAGCGACGTGGTCTTCGATTCCGCCTTCGACAGCGACAACCAGTAACCGGCGGGAAGCATGGCAACCAAGGTAGGAGTCATCGGGGCGGGCGGGATGCTGCAGTATCACGTCCCCGGGTTCCGGCAGGGCGGGGGGGAAGTGACCGCCATCGCGGACGTCAACGAGGCCGCCGCCAAAACCGCGGCCGGGAAGTACGACGTGGCGGCGACCTTCGGCGACGTCGCCAAGATGCTGGAGACCGACATCGACGCGGTCAGCATCATCGTCCCGAACAAGTTTCACGCCCCGTTGGCGATCCAGGCGCTGGAGGCCGGGAAGCACGTCTTCTGCGAGAAGCCGCCGGCGCTGAATGCCGCCGAGGTCGAGGACATGATGGCCGCCGCCGGGAAGGCCGGGAAGACGCTCATGTTCAACTTCAACAACCGGGCCCGGCCGGAGTCGCAGGCCATGATCCGCTACATCCGCGACGGGGTGGTGGGCGAGATCAACTCCGCGCAGTCGCAGTGGATCCGGCGCACCGGCATCCCGGGATTCGGCGGGTGGTTCACCACCAAGGCGCTCTCCGGCGGGGGACCGCTCATCGACCTGCTGCACATGGTCGACCTCTCGCTCTACTTCATGGGCTATCCGGATCCGGCGCACGTCCTCGGACAGACCTACGACGACTTCATCACCGACCCGGGCCACAAGGGGCCGTGGGGGATTCCCGACAACGCCGAGGGGACCACCGACGTGGAGGCCTCGGCGCACGGGTTCGTGACCTTCAAGAGCGGGCAGGTCCTCGGCATCCGCACCTCGTGGGCGGAGATGAACGAGCGCGAGGTCGTCTCGGTCGTCTTCCAGGGGACGAAGGCCGGCGGGAAGGTCGAGCGCCTCTTCGGGATCGACGGCCTCGACGAGACCGCCATCGACAGCTGCGAGCTCTACGTGCAGGAGAACGGCAACTCCGTGAACCGCAGAATCATCACCGAAGCCTGCGAGGACATGGGCCGCGTCAACTCCGCGGCGAACTTCGTGGAAACCATCGAGGGCAAGTCCGAGCCGTTGAACACCCCGGACGAGGCCCTGAAGCTGATGCAGATCATCGACGCCCTCTTCGCCTCGGCGCAGAGCGGCGGGCCGGTGGCGCTTTGAGAAACGAGACGGCAGGCGGAGCGCCTGCCCTACAGAACCGGCAGGCGGAGCGCCTGCCCTACAATTACTGGCTATGAATAGAAAACTGCGCATGGGAATGGTGGGCGGTGGCCGTGGCGCCTTTATCGGCGCGGTGCACCGCATGGCGGCCAACCTCGACGGCAAGATCGAGCTGGTGGCGGGGGCCTTTTCCTCCGACCCCGAAAAATCGAAGCTCTCCGGGGAGGATTTCTTCATCGACCCGGACCGGGCCTACGCGAGCTACGAGGAGATGGCCGCCAAGGAGGCGGCCCGCGACGACAAGATCGACTTTGTCAGCATCGTGGTGCAGAACCACCTGCACGTGGCGGTGGCCAAAACCTTCCTGGAGGCCGGGTTCCACGTCATCTGCGACAAGCCGCTCTCCAACAACCTCGAGGACGCCAAGGAACTCCAGAAGATCGTGCGCGACAGCGGCAAGGTCTTCTGCCTGACGCACAACTACACCGGCTACCCGATGGTGAAGGAGGCCCGGCGCATGGTGCGCGACGGCGAGCTCGGCCGCCTTCTCAAGATTGTCGTGGAGTATCCCCAGGGCTACGCCGTCGGCGACGTCGAGGGCGACGGGCAGGGCAAGATCTCCAACTGGCGGGCCGACCCGAAGATCGCGGGGGCCTCGAACTGCATGGGCGACATCGGCACCCACGCCCACAACCTCGCCCGCTACATCTGCGGCATCGAGATCGAGGAGCTCGCCGCGGAACTGACCGCCTTCATCCCCGGCCGGGAACTGGACGACGACGGAAACTGCCTGGTGCGCTTCGAGAACGGCGTGAAGGGCCTCATCTACGCGTCCCAGATCTCAAACGGCGACGAGAACAACCTCAACATCCGGGCCTACGGGACGAAGGCCTCCATCGAGTGGCACCAGGAGGATCCCAACGAGTTGATCGTGAAGTACGCCAACGCCCCGCGGAAGATCTACCGTCGCGGGAACGACTACGTGGGGGAGGCCGCCGCGGCCAACACCCGGACGCCCTTCGCGCACCCCGAGGGCTTCATCGAGGCCTTCGCCAACGTCTACCTCGCCGCGGCCGGGGCCATCACCGACCAGATCGAGGGCAAGGCCCCGCCGGCGGAGGGCTACGACTTCCCGACCGTCGACGACGGGGTGGCCGGCAACGCCTTCATCAAGGCCTGCGTGGAGTCGTCCGCCAACAACGCGGCGTGGACGAAGCTGGATTTGTGATGGGGAGGCGGGACATTCCTGTCCCGCAGAATATGGTCCTCTGATCCTTGGAGGGTTCCCCAACGAGCGAGGTGTGACGGTTAAACGCGGGACAAGAATGTCCCGCCTCCTCATTGATCTCTTGTCGCGGTGGGCATCTTCGGGCAGAAGGAAGCATGGACGATGGTGGATCCGCGGCGGAAGATCGCCGTTCCGAATTGACGGTGGTTGAAGACGAACGCCGCTCCGGGTTCTACCGGAAGCTGCGGGGGCGGGTGAAGGCCTGGGCGGCGAGCAGGACGGGGCGGGAAAACCGTTGGCTGGAGTACATCCTGGCGGCGCCGGACCTGTTTCATCTCCTCTGCGCCCTCGCGCTGGAGCCCGCCATTCCGGCGAAGCACAAGGCGCGCCTCGGGGTGGTGATCGCCTACTTCATCAGCCCGCTCGACATCATGCCGGAGGCGCTGCTGGGGCCGTTCGGGTATCTCGACGACATCGCCCTCGCGGCCTATTTCCTGAATCAGCTCGTCAACCGGGTCGATCCGGCGGTGGTGCGGAAGCACTGGGCGGGGGAGGGCGACGTCCTCGAGCGCGTCGAGCACATCATCGAGGTGGCCGACGAAATGGTGGGCAGCGGGTTGTGGAAGAAGGTCAAGAGCGTCCTGGCCGACGACGCGGGCGGGTTTCCGCGCCGCCCGCCCGGGCCGCGGAATGAATGATTGGCCGCGGTGGGCCCGTCTTATAGAAGAACGTGATGAAGAAGACCTGCGCACTCCTCCTGCCGGTGGCCGTGGCCCTGGCGATGCTGCCCGCCGTGATCGGCGAGCCCGCCACGGACGCTCCCACCCGGGACCGGATCAAGGCGGCCCTCCCGGACAAGGCCTTCGCCGCGCCGAAGGAGAAGCGCAAGCTCCTCGTCTTCTCGGTGACGAACGGTTTCCGGCACGGGTCGATCCCGACCGGGCAGGCCGCCCTGGGGATGCTCGGCGAGCAGACCGGGGCCTACGAGGCGGTGGTCAGCAACGACCTCGCGCACTTCGAGAGCGACCGCATCGGCCAGTTCGACGCGATCTGCTTCCTGAACACCACCGGGGACGTCTTCGCGCCCTACGCGAAGGGGAAGAAGAAGGAGTTCGACGCCCTGCCCGCGGCGGAGAAAAAGGCCGCCGAGGCCCGCGCGCAGCGGCTGTTCGCCAACCTCATGGCGTTCGTGAAGGGCGGGAAGGGGTTCATCGGGATCCACTCCGCGACCGACACCCTCTACAACCAGCCGGAGTACGGCGAGATGATGAACGGCTACTTCTGGGGGCACCCGTGGAACGCCGGGACGCCGGTCAGCATCAAGGTCGAGCCGGGACAGGAAAACCACCCCATCGTGAAGCACCTCGGCGGGAAGAACATGGACTTCAAGGAGGAGATCTACCAGCTGAAGGACCCCTACGATTCGAAGAAGGTGCGCATGCTGCTGCGCCTCGATCCCACCCGCAGCAAGATGGATGTGCGGGGCATCAAGCGCACCGACGCGGACTTCGGGGTTTCCTGGATCCGCGAGTGGGGCGAGGGCCGCGTCTTCTACTGTTCGCTCGGCCACAACGACCACATCTACTGGAACCCGGACGTCCTCAAGGTCTACCTGGGCGGCATCCAGTGGGCGCTCGGCGACTGGGAGGTCCCCGTCCAGTAAGCCCGCTCCGCGGGCCGGAAACGCGGGAGCGGGAAAAAACTTTTCGATGGGTTCATAAACGGGCGGCCTGAGATTTTGGCCGAACCAAAGGAAACTCACCGCGACGGAATCCCCAAACGGCGGGAACTGCACCGCGTGTGGTCAAAGAAACCCGTTATTCAAGGATGGTTAAATGAGTTGGAGGTGCAAATATTCTCCGCATCTTCACTAAGCAAGGACTGCTTGAAGTCCTGTAATCTGTGTGATCAAGCTGGGGAGCTATGAAACCTGCATTCATCTTTACCCTTGCCTCCATTGCCGTGGTGGGCCTCTCCTCCATGGCCCATGCCGATTACTGGGCGACGCTCGCCCAGGCCCAGGACGCGATCGTTCTCAAGGCCGGCGAGACGGCGCTGATCACCTCGGTCAACCAGCCCTCGGTCATCCAGTACGAGCGACCCGGGAAGCGCCCGGTGCAACACGAACTCGGCGGCCAAGTCTACAAGGGCGTCCGGTGGCAGCACCCGTATCACCAGTCGTTCCTGCACCTGCGCGGCCCGCACGGGCCGATCGCCTTCACCGGCCCCGCCAAGGTGTGCCTGAAGACGACCGGTCTCGTCAGCATCCAGGTGGTCCAGACCCACAGCGAGCCGGTGCGCCCGCACAGCGCCCCGTCCCCCGCCACCAAGGCGGCCCTGTGGCAGTCGCTGGCGTCCCGCTAGCCCTGACTCGTCAGGGCGTCTCGGCCCCCGCGTTCGCGGGGGGCGGAAATTTCATCAAATTTCCGGGCTAGACGATACGGCACCTGATTCCGATCTATGCCAAGCCGGCACGCCCGTGCCGGCTTTTTTCGTGCCCCGGGGCCGGGGGGGGACGGGCGGTCCGGGCCGGATGGGACCGGGACCCGCGGGCGGCCGTCACCAGCGGGCGGCCGCCGGGGGAGAGGACGCCGCCCCCGGGAAGTTATTCACAACGCTTGGTAATCGGCATGGCTGGGAAGACCGGCCGTGACGGTCGGAACCGCGCGCGAAGTTATCCCCACAAATCCCCGCACAATGGGATTGCCTCCGCGAGGGCCGGACACTAGACCAGCGCTGTCCCGCCCAACCGGGGGGGAAAACACACGCAACTTCGCTTGTGAAAAATTTCACAAAGGCGCTTGTGAAACTT
>JABDMC010000112.1 GCA_013001695.1 Akkermansiaceae bacterium
GCATCATGTTGCATTACTTACGGGACACCACACTAGGAGCCGGCTGTCGCGGAATGGCGACCGGGGTTCGGGGGGGGATTGGCAGCGGCAATTCATCCCTTGCTTCCTCGGCAATGCCGCCGCCTCCGGGGAGGCAGCCTCGACCGCGGGCGGGCTTCGGTCACGAGGTGGCCTTGGGGATCCCTTGACGCACAAAAACTGCCGATTTTCGGATATTTAATGGCGATTTCCGCCCGGTTTCCCGGTTGGAGGGCCAGAATGCTTGATGGATTGATTATCATAGGTTTAGAAAGGGGGATGCTCACCCGCTGCCATCTCACCCGGCTGGTCGCGCTGGCCCTGCCGCTTCTGATCCTGCCGTCCGCCGGGGCGGCCACCCACTACGTCAAGATGGGCGGGACCGGGGCGGCCGACGGCACCAGTTGGGTGAACGCCTTCCCGACGCTGCAGGATGCCCTCGCGGTGGCGGTGGCGAGCGACGAGATCTGGGTGGCGCAGGGGATCTACTACCCGGACGAAGGCGGGGGCGCCACCGACGGGGATACGGGGGCGTCCTTCGTCATCCCGGACGAGATCGCAATTTACGGCGGCTTCGGCGGGTTCGAGACCTCGGCGAGCCACCGCCGGCCCGACTTCCACCCCACCATCCTCTCGGGGGACATCGGGCAGGATGACGACGACCTCGACGGCGACGGAATCGCGGAGACTCCCGGCGACATCGTGGGCGCCAACAGCCGGCACGTGGTGCGCAGCTCCGCCGCCTCGGCGGCCTCCACCCTCGAGGGGTTCGTCATCACGGCCGGCAGCGCCGCCGCCTCCGGCGGGGGGCTTCTCCTCGAGGGCGCCAGCCCGAATATCCGGAACTGCCGGATCCAGGGGAACATGGCGGCCGTCGACGGCGGAGGAATCCACCTCGGCGACTCGAACAGCATCATCGCCAACTGTCTCGTGGCCGGCAACCTGGCGGGCTCCGAAGGCGGGGGAATCCACTCCGGAAACACCTCGAACGCGCCCACGCCCGCCCTCTACAACTGCGCGGTGCGGGGCAATGCCGCGCCTTTCGGGGGCGGGATGCGTATCGTGGGTGGAACACCCAGCCTGATCAATTGCAGCTTCTCCGGAAATGACGGCACCTCTTCGGGCGGCGCCCTGAGGTTCTCGGTGTCCATTTTTCAACTCACCAACGTCGTCATCTGGAACAACCGCTCGGGCGGGTCGACGGCGGCGGTGCAGGCGTCAGTCGATTTCCCGGGACCATCGACCCAGAACTACGACCAGTGCCTGATCGAGAATCGCACCGCCGCCTCCCTTAACAGCTTCGGCAGCGGCAATCTCAACGGAACCAATCCCGGGAACGACCCGCTCTTCGTGGTTCCGCCGGATCCCTCCCTCGCCCCGGCCGGCGCCGGCGACCTGCGGTTGGAAGCGGGCTCCCCGATCGTCGACCGGGGAGACAGCGGGCCGAATCCCGAGCTCCGCGACCTCGGGGACCGCCTGCGGGTGACCGACGGGAACCACAATACGGTAGCCGAGATCGACCTCGGGGCCCACGAGCTCGGGCGCCTGTGGTTCGTGGACGACACCGCCGCCGGGATCCCGACGGGCCTCGATTGGGCCAACGCCTTCCTGACCCTGCAGGATGCCCTCGCGGTGGCCGCCGCCGGGGACGAGATCCGCGTGGCGAAGGGGATCTACTGGCCGGACCTGAGCAACGGCGGGGCGACCGACACCGACGACAGCACCGCCACCTTCCAGCTGCCGGGCGACACGGCGCTGGTGGGCGGCTACAAGAATGGGGGCGGAGCCAACGACCCCGCGACGTTCCTCACGCTCCTGTCCGGGGACATCGCGCAGGACGACGTCGACACCGACGGGAACGACATCGCGGAGACGACCGCCGACCACGTGGGGGCCAACAGCTACACGGTGGTGACCGGGACGGGCTCGGGAACGAAGGCCATCCTCGACGGGTTTGTCGTCACGGCCGGGGCGGCCGTGAGCCCGGTCGGGCACTCGCTTTCGGAGGAACGCTGCGGCGGGGCCCTGTATTCCGAGAACGCCAGCCCGACGGTGCGGCGCTGCACGTTCTCGGGGAACTCGTGCGGGAGCCGCGGCGGGGCGATCTTCAACCGCGGCACGGTGCGGCTGGTGGTGGACGACTGCACGTTCAGCGGAAACACCAGCGCATCGATCGGCGGCGCCATCGCGGGTTTCGGCAACGGCTGGGCGTCGCTGCGTGACGGCAGTTTCGCAGGCAACACGGCCAATTTCGGGGGCGCGGTCCATCTTCGGGACGCCGCGCTGGCGGCGGTCGACTGCACCTTCACCGGGAATTCCGGCGGCCTCACGGGGGGCGGGAGCGGCGGCGCCATCGACTATTCCGGATCGGACGACAACATCGTCTGCCTCCGGGGCTGCCAGTTCCTCGCCAACACCGCGGTGGGGGGCGGAGCGATCGACCACCGCTCGCCGTTCGTCACCATCGTCGACTGTGAGTTCACCGGCAACGTCGGGAGCAACGACACGAGCACCTCCGGGTCGGGGGGCGCCATCAGCGCCAGCACCGCCCTGCCGAGACTGGTGGACTGTCTCTTCACCAACAATTCGTGCGTGGGGCAGGGCGGGGCGATCCGGAGCGGGTTCGGGGCCAATGCCGTCATGACCGGCTGCATCTTCGAGGGGAACAGCTGCGGGAGTGCGGGCGGCGTCCTGCACGTCACGGGAACGTCCACGACGCTGAAGATGGTGGACTGCGAGTTCAACAACAGTTCCTCGGTCACCGAGGCGGGCGCCTTCTACCTGTCCAACACTGCGCTCACGCTGGAGGACTGTGTGTTCACCGGGAACACCTCGGAGGGCAATGGCGGGGTGATGCGGATCAACGGCGGGAGCGTCGAGGCCACGGGCTGCACCTTCGCCTCGAGCCAGTCGGACAACTTCGGCGGCGCGATCTATACCTCGGGATCGACGAATCTGCTCAAGCTGACGGACTGCAACTTCGTCGCGAACTCGGCCGTCGACTGGGGCGGGGCGATTTTCCACAACGGGAACCACGCCACCACCATTTCGAGCTGCATCTTCGACAGCAACAGCGCCGTGAATGGAGGGGCGCTCCAGTTCATGGGCGGGGCGCAGCCGGTCATCACCGGATCGAGCTTCATGAACAACACCGCCCTCGAGGGGGGCGCCATTCGCAACAGCAGCATCGACCCCTACCCGGTCAGCAGCTGCATCTTCGAGGCCAACATGGCATTCTCGAACGGGGGGGCGATCCACAACTCAACCGCCGCCCAGGATTACTCCCTGTGCCAGTTCAGCGCCAACAGCGCCGATGGCTTCGGGGGAGCGGTCTATCTCACGAATTCGGGTGGCGGGAGCTTTTCGGGGTGCACCTTCGCGGGGAACCAGTCGGGAAATCACGGGGGAGCGCTCTATGTGGGGAACAATTCCAGCCCGGCGTTGGGGGCGTGCTCGTTCGTGGGCAACAGCAGCGTGACGTCCGGCGGAGGGGTCGCCAACTCGGGATCCACCCCGGCCTACGTGAACTGCGGATTCAGCGGCAACAGCGCCCAGAGCGGCGGCGCGGTCCTCAATGCCTTCAGCTCCACGCCCAGCTTCACCTCCTGCACGATCATCGGGAACCTGGCGACTTCCCGGGGCGGGGGGGTCTACACCGCGGGGTCGGTGTCGACCTTCACGAACTGCATGATCGCCGGGAACGCCGCCAACAATAGCGGAGGCGGGATCTTCAATGAGACATCGAGCAGCTCGACGTGGAAGTTCGTCCTCGTGAATTGCTCGCTGTCCGGGAACTCCGCCGGATTCGGCGGGGGCGGGGGCATCGACACCAACGCCTCGGGGGCGCTCGCGGCGGACTCCGAGATCACCAATACCATCATCTGGAATAACCAGTCGAATGGCTCCACGCTCGATCCGGAGGCGTCGATCAATTTTGGTGGCACCGCCGCGATCACCTACAGTCACAGTCTCGTCGAGCACTTCGACCTGACCGGAGTGGGGACCGCCAACCTCGACGGGACCGACTACGCCGGGGCGCCGCACTTCGTGGCGCCGTATGATCCGGCCGCGGCGCCGTCGACCACCGGCGACCTCGGACTGACGCTCGGTTCGCCCGCGATCGATTCCGGGGACAATGCCGCGAACTCCGAGCCGACCGACCTCGCGGGGGATCCGCGGGTTGCGGGGGGCACCATCGACCTCGGCGCCTACGAGGGCGGGACGGCCCACACGGACTCCGACGGTGACTGCCTTCCGGATGCCTGGGAGCTGGCCTTCGGGGAGGTGGCTTCCACGACCGGCCTCGACCCGGCCTCGGATCTCGATGGCGACGGGCTCTCGGCCCTCGTGGAGTTCGGCTTCGGGCTGAATCCCGATGTCCCGAACGGGACCGCGGACTACATTCTCGCCGGGACCGAGGTGGTCGGCGCCGACGAGTATCTCACCGTGACCTACCACACCAACCCGGCGGCGGCGGGCTTCGTGGCCTACGACGTGTATCGCACCACCGACCTGGACGTGGCGGACCCGTGGGACACCGGCGAGACGGTGTTCGTGTCGAGCGCGGGCCCGTGGATCACGGAACGCTCGATCTTCCCGATCACCGCGCAGCCCAAGGAGTTCCTCCGCGTGAAACTGAAGTAAGGGCATGGAGGGTGGACCCCGGGGGCATCCGGACGGTGCCTGGGGTGGGCCATCACCGGAGCGAAATTGCCGCTTTGCGCGGGGCGGGGCGTCCGCTACGACCGGGGAATGAGAGCGGGGGTGGTCGCCGGGCCGGACGGGCAGGGGAGATGTTGGTGGGGGGCGGAGAGTGACGACTACCGCGCTTATCACGACGACGAGTGGGGATTCCCGGTCACGGATGACCGGCGTCTCTTCGAGAAGATCTGCCTGGAGGGGTTCCAGTCGGGGTTGAGCTGGCTGACGATCCTGCGCAAGCGGGAGAACTTCCGCGAGGCGTTTCGCGGCTTCGCGTTCGAGGAGGTGGCGCGCTTCACGAAACGGGACGTGACGCGGCTCATGAAGGACGCCGGGATCGTGCGGCATCGCGGGAAGATCGAGTCGACCATCAATAACGCGCAGCGCGCCTGCGCGCTCGTGGAGGAATGCGGATCGCTCGCGGCCTACTTCTGGCAGTTCGAACCGCCGGCGAGGGAGCGCCCGCGGCGGATGACGAAGGGGGCCCTCACGAAGCTCTCGAAGACCCCGGCCTCGACGGCCCTCAGCAAGGATCTCAAGAAGCGCGGGTGGTCCTACGTGGGTCCCACCACCGCCTACGCTTTCATGCAGGCCATGGGTCTCGTCAACGACCACCTCGAGGGGTGCCGGGCGCGGGCCGCGGTGGAGAAGGCCCGGGGCCGGTTCACCCCGCCGCGGCTTCCCTGAACGCTCTCGCCGGGGGGGGCGCGGCCGGTGGGCAGAAGCCTGCCGCCGCCGTCAGGTGTAGATCTCGCCGCCGGCCTCGGCGAACTCCCGGGCCTTCTCCTTGAGTCCCTCCTCGAGGGCGGCATCGGAGGTGTATCCGTGTTCCGCGGCGTATTTGCGGACGTCGTCGGTGATCTTCATGGAACAGAAGGTCGGGCCGCACATCGAGCAGAAGTGGGC
>JABDMC010000162.1 GCA_013001695.1 Akkermansiaceae bacterium
GTTCGGGTCCGTGTTCGTGTAACCCGGATCGAGGGAGTTGGCCTCCCGGCCGTCCGGCAGGCAGTCGTCGTCGGTATCCGGGTCGAGCGGGTCGCTGGCGAAGGTGTTGATCTCATCGCCGTCGTCGAGGTTGTCGTCGTCGGTGTCGGCATCGTTCGGGTTGGTCCCGTTGTTGAACTCCTGGAGGTTGGTGGCGCCGTCCGAATCCGGGTCCCCGAGAGCTCCGTTGGGGCCGTCCTTGGCGCCGAACGAGGTTTCCCCGATGGTCCCGTCATCCTTGTCATCGAGTCCGTTGGCCAGTTCCCACTCGGTCGGAAGGCCGTCGCTGTCCTCGTCGCAGATCCCGTCGAAGAGGCCCACCTCGGTGGGATCGAAGGCCACCTCGAGGTTGTCCCAGGCCGCCTCCCCGCCGGAGCCGAGGCGGATCGCCGTCGACCAGTTCGTCCCGGTGTAGGCCCGCACCACGTCCGCGGTGTTGAGCCCGGTGGCCGTGTCGTAACAATCGGTGGAGCTGGGGTCCACGAAGAGGGCCAGCTGGTCGAAGTCGAAATCCACCACCGCCACCAGGACGTGGGTGGTGCCGTCGGTGAGGGTCGCGGACGCGGCGAGGGTGGTGCCCACCCCGCTTTCCTCGATCCCCACGGTGTCCGTGGCGGCCCCGGCCCCGGGGACCCCGAAGAAAATGCGCTCCGCGCCGAAATCATAGGAGCTCATGCCGCTCCACATGGCCGCCGCCGTGCGGGTCAGATCGACCTTGTAGAAGACGCGGCCGGTGCCGCGGACCGCGCCACTGCGCTCGTGGTCGTCCTGCCCGTCGTTGGACGCGTCGCCCGCTCCTTCAATATCCCCGTTGTACTCCCGCTTCGCGCTGGAGTTGTCGGTGATCAGGGCCCCGTCCACGACCGTCGGCGCCCCGCCCACCGCATCCCAGTCGGATTTCGTCGGGGTGGCCACCCCGTCGAAGTTGTCGTAGTTGAAGCCCGTCCCCCCGGCCTTGTCGGCGATGAACACGGTGGTCGTGTCGGCATACGAGAAGTCGTCGGTGCCGATGAGCTGTGCCGCCAGCGGCAGGGATCCAAGGGCCAGCACGATGCTGGTCAGGCGAAGTCGTTTCATGGGCTGGTGTCGTTGGAGGCCGGATGGCGCGCCGCCCATGATGGTGGGCGCCATTCCATCAACGCAATCCGGGCCGTACATTCTCGGGACGGGGATGCCGATTAGCAAGATGCATTCCGATGCTTTGGTTGCGCAAACAAACCGCCGGGCCGGGAGGTCCGCGCCGGAACGGCGGCCCTCAGGGGCCCTCCGCGCGGGTGGCATCCGAGACCAGGACGCTGGCGCGGAGGAGCCGCACCGCGAGGTCTCCGCCCTCGCCGTTGCCGATCCGGAGCTGGTCGAAGTGCACGCCGGGGGCGATCGTGGCCCGCGCCAGGACCGGGCCGCGGCTCTTGTGTCCGTGGAACATCTCGGCGAGCCCCGTGCGGAAATCATAACGCAGCGTCACGACCTGCTTGCCGTGCAGCGGCGGATCGGACGGCGCCACTTCCCCGTGAAACGGGTGCAGCGACCAGCGGGTCTCCGGGCCGTAGGGATCGCCGACGAAGAGATGCTCCTTCGATTCCGCGAAGAGACTGACACCCGCCCATCCCCCGGAGTGGAAGACCCGGGAGTCCGGCTCGCCCGTGTCGATGGTGACCAGCAGGATGTGGTTCACTTCGTCTAGCAACGTCGTGTCGATCGCGACAAAGGCCGTGCTCGGGGTGCCCGCCGAATCGACCGACTCGTCGAGGATCAACGGCGTGCCGGCGGTGACAATCCACGGCCCCGCCCCGGCGTCGGGACGCTTCCCGTGCAGGGCGGTGTCGTTCGGCTCGCTGAAGTCGTCGCTCATGATGATGCGCTTCTTCGGCAGGCTCGTCACGAACCGGCTCGCGGCGCGGGGCAGGGCGAATTGCCCGCCGCTCCACGCGAGGCCCTGCCCGGCCTCCAACTCGCGGATCTCCCCCGGCCGGTGGTGGGGATGGACGCGGACGCGCCCCTCGAGAACCTGCACCTCCTCCTGGCCGCCCGGGGCGGCGATCACGCCGAACTCGGTGCCGAGGTCCTTGATGGCGAGGGCCGGGGTGCTGCAGGTGAAGCCTTCGGCGCCGGACGGCACCCGGAACCAGGCCCGCCCGGACTCGAGCTTGAGGGCATTGCGACCCGCCCCTTCCACCGTGGCCGGGCCTTCCACCACGGCCCGCACCCCGGAGGGCAGTTCCAGCTGGGCGGTGCCGTGCTTCAGGACCAGCCGCGACCCCTTGCGCAACCGCCCCTCGTGGGTCGTCCCGTTGGCATGCGCAATGGTCGCCACCGTCTCCGGTCCGTAGGAAACCGTGGCCATCCCATGGTAGGGACGCACCCCGATGAAGTAGGCCGCGACGGCCAGCAGCATCAGAATGGCGGCGGCGCTGAGGACCGACCGCACCCACGTCTCCCGCTCCGGGGGCGCATCCCGCAGGCTGCGGAGACGCTCTTCGAGGTGGGCCCGCCCCTCGAACTCCTCGCACAGGGCGTGGTTGAGCCGGGCGTATTCGTGGTAGAGTTCGCGCAGCTCCGGCTCGTCCCGCAGCCGCGCCTCCAGCTGTTCAAAGTCGGTTTCCGTCACGTCGTGGTCGAAGACGCCCTGGATCAGCAATTCGTCGTCGCGGCGGCTCATGCCAGGCCTCCTTCCCGGACGAGCTCGCGCTGGATGCATTGGCGCAGCGCGGCGCGAATCTTGAAGAGGCGGGCCTTCAGGGTCCCCGGGCTGCGATTCAGTTCACTCGCGTAGGTGTCGAGGGTGACGTCCTCGGCGTAGCGCTTGTGCAGCAGGATGCGGTCCCTCTCGCGCAGCTTGCCGAGGCACGACTGCAGGGCGCGGTGCGACTCGTCGATCTCGGCGGGCCCGCCACTGCGGTCGGTGGCAAACTGGGTGGCGAGCTCGTCATCGAAGATCAGCCACCCCTCGCGGCGGAGCTTCCGCCGTTGCGACAATACCTGGAAGCGGGCCACCGCGAACGCCCATGCCTTGAAGTTGGTCCCCAGCTCGAAGTCGTTCTTCTTCTTCCAGAGGGTGATGTTGGTCAGCTGCTGGATGTCCCGCGCCCCCGGGTAACCCGGCATGAGGGACCGGATGTACGCCAGGATGGCGGTCTGGTGATCGGTCAGCAGACGCACGAATTCCTGGTCGTGTTCCTCAGCGGCCATGCACAGGGAAATGTCGGTCTTCCGGCGGGGGTTTACCATCCATTTGCGCCGATTCCGCCCGGGAGGGGGGGCCTCATGCCTTGCAATCCCCGGCGGGACGGCCAAAACGACGGCGTGGCGGCAAGGCGGCAGGCCCTCGAAAATCCCGGCCGACGGACCCGGATCGCCGGAATCATCCTGGTGGCGGCCCTCCTCGCCGGGATGGCCGTCTCGTGGAAACTGTGGCTCACCGGGCGCCATTTCCCCCACTTCCCGTGTTTCGCGTGGTTCGGCCCGTGGCCCGCGCCGTGGGACCGGCTGCTCGCCGGGGGCCTCGCGACCTGCCTGGCGGTGTGGGCGGTGCGGCCGCGGTGGCGCGCGGCCCT
>JABDMC010000346.1 GCA_013001695.1 Akkermansiaceae bacterium
GGCGGGGGCCGCCGCCGGAGCATGTGCCGCCGGGGGAATGACCGCCGCGGGGAGGGTCCCGGGCTGCGGAGCGGTCGCCGTCGGGATCCGGGGTTGCGGCGCGACGGGGGCGCCGGAGCCCGCTGGCGGGACGGCGGCCGGATTGGACCGCGCCGCCCACGGGGCGGGAGCAGCGAGGCTCTCCCCGAACACGTTGCCCTCCGCTGCCGGTTCGTCTTCATCGAGGGTGCCGTCGTCCAGCACGACCAACTCGCCACAGTGATGACACCGGTAGCGGCAGAAGAGGATGATGCTCGTCGCGGCGTGGAGACGCACACTGCCCAGCAGCCGCTGCGCGTTCTTGTGCTTGGTGCACCGGACCCGCGAGAACAGCGACGCCGAGCACACCGCGCAGCGCGCCGAATTCGCCTCGAAGGTGTGGATGATGGTCAGCAGCAGCGCGAGGCCGCCGAAGATCGCGGCGCACAGCAGCCAGCGCGGATCGCGCGAGACCACCGCGCCAATGGCAAACACGATGACCGACACCACCATCAGGAGCCGACCGAGATGCGTCGCGGCGGTCAGGATCAGGCGGAGTGGGGCGCGATGGGTAGGACGGCGCCGGGGCACCACTAAAGGATGCCTTACTTTCAAGCGACAAACAACACTAAAGCGGGCCCTGCCCGGCAGCCTGCCTGGGGAGGCGGAGCGCCACCCGGGCGGCCTCATTTTGCGGGGTTTCCACGGACCCGGTCATGGTGCGCGTTCCCGCCCGGATCATGCGGGCCGGAACCTGGAGGGTCCTGCGGACCAGGGCGCACGAGTCGAGGACGAGGACCATGGCCAGGATGCCGGAAATGGCGGTCAGACGTTTCATAGCGGAAAGGGGAGGGAGGCTACCCGCAATCCGGCGGCGGGTAAAAGGGAATCGGCACCCGGGTGCCCGGGGGGTTAACGAAAGCGGCCCGGCTCAATGGTCGGGCCGCTTTGGCAGCTGCAGTGCGTGTCGTTCTCCCTGTGCCTGTTGTTCTCCTCGGCGTCGTTGTTCCAGGATCCGCTCAGGATCCCTCTTTCAGCTCGTCAACCTTCGCGAAGACAGCAGCGCTGCCTTCCGCGAGCTTGTTCCCTGCTGCGTCGACGAGAAGATAGTGTGGAATCCCCCGCGGGGAGTATTCCGAAAGACCGGAGCGCTCGAGCTTGTCGCGCATCACCGTCGGCCAGGGCATGCCCACCGAGGCGGCCCACGATTCCGCGACGCTGTCGTCCCTGTCGAGGCTGACGTGGATCATCTCCACGGCGGGCTCATCGGCGACCTTGCTCTTGTATTTCTCCACCAACTGTGGAGCGGAACTTTTGCAGGGGCCTCACCACGACGCCGAGAAGTAGAGGATGTAGTACTCGGGGGCCTGCTCGAAGCTGAACTTGGCGAAGCGCTTGCCGTCGAGCTTCTGGAGCACGCCGGGCTTGGCGAGCTTCGATCCGATCTTCTGGGCGGCGAGGACGTCCTCCACCTTGGGCGCGTTCTCCCTGGCCTGCGTTTCCTCGATCCACGTCTTGTCGTCGGCGGAAAGCTTGGCGACGTCAAAGGTGACGAGCCGGCCGTTCCCCATCAGGACGCTCACCTTCCCGGCATCGGCATCGAAACTCTTGAAGTCCCCCTCGAAGGTCTTGGTGCCGTCGGAGCTCGTCCACGTGCGCCCTGCCACGAGGCCGCTGCCCAGCGTGGCGGCCAATCCGGCCAGGATAATGTATTTAGTGTTCACAGAAGTAGCGGGAGTCCGTTTCCCTGATGATAAAAACGGGTCCCGGCGCGGGTCCCTGTCAATTATTTAGGGCCGCCAGCTTCTGGAAGGCCTCCTTCTTCCCCTTCACGAGGACCTGGCCGTCCTTGTCGAGCAGGACGTAATCGGGAACGAAGTCGCCCGCGTAGGCACCGAGCCCGGATGCCTCGACCTTCGAACTCGGGACCGTCGGCCACGGAAAGTTTTCCTTCCTGGCCCATGCGACGGCCGCGGCCTCGTCCTTGTCGTAGGAAACATGGATCAGTTCGAACTTCGGGTTCGGGGCGATGACCTTGTTGTATTGCTCCACCAACTGCGGAGCGGTTGCCTTGCAGGGGCCTCACCAACTCGCCGAATAGTAGACGAGGTAGTATTCGGGCGCGGTGGCGAGGTCGGCCGCGACAAAGGCGTCGCCGGCCACCTTGACGGTGTTGCCGAGGAGCTTCTTGCCGACCGCCTGCTTCGCCAGTTCGACCGCGGCATTGGCCTCGGCGGCGGCGGGCTCGGTGGCGGCCTCGCCCAGGGCGACCTTCCGGGATTCGGAGGGGACGGATTCGGTGACTTCCTGGCGGCAGCCGCCAAGGACGAGGGCGGCCGCTGCGGAGAGCGATAAAATATGGATCGGTTTCATGTCGGTTCGGTCAGGGACCAATGGATGGTTGCGGCGGGACCGTACAGAGCCCGGGAATGAACGGAAAGAAAAACGATCCCCCGGGGCCCCGCGGGCGCCTGCCTATGGGAGATCCAGGAGGCCGGAAAATTCCCGCAGGTGCCCGGCGAGGATGCGGCTCCGCCGTGATTCCGGAAGCTCCCCCGGCTCAACCAGGTCCCACCGGAGGATGACCTTGTAGCCATCCCACTCCGCGGCGGCGCCGCAGCGGCGGAGCCAGTCGATCGCCCGCCGGTTCTCGGGCATCACGTTGGCGATCATGCGGGTCAGGCCGTGGCGCTGGCCGACCCGCCACATGAGCGCAAGAAGGGCCGTCCCGAGCCCCCTCCCGCGGAAATCGTCCGCCACCGTGACCGCAAACTCGGCCTCCTCCGCATCGAGCTTCGATCGCCAGTAGGATGCCGCCCCGACGCCGGGCAATTCCGGATGGGCGGGATCGCTGGCACCCCACACGGCGTGATCCTTTTGGTCCGCATTGGTGAGCCGGGCGAGCATGCCGCTGCCGAGCTCGCCCGCGGTGGTCCAGAAACGATGGTAGCGTGCCTCCTCCGAGAGGCGGCGGTATCCCTCCGCGAGCCGCTCGCGGTCCGCGCTCGTCACCGGCCGGGCCCGGAGCACGGTCCCGTCATCAATCCTGAACTCGACGGGTTTCATGAACATCGGTTGAGCGGACGGGCGCGGGGTCCGGCAGGCCGCCCGTCGTGGCCGGGGAGGATAATTCCCGTCGCGGCGGCCGCAATGCCGGGGTGGCGACTATTTTCCCATTCGCGGACGGACCGGGAAATGCGGGCTCGCCGCCCGCTGGCGGGTCGTGTTTCCTCGGACCGTTGTATGAGAGAGCGATTGTTGCAGAGCCCGGTGTTCCAGATGGCGGCCGAACAGTTCGAGCGCGTGGCGGACCTGCTGGAACTCGATGAGTCCATCCGCGAACGGTGCAAATGGCCGAAGCGGCTCATCACCGTCACCATGCCCGTCCACATGGATGACGGACGCACGGAGGTGTTCTTCGGACACCGCGTCCAGCACCACCTGTCGCGCGGACCGGTGAAGGGCGGCTTGCGCTTCCACCCGGCGGTGGACCTCGGGGAGGTCGCCGCCCTCGCCATGTGGATGAACTGGAAGTGCGCCCTGATGCGCCTCCCGTACGGCGGCGCCAAGGGCGGCATCACCTGCGATCCCCGCGCCATGAGCCTCCGGGAGCAGGAGAAGCTGACGCGCCGGTTCGCGGCCGAGATCTTCCCGTTCATCGGGGAGGAGATCGACATCATGGCCCCCGACATGGGCACCAGCGAGCAGACCATGGCCTGGATCCTGGACGTCTACTCGACCCATGCCGGGCGCCTTGTGCCGGGGATCGTGACCGGCAAGCCGGTCGAGTTGCAGGGTTCCGCGGGGCGGAAGGAGGCCACCGGCCACGGGGTGGCCTTCCTCGCTTCGCGGGCCATCGACAAGCTCGGCCTCACCAACGGCAGCGCCAGCGCCATCGTGCAGGGGTTCGGCAACGTCGGTTCCTATGCCGCCGAGACCATGGCGTGGGCGGGCATCAAGGTGAAGGGCATCTCGGATGTCACCGGGGCGCTCTGGAACGAGAACGGCATCGACGTGTGCGCCCTGCGCGAGTTTGCCGCCGCGAATCGGGGGGTGGCCGGGTTCCCCGGGGCCGAAGCGATCGATCCCGAGGAGATGCTCGTGCAGCCGTGCGACGTCCTGGTGCCGGCGGCGCTCGAGCGCGTCATCCACGCCAACAACGCCGCGCAGTTGAAGTGCCGGATCCTGGCGGAGGCCGCCAATGGGCCCACCACCCCGGAAGCGGACGCCATCATCGACGCGCGCGGCGACATTTTCGTCCTGCCCGACGTCCTCTGCAATGCCGGCGGGGTCACGGTATCCTACTTCGAGTGGGTGCAGAACCTGCAGCGCTTCCACTGGAGCGAGCGGGAGGTCCTGACGAAGCTCGAGACGCTCCTGGAGTCCGCATTCGAGAGGCTCCTCCACTACGCCGGGGATCGGCAGGTGTCCAACCGCACCGCCGCCCTCGCCCTCGGCATCACCGAGGTCGCCGAGGTGAAGAAGAAGCGCGGGCTGTTTCCCTGAGGTCCCCCCGTGGCGCTCCCCTTCGACATCGAGGACATCATCGGGGCCGGGTGCCTCGCGACGATCGGGCGATTCGTGGCGGGGGTTTCGTGCATCTGGCTGGGGTCCCTCGCCGGGGTCCTGTCGCTCGTGGCGGCCGAGTCGGTGGTGTCCGTGTGGGGCGGATCCGGAATCGATTTCGACGTGCAATGGCTGGGATGGATGGTGCTCGCGGCGCCCGTGGCGTGGCTCTTCACCTCATGGGGGTTCGCGGGGCTGGTCCTGCTCGTGGCGACTTTCCTCTACTTCGTCAAATCCGACGGGGGATCGCTGCGCGTTTGGGTCGGCTTGTCGGCGGCCTACGGGTTGCTGACCGTGGTGGCGCGCATGGACTGGAACTGGCGGGAGCCGTACTGGACGGCGTTTCCCATCCTCGCCGGGTTCCTCGGGGCCATCGCGGTGGGCGCCGCGGCGTGGATGAACTGGCAACGGCGCCATTTCGCCGAGCACCTCATGGCCGTCGCGGTCGAGAACGAACGGCAGCGCCCGCTCCAGGAGGCCGAGTCCGGCCCGGGCGGCCCGGACTGACCCGGCCCCGGCGGCGGGAGGCGATCCGACCGCCGGCGCGCGGATGCGCCTTGCCGAGCGCCAAGGGGATCCGCTACCTCTGGACGGGTGAGCGTGCTCGTCAGCGTGGTCGGGATGGTGGTGCTGGTCGGCATGGGGTGGTTCCTTTCCGAGAAGCGCGCCGCGATCCGGTGGCGGACCGTGGGGGGCGCCTTCCTGATCCAGGTGGCGCTCGGGGCCTTCGTGCTGTGGGTTCCGTGGGGGGTGACCCTCCTCGACTGGCTGACGCGGCAGGTGGGCGCCGTGATCGCCGCCGCGGAGGCGGGGATCTCGTTCCTCTTCGGGGGCCTCGTTTCCGAAGAGGCCTCCTTCGGGTTCGTCTTTGCCTTCCAGGTGCTGCCGGTGATCGTCTTCTTCTCGTCCTTCATCGCGGTCCTCTACTACCTGCACATCATGAAGTGGGTGGTGACGCTGCTCGGCGGGGCGTTGCGGAAGGTCCTGGGGACGAGCCGGGCCGAATCGCTCTCGGCCACCGCGAACATCTTCGTCGGCCAGACCGAGGCGCCGCTCGTGGTGCGCCCCTACATCCCCAGGATGACCCCCTCGGAGTTGTTCGCCGTCATGGTGGGGGGACTCGCCTCGGTGGCCGGCAGCATCCTCGCGGGCTACGCCGAGATGGGGGTCGAACTGCGCTACCTGATCGCGGCCTGTTTCATGGCGGCCCCGGGCGGGCTCCTCTTCGCGAAACTCATCAAGCCCGAGGTCGACGAGCCCGACGAGTCCCTCGTGGAGTTCGCGGAGGACGAAGAACGGCCCGTGAACATCCTCGATGCCGCCGCCCTCGGGGCCTCGAAGGGCCTCGGCCTCGCCCTCAACGTCGGCGCCATGCTCCTCGCCTTCATCGGCCTGATCGCGCTCGTCAACCTCATGCTCGGCGGGGTGGGCGGCTGGTTCGGCAACGACAACCTCTCGTTGGAGGGGATCCTCGGGTGGGTCTTTGCGCCCCTCGCGTGGGTCATCGGGGTGCCGTGGCACGAGGCCATGGCGGGGGGCAGCTTCATCGGCCAGAAGCTCATCGTGAACGAGTTCGTGGCCTACAAGGAATTCGTGGAGGTCGCCGACACCCTGACTCCGCGCACGCAGGCGATCATCACCTTCGCGCTGTGCGGATTCGCGAACCTCTCGTCGATCGCGATCCTGCTGGGAGGCCTGGGTGGCATGGCGCCCGCCCGGCGGTCGGAGATCGCCCGCTTCGGCTTGAAGGCCGTCCTGGCGGCCTCCCTGGCGAACCTCATGAGCGGTGCGATTGCCGGGGTCTTCGTGGGCCTGTGACTTCCGGGGAATTGGTTTGCGGCGGCGGGGGGCGCGGCGCACAAAGAGACATGCTGCCGCAGGAGATCATTCGCCGGAAGCGCGACGGGGAAACGCTGCGCCGGGAGGAGATCGAGTTCTTCGTGGCGGGGATGACGGACGGCCGCATCACGGAAGGGCAGGTCGCGGCCTTCGCGATGGCGGTCCTCTGGCGGGGCATGGACCTCGAGGAGCGGGTGGCCCTGACGGAAGCGATGCGCGATTCCGGGGAGGTGCTGCGGTGGGATCTCGGCGGCCCGGTGGCCGACAAGCACTCCACCGGCGGGGTGGGGGACTGCGTGTCCCTCGTGCTCGGTCCCCTCGTGGCGGCCTGCGGGGTGTTCGTGCCGATGATCTCCGGGCGCGGCCTCGGGCACACCGGCGGGACCCTCGACAAGCTCGAGGCCATTCCCGGTTACCGGACCGACCCGGAGGAGGCGCTCTTCCGCCGGGTCGTGGCGGAGGCCGGGGTGGCCATCATCGGGCAGACCGCGGAACTGGCGCCCGCCGACCGGCGCATGTACGCGGTGCGTGACGTCACCGCCACGGTGGAATCGATCGACCTCATCACGGCCTCGATCCTGTCGAAGAAACTGGCCGCCGGGCTGGAGTGTCTCGTCATGGACGTCAAGACCGGCAACGGGGCGTTCATGGTGGAACTCGAGGCCTCGCGCAAGCTGGCGGAAAGCATCGTGCAGGTCGCCAACGGGGCGGGGGTCCGGACGAGCGCCCTCGTGACGGACATGAACCAGCCCCTCGCATCCAGCGCCGGGAATGCCGTGGAAGTCATGGAGTGCGTGCGGCTCCTGCGCGGGGAGCCGGGAAGCGACCGGTTGCGGGCCGTGACCCTCGAGCTGGCCGCGGAGCTGCTGGACCTCGCGGGAATCGACAATCCCCGCCCGCGCCTCGAGGACGCCCTCGCGAGCGGGGCCGCCGCGGAACGCTTCGGGCGCATGACGGCGGCCCTCGGCGGCCCGGCCGATTTCGTGGAGCGCGCCGAAGGGCA
>JABDMC010000199.1 GCA_013001695.1 Akkermansiaceae bacterium
CCTCTACCTCGGCCTCTATCACGAGGCCCTCGGGGAGGAGGCGAAAGCGGCCGCCCATATGCAAAAGGCGGCCGGCGACTACAAGATGGACCACTACATGGGCCGGGTCGCCCAGGTGCACGTGAAGTTGCGGGGGTGGTAGGCGCGGAGGCGGCCCCACGGGCGGACGCGGCGTCGCGGAATTTGAAATAATGTTCAAAAGAACAGTTTCCGCTTGCCCGGAGGCGGGAAGGGGGGGATGCTTGGAGGAGGGAGCGGGGGGCGCGGGACGCCGGGCCGGCGCTCCTCCAACCGGAAGGAGCGACGATGGCAGGCAACGAAGTGGGACTGGGGAGCGCGCCGCGGAGGGGCGGCGGGGAGTCCACGGTCCGGGACGACGGATGGACGGCGGACGCCGGGATGCCCTTGCTTGACGAGGTCGGGACGGCGGCAAACCCTGTCGGCGGGATGGATCCGAAAGGGGCGTTGCGGAAGTTCTTTGGCTTCGAGGAGTTCCTCGACGGGCAGGAGGAGGTCGTCGATCGCATCGTCTCCGGGCGCGACGGCCTGGTGGTCATGCCGACCGGCGGGGGAAAATCGCTGTGCTACCAGCTGCCCGCGATGTGCCTCGAGGGCGTCACCATCGTGGTGAGCCCCCTCATCGCCCTCATGAAGGACCAGGTCGACGGGCTGGAGGCCAAGGGGGTGGCCGCCGCGGTGATCAACTCGACCCTGACGCACGCCGAGCAGCGCGAGCGGATCGCGCGGATGCGGGCCGGGGACTACAAGCTCGTCTACGTGGCGCCGGAGCGCTTCCGCGCCGAGGGGTTTGTTTCCGCCATGCAGGACGTGAAGGTGGCCCTCCTCGCCATCGACGAGGCGCACTGCCTGAGCCAGTGGGGACACGACTTCCGGCCGGACTACATGCGTCTCGGGGCGGCCCGGAAGGCGCTGGGCAATCCGCAGTGCGTGGCCTTCACGGCGACGGCCACCCCGGTGGTGCGGGAGGACATCATGCAGGTCCTCGCCCTCGACAACCCCTTCGAGACCGTGACGGGGTTCGAGCGGCCGAACCTGAGCTTCAACATCACGCCGGTCGAGTCGAAGGGCGCCAAGTTCAAGCGCCTGCGGGAAGTGGTCGACGAGCACAAGACGGGGATCGTCTACTGCGCGACGCGCAAGCGGGTCGAGGAGGTCGCCGAAACCCTCAACAGCTGGGGGGTGAAGTGCATCGGGTACCACGGCGGCATGGGCGAGGAGGAACGGGAGGCGACGCAGAACAAGTTCATCCGCCGCGAGGTCGATGTGGCGGTGGCGACGAACGCCTTCGGGATGGGCATCGACCGGCCGGACGTGCGCTTCGTGGTGCACTACGAGATTCCCGGGAGCGTCGAGGCCTACTACCAGGAGGCGGGGCGGGCCGGGCGCGACGGCGAGGCGGCGTGGTGCGAACTGCTGTTCAATTACGGCGACACGCGGACCCAGGAGTTCTTCATCGAGGGCGCCAACCCCGGCCACGGGACGATCTGCAGCATCTACGAACTCCTGCACGACCTCATGGACGCGCAGCACGAGGTGCACCTCGGCATCGACGAGATCAAGGAGAGCCTCGGGCTGAAGAACGGGATGGCGGTGGGCAGCGCCCTCTCGACCCTCGTGCGCCACGGCTACCTCGAGCGCTTCGACGTCCCCGGCCAGCGGCGCCGGGGGACGCGCCTGACCCGTCCGGAATGGCGCGCCGGCCAGCTCGACATCGACCGCGAGGCGCTCGAGGAAAAGGAACGGCGGGACCGCGCCAAGCTGCAGGCCATGGTGCAGATGTGTTACGGGGCCGGCTGCCGGCAGCGGGCCATCCTCGAGTACTTCGGCGAGAAGGACGCCGCGGAATGCGGCACCTGCGACGTGTGCCGCAGCGACTACGGCACCGAGGCGCGCGAGTTGAGCGCCGCGGAGGATGAAATCGTGCGCAAGGCGCTGGCCGGGGTGGCGCGCATGAGCCGGCGGACCGGTGACGGCTGGGAGGGGATCTTCGGGCGCGGCCGCATCGTCCAGATGCTGACCGGCAGCAAGTCACAGGACGTCCTGCGGGTGCGCCTGCACGAGCTGTCGACCTACGGGATCCTGCGGCGCAAGGGGACCGCCTTCCTGAACGAGCTCTTCCACGCCATGCACGATGCCGGGTTGCTGGTGACGCAGCGCGGCGAATATCCCCTCGTGACGCTGACGAAACGCGGGGAGATGGTGATGAAGGGCGAGTCGGCCTGCCGGCTGGTCTGGCCGAACGGCCGGTCCGGCGACAAGGACCGGGTGGCGGAACTGGCCGCCGAAGCGGCGGGCCCGTTTGACGGGGTCCTGTTCTCGCGCCTGAAGGAACTGCGGAACAACCTCGCCCAGAGCGATGGGGTCCCGGCCTACGCGGTGTTCACCAACGAGACCCTGGAGGCCTTCACGCGCCTGCGGCCCGCCTCGGTGGAGAGCGGAATGAAGATCAAGGGCGTCGGACCGGCCAAGGCCGAGAAATACCTCCCGCGGTTCCTGGAAGAGATCGCGGCCTGCGAGGGCGGGCGCCCGGCCGCCGACCCGATGTGAAGGGGAGCGGACCCGATGGATGGGGCAGAGGACCCGACGGGACGGGTGGAGCGGACCCGATGGGTGGGGCAGAGGACCCGATGGGCGGGGAGCCCCGTGCCTCGCGGGCCATGGGTGAATCCCGGCCGATTGCGGGGTGTCCCGCGGGTCGGGATCACTCCTCGACGATGACGGCCCGCGGCGGGGCGGCCGGAACCACTTCGGGCGCCGGCTGGGCCGGGGCTTCGGTGACCGGGACCTCGATGGTCTTGGGCCTGAGTTTGGCGGGTTGCTCGGTCGCCACCACGAAGGACTCCTCGAATCCGGCCGGAACCACACTGCGTTTCGGCCGGGCCGGACGGGCGTCGGGGAAGTTGGAGATGGGCCGCAGGTTTTCCTCCTTCGCCACGGCCTCTTCCGTCGGCTCCTCGGCGTTCTCGGCAAGCTTCTGGTTGAGGTGGATGACGCCGAAGACCGCGCCGGTCACGAGGCAGGCGGTGACCAGGAACACGACGAGCGGCTGGAGGGACTGCGCCGGGTTCCGGGTCGTGGTCTTCTTCTTGGCCCGCTTCTTCGGCTTGTCGTCCTCGCCGAAAATCTCGGCGTTCTCCTTCTCCTTCAGGTAATCGTAGCTGTCGAGGTTCGACAGGACGTTGCCGGTTTCAAAGACGTCGAGCCACTCGTTGGCGTCGATGCCCAGGTGCTCGCTGTACTGCGCGAGGAAGCTCTTGGCATACGCCGGGCTCGGGAAACTCGAGTAGTTGTTCTCCTCGAGCTCATGGAGGGTCTGCACCGGGATGCGGGTGCTGTGGGCGACGTCATTCAACGACGCGCCGGAGCGATTCCGTGTCGCCCGCAGTTGTGCCCCGATGTCAGACCAATCGCTCATGGATGCCGATAGAATAGGATCGCAGATTATAAATACGCAAGCCGTGACCGCTCCTTGCGGCGTAAAGTGGCGGGCAATGTGAATACCGGGGGAGAGGAGAGGGGTCCGCGCGACCGGGCCGGGGGCGACCCGGGGCCGCATCCGGCCGTCCTGCCGCCCGGGGTGACCTTGGCGGGCACGCGCCATGAAATCGGAACGGACCTCCGGACGGAGGCTGCGGGTAAGCAGACGACGATCATGGCTTGGGCGGGGGGATTCACCTGCGACGGGCGCAGGCGCGGCAAGGCTCTGATACCTTCCCGGGCCCGGAAAAGCAAGGAATCTCTTGGCCTGCAGGGCCTCCCGGGCCGGCGCGGGGAGGGCCGGGAAGCGGGCCGGAATGCCGATTTGACGGGGCATGGAGGGCATCGTAGCGTCGGCCGCATGCCGGAGGGGGGGGAGCATGTTTTATTCGTCTGCACCGGAAACACGTGCCGCAGCCCGATGGCGGAGGGCCTCTTCCGGGCCAGCGCCGGGGAGGGCCTGACGGTGGGATCCGCCGGGGTGGCGGCCGCGCCGGGGAGTCCGCTCAGCCGGGAGACGGCGGCCATCCTGAAGGAGCGCGGGATCGAGCTGTCCGGGTTTGCGGCCCGGATGGTCGACGAGGAGATCCTCGCCGGGGCCAGCCATGTCTTCTGCATGACGCGCAACCACCTCGACATGCTCGAGAGGATGTATCCCGAGCACCAGGACAAGTTCCACCTGGTGTGCGACTTCGCGGAGATCCGGGGGGAGGTCGGGCGGGACGTGCCGGATCCCATCGAGCGGGGGATGGACGCCTACCGGGATGTTGCGGCCTGCCTCGACGAGGCCATCGCCGGGATCCGCCGGTTCCTCGCGAGCCAGGCCGGGGCGGGGAACTCCTAAATCCCATCCCGGGAAATTCTCGATTGCGTTTCCGCGGGGCAGAGGCCACGGATGGGCCGACCAAGCACGAACGATGAGCGAAGCGAAGTTGCGAATTGCGATCGGGGCCGATCATGGGGGCGTGGAACTGAAGGCCGCCATCGGCGCCGCCCTCGGGGACGCGGGCTACGGGGTCGCGGATGTCGGCACCAACAGCGAGGAGTCGGTGGACTATCCCGATTTCGCGCGGGTCGTCGCCGAGGGGGTGGTGGACGGGGAGTTCGACTACGGGGTCCTGATCTGCAAATCGGGAATCGGGATGAGCATCGCCGCGAACCGGGTGAAGGGGATCCGGGCGGCGCGGGTCTGCACCGTGGACGACGCCCGCGTCACCCGCGAGCACAACAACGCCAACGTGCTGTGCCTCGGCGCCTCGAGCGTGGCGCCCGATGAGGCGGTCGAGATCACGAAGGCCTTCCTGGCCACCGACTTTGCGGGCGGGCGTCACGAGCGCCGGGTGGCGAAGGCCTCCGGCAGCCGGCTCGCGCAGACCGACGTCGAGGTCTATCGCGCGGTGGCCGCCGAGGAGGTCCGCCAGCGGAACCACATCGAGCTGATCGCCTCCGAGAACTTCGCGAGCGGGGCGGTGATGGAGGCCCAGGGGTCGGTCCTGACGAACAAGTATGCCGAGGGGTATCCCGGGAAGCGGTGGTACGGCGGGTGCGAGAACGTGGATGTCGTCGAGCAGCTCGCCATTGATCGCGCCAGGGAGCTCTTCGGGGCGGAGCACGCCAACGTCCAGCCGCACTCCGGGTCGCAGGCCAACACCGCGGTCTACTTCGCCTTCCTCAAGCCGGGCGACAAGATCCTCACCATGGACCTCGCCCATGGCGGGCACCTGACCCACGGGCACAAGGCGAATTTTTCCGGGAAGTTCTACGATGTCACCCACTACGGGGTGAGCCCGGACGACGAGCGCATCGACTACGACGCCCTGGAGGCCACCGCCCGGGAAGTCCGGCCGAAGTTGGTGACCTGCGGGGCGAGCGCCTACCCGCGGGAAATCGATTTTCCGCGGATGGCGGAGATCGCGAAGGCGGTGGGGGCCTACCTCTTCGTGGACATGGCCCACATCGCGGGGCTGGTGGCCGCCGGGGTGCACCCCAGCCCGGTGCCGCACGCCGATTTCGTGACGTCCACCACCCACAAGTCGCTGCGCGGCCCGCGCGGGGGCATCATCCTGTGCCGCGAGGAGTTCGCCAAGAAGATCAACTCCATGGTCTTCCCGGGGATCCAGGGCGGCCCCCTGATGCACGTCATCGCGGCCAAGGCGGTGTGTTTCGGGGAGGCCCTCCAGCCGGGGTTCCGCGACTACCAGGCGCAGGTCGTGAAGAACGCCCGGGCCCTCGCGGCGCGCCTCGCGGAGCACGGCTACCGCATCGTTTCCGGGGGGACCGACAATCACGTCATGCTGGTCGACATGCGGCCCGCGGGCCTGAACGGCAACGAGGCCGACGCGGCCCTCGATGCCGCGGGGATCACGGTCAACAAGAACGCCATTCCCTTCGACAGCGGGACACCCATGAAGCCCAGCGGCATCCGCGTCGGCACGCCGGCCGTGACGACCCGCGGAATGAAGGAAGAGGACGTGCGGCAGGTCGCGGACTTCATGCACGAGGCGCTGCAGTCGCGGGACGACGCCGGCAAGCTGGCGGACCTGCAGCAGCGCGTCTTCGCCTTCAACCGCGCCTTTCCCCTGCCGGAGTAGGAGATGGCCGCTTGTGCGATGAAGGCTGCGCCGAAAGACGGCTGCGCTGAAAGAGGCTGGGCCAAAGACGGCCTGCGGCCGGAAGATTGTTCCTCGTGGGCAGGCCCCTTTCCGCCGGAGGCGGTCTCTCGATCTTCGTCTTTCGGCCGGAGGCCGTCTCTTTTTCGCATCGTCTCTCCGAGTGCAACCGTTTTAATTCGCAGCGAATGAGCAATCCCTTTCGAGACGAACTCGTGGCGCGGGCCCGCCCGGAGACCTGCACGGTGGTGATCTTCGGGGCCACCGGGGACCTGACCCACCGCAAGCTGATCCCGGCGCTCTACAACCTCGCCGTGGACGGCGACCTGCCGGCGGGCGTGCAGATCCTCGGGTTCGCGCGGCGCGACTGGACCGACGACTATTTCCGGGAGAGCCTCGGAAAGGTGAACCGCGAGGTGTCGCGGACCGGCCACGACGACGCCGTCTGGGGGCCCTTCGCCGAGTCGATCCATTACCACCAGAGCGAGTTCCAGGACACCGGCGGCTACCAGCGGCTCGCGGAGCGCCTCGAGGAGATCGACCGCCGGCGCGGCGGGGCGGGCAACCGGCTTTTCTACCTCGCGAGCGCCCCGGAATTCTTCGACGACATCATGCAGCACCTGCGCGATGCCGGGTTGAACGAGGAGCGGGAAGGGTGCTGGTCGCGGGTCATTGTCGAGAAGCCGTTCGGGACCGATCTGCCCAGCGCCCAGCACCTCAACCAGGTCGTGAACGCGACCTTCGAGGAAAGCGACACCTACCGGATCGACCACTACCTCGGGAAGGAGACCGCGCAGAACATCATGGTCCTGCGGTTCGCGAACTCCATCTTCGAGCCGATCTGGAACAGCCGCTACATCGATTCCGTCCAGATCACCTGCGCGGAGCACTTCGGAATGGAGGGCGGCCGCGGGGGCTACTACGACAAGGCCGGGGCGATGCGGGACATGGTGCAGAACCACCTCCTGCAATTGCTGAGCCTCGTGGCGATGGAGCCGCCCACCGACCTGAGCGCCGACGGGGTGCGGGACGAGAAGGTGAAGGTCCTGCGCTCCCTGCGGCGATGGGACACGCCCGAGGAGATCGCGGCCAACGTGATCCGCGCCCAGTACGAGGCCGGCCACGTCAACGGCAAGCCGGTGGTCGGCTACCGGGAGGAGGACCGCGTCGATCCCGAATCGATGACGGAGGCCTACGTGGCCCTGCGCGTGCTGGTCGACACGTGGCGCTGGAGCGGGGTTCCGTTCTACGTGCGGATGGGCAAGCGCCTGCCGAAGAAGGCCACCGAGATCTCGATCCACTTCAAGGATGCCCCGGACGTTTTGTTCAACGCCCTGCCGGGCGGCGTGCCGGGGGGGAACGTGCTGGTGATCCGGATCCAGCCGGACGAGGGGATCTCCCTGCGGATCACCTCGAAGCTGCCCGGGACGAGCCTCCGGATGGAGCCCGTGAAGATGGACTTCCATTACGCGTCGAGTTTCGGCAAGAGCAGCCCGGAGGCCTACGAGCGCCTGCTGCTGGACGCCATGGCGGGCGACGCGACGCTCTTCGCGCGGCGCGACGAGGTGGAGGAAGCGTGGCGCTTCGTGGACCATATCGAGCACGCCTGGCATGCCTCCGGAACCCCGCCGCCCATGGCGAGTTACGTCGCCGGGTCGTGGGGGCCGAAGGAAGCCGAGGACATGCTGGCCGCCACCGGAAACGACTGGAGGAGATTGTAGGGATGGCGGAGGTTGCCGGCGGAATGCGATGAGCGATGGCTGAGACACTCCAGATGGAAGGGCTTGGGTTCGAGGTGCCGGTCGGGTCGATCGACGGGGAACTCAAGAAGTTGTGGGAGGCGGACGAGGCGAGCACCAACGCCTCGCTGATGAACTTCGCGGTCTATTCCGAGGACCCCGGGAGCCTCGTGCGCAATTCCGGGATCGTGCGGGAATTCACGGAGGAGCACGCCTGCCGGGCGATCCTCATCGCGATGGACCGGGAGGCCGGGGAGGCCGACATCCACGCGTGGATCACGGCGCACTGCCACCTCGCGCACGGGCGGAAGTCGGTGTGTTGCGAGCAGATCGCCTTCCTGCTGCGGGGGACGGCGGCGGGCCGGATGCGCAACACCGTGTTCGCCCACCTCGCCAGCGACCTGCCGCTCGTCTTCTGGTGGCAGGGCGAACTGACCGATCTCTTCGAGGAATCGCTCTACCGCCTGATCGACCGGTTTGTCTTCGACAGCGCGGATTGGGAGGATCCCGCGGAGGGCTTCGCGCGCATCCGCGAGGCCGCGGAGGACGTGCAGCACCGGATCGTGGTGCAGGACTTGTCGTGGACCCGCAGCAATCACTTCCGGCTCGCGGTGGCGGCCCTCTTTGACGACCTCGTTGCGCAGCGCGCCATCCCCGAGATCGAGGAGGTCCGGATCGTGGCGCAACCGGGGCACCGGACCGCGGCGCTGCTGATGCTGGCGTGGCTGGCCACCCAGGCGCAGTGGCGCCCGGGGCTGGAACTCGGCCTCGCCGCGGAACGCGCCGAGGGGTGCGATGAATGCCACCTCTTCGAGTCCCGCGGCGGCAAGTCGGTGACGGCCCGGATCGACTGGGACGCCGAAGGGGCGCCCCTCGGGCTCCTGGAGATCGGGGCCCCGGACCTGATGCTGCGGATTTCGCGCGAGCCCGGCGACACCCACCTCGTGCACCGTCTCGAGCGGGCCGGGCACGTCCTCGAGCAATGCGGGCCGGCCGACCCGGACGAATCGGCCGAGCTCGTCGGCAGCCAGCTGTCGCGGGGCGGGCGGAATTCCCTCTTCCGGAAGGTCTGGCCGGCATTCTTCGACCTCCTGGGGGCCGGATAGGGCGCGGCCCCGGTTGTTCCAAATCCCGGGGCGATATTGTCATTGCCTCCGGCGGGGCGGCCCCGGAGACTCCCGCCGTGGCGCACAACAATCCCCTGGAGATGATTCTCTCCGCGATGACCAGGATGCTGCGGCCCGGCAGGTTCCTGTGGGTCGCGGCGGCGGTCGTGATCGTGATCGCGATTTCGAGCGGGATCTACACCGTGCCGGCCGACGCCGAGGCGATCGTGATGCGGTTCGGGAAGATCTCGCACACCGCCATGCCGGGCCTGCACTTCAAGATCCCCTTCGGCATCGACCGGAAGAAGATCGTCCCGGTGAAGCGCCAGCTGAAGCTCGAGTTCGGATTCTCGACGCCGGGCCGGACGAACGACTACCAGGCGGCGAGCTACGACGAGCAGCGCAAGGAGCGCTCCATGATCACCGGCGACCGGAATGCCGCCACGGTGGAGTGGGTCGTGCAGTACCGCATCGACAAGCCGACCGATTATCTCTTCCGGGTGCGCAATCCCGAGGACACCCTGCGCGACTCCTCGGAGTCCGTCATGCGGGAGGTGGTGGGCGACCGGACCGTCGACGAGGTCATCACCATCGGCCGCCAGCAGATCGAGGACGAATCCCTCGTCAAGCTGCAGGAGCTCGTCAACCACTACGGGCTGGGATTCAAGATCGACCAGGTGCAGCTGAAGAACGTCAATCCGCCCGCCCCGGTGCAGGCCTCGTTCAACGAGGTGAACGAGGCCCAGCAGGACCGCGAGAAGCTCATCAACGTGGCGCGGGGCGAGTACAACAAGGCGGTGCCGAAGGCGAAGGGGGAGGCCGACCAGAAGATCGCGGAAGCGGAGGGGAACGCCGCGAAGCGGGTGAACGAGGCCGAGGGGGACGCCAATCGCTTCCTCGCGCTCTACGGCGAATACGAAAAGTTCCCCGCCATCACCCGGCAGCGGCTCTACCTGGAACGGATGCAGGAGGTCCTGCCGACGATGAAGCGCAAGATCGTGGTCGACGAGGGAGCGACGGGGGTCCTGCCGCTCCTGCACCTCGAAGCGAACGACAGTCCCCTGGCCCCCCGACGCTGATGAAACAAATTGGAAAAGCCCTGTTGGCCCTCGTTGCGCTGGTTCTCATCCTCGTGGCCCTCGGGGCCTTCTACACGGTCCCGGAGTACGAGCAGGTCATCATCACGCAATTCGGCGAGCCGATGGGTGAGCCGGTGACGGAGGCGGGACTGAAGATGAAGATCCCGGTGATCCAGGACGTGAACCGGATCGAGCGCCGGGTGCTGGAGTGGGACGGGCGCATCGCGGAGATGCCGACCCGCGACAAGCTCTACATCCTCGTCGACACCTTCGGCCGCTGGCGCATCGACGACCCCCTCGAGTTTTTCCGGCGTCTCGGGGACGAGCGCAGCGCCCAGTCGCGGCTGGATGACATCCTCGGCAGCGAGACCCGCAACGCGGTGGCGAAGCACGACCTGATCGAGATCATCCGGACCACCAAGGGCCGGGTGCCCGAGAAATCCGGGGAGATCGCGGAGATCCTCGGCGAGAGCGGCGGGCTGGACCCGATCCGCGAGGGGCGCGCCGCGATCGAGAAACAGATCTTCGAGGCCGCCAAGCCGAAGCTGGCCTCCTTCGGGATCGAGCTCCTCGACATCCGCTTCAAGCGGATCAACTACACCACCAAGGTGGAGTCGTCGATTTTCGAGCGGATGATCTCGGAGCGGAACCAGATCGCGGACCGCTTCCGGTCGGAAGGCGAGGGGGAGGCGGCGCGCATCCTCGGCAACAAGGAGCGGGACCTGCGGACCATCGAGTCGGAGGCCTACAAGAAGGTGCAGGAGGTCCTCGGGGAGGCGGACGCCCAATCGACGGCAGTCTATGCCGGGGCCTACGGCAAGAATTCCCGCACCGAGGAATTCTACCAGTTCACCAAGACGCTGGAAGCCTACGGGGAGATCCTCGGATCGGACAGCACCGTGATCCTCTCGACCGATTCGGAGCTCTTCGGCCTCCTGAAGCGCATGGGGAGCGTGCCCGCGCCCTAGGGGGCGGCGGGGCCCGGCAGGAGGCACGGAATGTGCTTTTTCGAGGCGCATTGCCCCTGAAGTGCTGCAATTCGTGGTCCTCCCGGGGTGAAAGGCACTTGAAAGCGGGGGGGAATCACCGCATGTTCCGCTGCCCCGGCGGAGAGGCAAGAATTCAGCATGGCCGAGTCCAGTTACATTCCAGAAGACGCCCCGTTCACCCCCGAGCAAAGGGAGTGGCTGAACGACTTCTTTGCGAAGTTCGTGAAGGGCGAGGTGACCGCGGCGGAGGTGGCCGGGGCCGCCGGGCCACCGGTCCCGGTGACGATCCTGTTCGGGTCCCAGACCGGGAATGCCGAGGGGTGCGCGAAGAAGATGGCGAAGGTCATGAACGGCGGGCGCTTCGAGACCGAGGTCTTCGACATGGGGCAGTATGACAGCAGCCGCCTGCCGAACGAGAAGCACCTCCTCCTGATCACGAGCACCTACGGCGACGGGGAGCCGCCCGACAGCGCCGCCGACTTCTACGATTGGCTGCACGGCGAGGGTGCCCCGAAACTCGACGGGGTGCGCTACTCGGTCCTCTCGCTGGGGGACACCGAGTATCCGGACTTCTGCAAGTGCGGGATCGATTTCGACAACCGGATGGCGTCGCTCGGGGCGAATCGCATTTACGAGCGGGTCGATTGCGACGTCGACTACGACGAGGACTTCGCGATGTGGCGCGAGGGGGTCCTGCAGGCCCTCGGCGGCTCCGGCGGGGCGGCCACCGAGGTGGCCAAGGAGGAGGACCTGCCCTTCGGCAAGAAGCGGCCCTTCCCGGCGACCATCCTGAAAAACGTCAACCTGAACGGGCCGGACTCCCCGAAGCAGACCCATCACGTGGAATTGTCCCTCGAGGGGTCGGGCCTCGAGTATGAGGTGGGGGACGCCCTCGGCGTGTTTCCCAAGAATCCCGAGGGGCCCGTCGACGAGATCATCGATGGCCTGCCGATCCGGACGAACGACGTGGTCCCCCTCCCCGGCGGAGGAGAGGCGCCCCTGCGCGAGGCCCTCATTCACAACTACGACATCCGTTCCCTCACCCCGAAGTTCGTGACCGCCTGGCAGGAGCGGAGCGGGTCGCCGTTCTTGCGGTCCCTCGTGCAGTCCGGCGACGCGGACGCCCTGCGCGACTTCTGCTGGGGGCGGGAACTGATCGATCTCGTCATCGACTACCCCGCGGATTTCGCCGACGGGGAGGAGTTCGTGGGGGTCCTGAAGAAGCTGCAGCCGCGGCTGTATTCGATCGCCTCGAGCCCGAAGGCCCACCCGGGGGAGGTCCACCTCACGATCGCGATCGTGCGCTACGAGACCGACGGCCGGGAGCGCGGCGGGGTGTGCTCGACGTACTTCGCGGATCGCTGCAAGGGCGAGGAGCCCGGGGTGTTCGTGCACACCAACAAGGCGTTCCGCCTGCCGGAAGACGGGGATGTGCCGCTGATCATGGTGGGGCCGGGGACCGGGGTGGCCCCCTTCCGCGCCTTCCTCGAGGAGCGGCGCGAGACCGGCGCCAAGGGCCGGAACTGGCTGTTTTTCGGCAGCCCCTACCGCGCCACGGACTTTCTCTACGAGGAGGAACTGACCGCCATGGAGGAGTCCGGGCACCTCACCCGCCTCGACACGGCCTTCTCCCGGGACCAGGCGCACAAGATCTACGTGCAGGACCGCATGCGCGAGCAGGGCGGGGAACTCTGGAAGTGGATGCAGGACGGGGCGTGCTTCTACGTGTGCGGCGATGCCTCGCGGATGGCCAAGGACGTCGACGCCGCCCTGCACGAAATCGCGGAGAAGCACGGCAAGATGAGCGCCGCGGACGCCAAGGATTGGGTCAAGGCGCTCAAGAAGGAGAAGCGCTACGCACGGGATGTGTATTGAGAAGCGAGGCCCGGAGCGCTTCCTGCGGTCGGTCTTCCTGTGGGCGCTCGTCCTGGTGACGGTGGGCCCCGGGGAATCCGCGGAAACCGCAATCCGCGAGTGGACGAGCGGTAAGGGGACGAAACTCATGGCGAGGGTGACGCGGGTCTACGTCAGCGGCAAGACGCCCATGGTGGAATTGCGCACCGCGGCGGGCAAGGACCTCAAGCTGCGGATCGACCAGTTGTCGGGTCCCGACCAGGGTCACATCTACAGGGAATACGCCGACCAGTTCGGCCGGGTGCGCGTCACGCCCCCGCCCCCGCCCCCGGAGGAGGCGCCGGAAGGGGGGGTCAAGGTGGAGGTGCGCAAGGACGGATATCGGTCCGCCTTTCCCGGGCTGGACCTGGAATACCTGTTCGTGGCGCCGGAAGGGGCGCGCCTGACCCGCGGGGCCATCCCGGTGACCGGCGACCGGGACGGGGGGGACGCCTGGCTCCAGCGGATCCTCGTGGGCCACGCCATCTGGTGGGCGCAGGCCGGAATGCTTGCATCCCGCTACCAGTTCAATTCGGACCGGCTCGAGAAGCACATGTGGAGGGAATTCGGCGGCAAGCTCGCCAAGTCCCGCGGCGGCGAGCTGCACGTCCTCGCCGCGAGCATGAACGCCCGGCTCGCGGAACGGGCCGAAGAGGTCGCGGGCGTGCGGATCCAGTATCTTTCGCAGGTGACGCCCGAACTGCTCAGCGCCGCCGCGAAGGGCCCCGCCATGGTGGCGGTGAACCTGGCGGTGCTGAAGGGCGGAAGGACGCAGTGGGAAAGCCCGGTGGCGGTCCTCGAGGCGTGGGACGACGGCAAGCTGCGCATCGCCCTCTGGGACGAATTGATGGAAGTCAGGATGGAGGCCCGGCCGGAGGACGAGTGGATCAAGGTGCGGGCGGCCCAGGGCCAGCCGGCCACGATTCCCGTCTACACCCTCCGGGTCGATCCGGCCGACACCTCCGTGAACGCGGAACACCTCCGCAGCAACGAGTACGAATTGCGGGTCGGCCCCCGGAACGGGGAGGCCGCGGTGCTGGTGTACAGCCCCCAGTTCACACCCAGGGCCCGGGAATAGGGTTTATTCAGGAGAATCGGCGGATCGACCCCGGATCCGGGGCTCGTGGCTTGCTCAAACGACTGTTTAAGTCCAGATTGGGCCCCGCCCGAAAGGTATGAATATTCTCCGCCAGCTTGCGTCAAAAGCACTGATGGGACCGGTTCCCGGCGATGCCGCAGGCGGCGGGTCGGGAGGCGGCTCCGCCGAGCCACCTGACGCCGAACTGGTGGAAGGAAGCCAGAAGGGCGACTACGCCGCTTTTGACGTGTTGGTGACCCGGCATCGTGGAAAGGTATACGCAATGATCCAGAACATGGTCAGAAACGAAGCCGACTCCTGGGACCTCGCCCAGGAGGTCTTCGTGAAGGTGTGGAAGGCGCTGCCGAAGTTCGAAGCGCGCGCCCAGTTCTCGACATGGCTCTACCGGATCACCCACAACGTCGTCTACGACTGGATGCGGAAGCGGAAGCTGGAGACGGCGGGGGAACTGGACGACAACCTCATGAGCCGGGAGCGAATCGCGACGGGGTCGCTGACGACGCCCGCCCGGAACGCCCGCCCGGACGAGGCCATGGAACGGGGGGAATTGCGCCGGAAGATCGAAGAGGCCATGGACAAGCTGTCCCCCGAGCACCGGGAAGTGATTCTGCTTCGGGAGGTGCAGGGCCTGGAGTATAAGGAGATTGCCGAGGTGATGGAGACATCCATCGGAACGGTGATGAGCCGATTGTTTTACGCGCGGAAGAAACTTCAAACACTGTTGACCCATGAAACCGGATCGTAAGGAAGAACTATTGACCCGTTGGCTGGATGACGTCCTGACCGGCGAGGAACGCGCCGAGATGGAGCCGCTGCTCAAGGAGCATCCCGAATGGGAGCGCGAGCGGGAGGAGTTCCTGCAGATGCGCGCCACCTTGCGGGCCGAGATCCCGGCCGAGGAGGAACCGCCGTATCCCGACTTCTTCAACGCCCACCTCGAGCGGCTGGTCCGCGAGCGCCGCGGCGCGGTGGCGCCGTCCGGCGACGAGCGCCCGGGCTTCTGGGCGACGCTGCGCTGGTGGCTGGCACCTGCGGCGGCCGGGGCGATGTTGCTGGCCTTCCTGGCGGGCATGCAGATCCGCGACCCCGGAAGCGAGGGGCCGCCGCTGGCCGCCAACATCATGCCCGCGGTGTACACCTACACGCCGGTGGCCTCGGTGAAGGCCACCACCATGGAGGATGCGTCCCTCGGCGGCACCGTGATCGTGCTGGACGGGCTGGAGGCCATCCCCGATTCGGTGGACCTCTTCCAGACCGCGGGCTACTCGCCCCGGGACCGCTCCGTGTTCATTTCCACCGACCGGACATTCTGATTCGATGAAGGGCGTCATGCAGGCAGTGGCACTCGTGCTGGTGATGGTATCGGGCGGGTGGACCGCGGGGGCGCAGGACCCCGGGAAGGAGGAAATCGGAAAGATTCGCGCCGAATTGTTCTTCGGGACGAACGGCGCCGCGGATGTCGCCGGGCCCCTCGCCGGGGAAGTGCCGGCGGCCGAAATGAAGAAGCTGCAGGCCTCCAAGGAGCTGCGGTTCGCCAGCTACCGGAAGCTCGGGGAAGACCGCAAGGCGGTGTGGCGGGCCTTCGAGAACTGGGCCGTCCCGATGAAGCCCTCCGAGGAGATCATGGTGAGCTTCGAACCGAAGGGGGTGGAACGCAATGCCCTCCGGATCGACCTGAAACTCTGGGCGCAGAAGCGCGAAGTCCTCACGGTCCTGCCGCTCCTGCGCCCGGGCAAGAAACTCTACATCCTCGGCCCGGCGTGGCGCGGGGGACGGTTGATCATCGCCGTCGAACTGCTAGAGTTGGCCTCGCAATGACGAAACTGGCTGGATGCATCTTCGCGGCGGCGGTCCTGGTCCCGGGCCTCGCGTCCGCCCAAATGATATTCGCCACGGAGCTCGTGGAGATCCGGGCCGCCCCGGACGCGGAGGTCGTGGAGGCGGAGTTTCCCTTCAAGGTCGGGGCCCTGGGCGCCACCATCGCGGAATACGACGCGCCCTGCAGCTGCCTCGAGGCCCAGATCAGCGACGGCGGGCGGCTCGCGTGGGATCCCGGCACCAGCGGCACGGTGAAGGGAGTCTTCAAGCTGGGCACCTTCAAGGGGACCGTCGACAAGGTGATCGTCCTGCGCATGGAGGGGGAAACCGTCCCTTCCGTGAAGCTCACGGTGCGGGTGGAAATCCCGGAGTTGGTCTCCGTCGAGCCGAAGACCCTGTTCTGGAATCTCGGTGAGCCCGCCGTTCCGCAGGCGTTCAAGCTCCGGATGAACGGCGAGAAGCCCCTCAAGATCGTGGACGTGAGCGGAACCAACGAGCAATTCCCCTTTGAGATGAAGACCGTCAAGGAGGGCTCGGAGTACGAGCTGGTGGTGACCCCGAAATCAACCGAGGGGCGCGCCTTCGGTCTCATCCGGCTGCGGACCGACTCGGAGTTCGTCCGGCACCAGCGCTACCAGTGCTTCGTGGTGATCCGGAACAAGCCTGCCGAGGCGCCCTGAGGGACGGGAATGTCCCGGGTGGCGCCGGGGCCGGGCCTCAGGGGTTCCAGGTGAAGCCGTTGATGGTGACCAGCTCGACGAAGGGCTGCTTCGGGACGGTCCGGTTCCAGCGCACCGTGACGGTGCAGATTCCGGATTCCCCCCAGGGGAGGGCGTCCGGCTGGGAGATCAGTTCCGCGGTCGGGGAGTTGCGGTTGAAATAGGCATGGAGCTTGGGGGCCATCCGGGGATGGGAGCGCAGCTTGAGGAACGACCTCTTGTCCCAGCCGGGGATGGCTTCGTCGAAGCAGTGCTTGTAGGCGTCGGCCACCACGTGGAAGGTGCGGGCCTCGTCGCCCGGCTGCTTCGCAAACTCGGAAAGCTTGTCCTCGAAGAGGTCGATGAAGGCGTCGGAGTGGACGCGGATGTCGCCGTCGCCCCAGTCGTGGAGCTGCACGAGGAACGGGGCGGGACGCTGCTCCCCGACGCGCAGGAAGGCCACTTCGAAGAAATGCTCGGTGTGCCTTTCGGCGTCGTCGACCATGTAATGGAGCGAGCGGATGTTGACCACCGGGGGCAGGGGGACCGCGAGACAACTGGAGGCGACCTCCTGGGGCGAGCGGTTGGAGGGCGTCATGTAGGGAAGGCGCTCGTCGAGCGACTTGGCCTTGAGGAAGGCGTCGAGGACGGCGGCGGGATTCGGGGGCTCCGGCTTGGCCGGCGCCTTGGCGGTGGTGGCGGGATCCGGCTCCAGCTCGATGCGCGGGGGCGGGGGGACCTGGCCCTCCACGGCGAGGTCGCGGGCCTCGACCGGCGGGACGTCTTCGCCGACCGGGGCGTAGGCCTTTGGATCGGGCGTGATCTCGGCGGAGGTCGCGATGGTGCGCGAGGGCCGCGGTTCGCGGAGCGGTTCGCGGGCCTCGGCCGCGGCGCGGGCGGATTGATTGGGCGGCGGGTCGGTGGCGACGAAGGCCTTGTCGACCGGAGGACTGGTGAAGCTCCAGACGCCGGTGAGCTCGAGGACGAGGAACATGACGATGCCGGCGAGGACAAGGAAGAGCAGCGGAAAGACGACGGTGGGCCAGCGCAGCCGGCTGGAGCGGCCGCCGTCATGATCCGGGCGCGGATCCCCGTCGTCGGGGGGATTCGAAGGCGGTTCCGGGGTGGCGGGTTCGCGCGGCGCCGCCACGAGCCCGCCGATCGGGTTCCCTGCCGCGGGGGCGGCCGGGGCCGACGGTGGGGGGCTGGTCTGGGTGAGGGCCGCCGGCGCTGCGGGGAAG
>JABDMC010000214.1 GCA_013001695.1 Akkermansiaceae bacterium
CCCCCGCCCCTTCCCGTGAATCCCAACGGGATTCCGCACTCCAGCCCGGGGTTGGCACAACCCCGGGGCCAGGCGGCACGGACCGGGCCCAACGCCAACGGCGTTGCGGAGGCGGCACGATTGAACCAACCCCCCGCCCGCTCAGACCGACGCGCTCGCGGCCAGCGAGATCAAGACGAGCAGGACTCCCCCCAGCCCGGTGATCAGCGCCCCCGCCAGGGCCAGCCACGCCGCCCCGTCCCGGCCCCGCCGGTGCATGAGTCGCAGGATCGCAAAGATCAGCGCCGCCATGGCGGCGGTCAGGCCCGCGAGGCCGCAGAGCGCGATGGCCGGCATCTCGAAGGCCCAGCCGAATCCGCCGTCGCTCAGCCCGAGGCCCAAGCCGCAAAGCTCGATGGCGAGCGCGACGCCCAGCGACACGAAGGCTCCCCTTCGCATGAAGACCGACGTCCGGCGCCCCGGCCCTTGCTGCTCGCCTTCCATGATGTTCGCCCGGGAGGTTTCGAAACGCTCCTCGTCTACCACTCCCGGAACCCGTACTCTTCGCCGAGGGCGAGGGCCTCGTCCCGGGGCAGGATCCCTCCCGAGCAGGTGGCATCGCGGAGGTTGCTGGCGGCGAGGCACACGCCGGTCCTCAGGCACTCCTCGGCGGACAACCCCTCGTGCAACCCGTAGGTCACCCCGACCGCGAAGGCGTCCCCCGCCCCGGCGGCTCCCTTGATCTCCTCCTCGGGAAACTGCACCGAGGCGTGGCTCGCGCGGGTGCCGTCCGCCCCGGCCATGACGCCGCCCTTCGCGGAATGCAGGATCACCAGCTTGCGCACCCCGAGGTCGAGCACCGCCGTGGCGGCATCGAGCAATGCGGCGGGATCATCCTCCGGAATCTCGCGACCCAGCAGCGACCCCGCTTCAAACTCGTTCAGGAACATGTAGTCGACCTGCCGCAACGCGGGCGTCACGACCTCCCGGAAGTTGCCGGCCTGCGAACTGACGAGGTCGATCATCGTCTCGAAGCCGGCATCGCTGGCGCGCTGCAGGAGTCGCGAGGCCCCGGTGCTGCCGTCCGCCGCCACCTCGTCGAGGGCATCGAGAAGGAGCAGGTAGCCGAGGAAGAAGAAGCGCGCCGGGCACCCGTCGAGGTGCACGTCCTCCTCGCGCAGAATCGCGTTCGCCCCGGTGTGGTGGAAGAAGGTCCGCTTTCCCGAGGACGTCACCGTCATGACGTCGGTGTAGGACGTCATGGCGCGGTCGCTGGTGGTGAGCCGCGTCGCGTCGATGCCGTGGGCCGAGCAATCCTCGAGGATGCGGTGCCCGTCGGCGTCGTCCCCCACGAGGCCGGCCCCGTAGAGCGGGAACCCGGCCCCCATGAGGGCGAGGTCCTTCACCATGTTGTAGGCGCCGCCGCCGTTCCCGGGCGACTCCGCACTGATCAGGGCGAGGGCATTCTCGCCGGGATAGACGTCGATCATCTTGACGTGATCCACGATCCAGCTTCCGGCGGCCAGGACTCCCTTGCGTTCACTCATCGGCGTGCTCCATGACAATCGTTTTTTCCTCGCGATGCGACTCCAAAGCGGCCGCGAAGACGCGATGGGCGGCCACGGCCTCCGCGGGCCGGGCGCATCCGAAGCGCTCCCCGAGCGAGCCGGCCCGCTCCGCGAGGAAGGCGGCCCACATCTGCTGGAGAATGTCCGGGAACCCCGGCTCGAAGATCCCGCCGGTGATCGTCTTGAAGGGCGTCCCGAACCCGAGGTCGGTGCGGCTCCATTCCTGCCGGGCCCCGCGCCGGAACCGCCACAGGGTTTTCGGCTCCCTCGTGCTGAAGCGCGCCCCGCCGTCGGTCCCGAGGACCTCGAGGAACCACGTGTTGGTTTCGCCGGGCGCCATGCGCTTCATCTCGAGCCGCATCGGGATCTCCTGCCCGCCGCCCTCCACCCAGGTGTGGACGGTGGCATTGTCCCACGTGTCGCAGCGGCCCCCCGGCCTCTCCGGATACCCCTTCTGCAGCTGGGCGTACACGGAGCGCGGCCTCCACCCCAGCCGCAGGGGAACGTGCAGGACGTGCATCCCGAGGTCGCCCATCACGCCGATCTCCCCGCAGGTCGCGGAACGGCGTTTCCAGTTGGCGGCCTTCTCCGGGTCGAGGTCGCTGCTGTGATGAAACCCCGCAACGATCTCGAGAATCCGTCCGAGCCGCCCGTCGCGCACCTCCTCGATAACCGCCTGGGCGCCCGGGAAATACGGGAACTCCGATGCGCACCGCACGAAGCGGCTCCCCGCACCCGCCGCGATCCGCTCCGCGGCGGAAAGATCGATCCCGAACGGCTTCTCGCCGAGGAGGTCCTTCCCCGACTCCAGCACGGCCTCGTAAATCTCGAGATGCAGGTTGTGCGGGACGGCGGCGTAGACGACCTCCACGTCCGGACTGGCCAGCAACTCCTTGTAGTCGGTGGTCAGGAGGTCCACCCCGGGCACTCCCCGGAACCACGCGAGGGCGTCCTCGTTGAGATCGGCCACCGCCACCAGCCGCGGTTGCACCGGCATCCCCTCGAGCGCGAACCAGCGCGCGAAGGAGCTCGCGGCTTCCCGGCCCATGAGGCCGCCTCCGATGATTCCGATGCCGACTGGTTTCACGGGGAATTCAGGTTTCCGGGGGCCGGGTTCACATCACGCCGCGCCGACCAGTTTCAGGGCCTCGCCCGCGGTGGCCCCGTCATGCACGATGGCCATGAGCGCCCGGGTGATGCCCACCGGGTCCGGGTGCTGGATGACGTTGCGTCCGTACACGATGCCCGCGGCCCCCTGCCCCATGATTTCCTCGGTCCGCCGCAGGATCTCGGCGTCGTCCACCCTGCCCCCGCCGCGCACGAGCACCGGCACGTCGCCCGCCGCCTCGATGACCTTGTGATAGACCTGCGGATCATCGGTCGGGTCGGCCTTGATCAGGTCGGCCCCCAGTTCCACCGCCTGCCGCACGAGGTGGATGATCTTCTCCTCGTTGCCGTCCACCATGTATCCCCCCGCCTCGGCGTTCGTCTGGAACGCGAGGGGCTCGACCATCATCGGCATCGCATAGAAATCCGACTCCGGCTTGAGCTCCATGATGTTCTCGATGCATTGCTGGTAGACCTCGGGGATGCCGGGGATGTCGAACAGGTTCACGCACATGCAGGCCGCATCGAGCCGCACGGCCTGCACGGCGGTCTCGTCGATCATGGTGTTGAAGCGCACCTCCGGCACCTCGCGGCCGTAGATGTTGGCGGCGTCGGTCCGCAGGACAAGGGCCGGCTTGCCCTTCCCGGGGACGGACTGCAGGTGCCGGGCCTGCCCGACGGTCAGCTGGATGGCGTCCGGCCCGGCCTCCACGACCTTCGCGATGGCGGCCCGGATGTCCTCGATGCCCTCCAGGAATCCCGGCCGGTTGAAGAACCCGTGGTCGATCGCCACGTCGAAGCAGCGTCCCGAACGGCCATTGAACAAGCGCTTCAGCCGGAAATCCTTCATGTCACCGCGAAGCTAATGGGATCGGCGCCCCCGCGGAAAGGACGAAAACCGTTCATCCGGCCGTCTAACAACAACTGCCGGCGGCGGGACGAAGGGTCAGCGGAGCTGGAACGACACCGGCACCCGGACCGCGCTGGCGACGGCCCGCCCGCCGTATTGCTCGGGCGAGAACGACCATCGCTTGACGGCCGACACCGCGGCCGAATCGAGCACCCGGCTGCCGGAGCTGCTGACGACGGCCACCGCCGATACCCGCCCGTTGGCCCCCACCGAGGCCTGCACGACGACGCGGCCTTCCACGCCGGCCCGGCGGGCGCTTCCCGGATAGACCGGCGGAACACGACGAAGGACGCGCGCCTCGACCCGCCTTGGCTTCGGCGCCGGCTTCGGGGCCGCCTGCGGGGCGGGCTTCCGGGAGGCCGTGGCGCGCGGCTGGCGCGGCGCCTTCGTGACGGGCTTGGGCGGAGGCGGCTCCGCCTTGGCCTCGGGAAACGGCTCCGCGGCCCGTTCCCACGTTTCGGAAACTTCAAACGGTTCCTCCGTCAGGTCGCTCTCGGAGAGTTCGGGCAATTCCGCCGGGCGCGGGGCGTCGACCACGATCCGGGGCGGGACGGACGGCGCCGTCGGCGGAACCGCTTCGGCACGCGGCACCCGTTCCGCCACGACCTCGAGGGCCGGAACCGCCTCCACGACGATGACGGGTGATTCGCGGCGCTCGGACTGCTCCGCAACGTAGGCCTGGACGCGCACCATCGCGCCCCACACCACGCCGGCAGCCAGGATTCCCAGCGCGATGATGACCGCGGCACGAAACGAAAACCACTGTGGCCGGGCAGGTTCCACCGCCGGCGCTTCCACGAGGCGCAGCGCCCGGCGGGAATCGTCGTGGGGGCCGAAA
>JABDMC010000219.1 GCA_013001695.1 Akkermansiaceae bacterium
GCGGACGGGCCGTCCGCGCTCCCAGGACTTTTCTTCCCTCCGGGCGAGGCTATGCTGCCGCCATGCTCCGGATTTTCTCCGTCTCGCTCCTCCTCGCCGTCCCGGCCCTCGCCGAGCGCCCCCTCCCGGAATCGCTCACCTTCACCGGCCGGGCCAAGTTCGACGCCATCGTGCAGAAGGCCCAGCGCGGGAACTGGCGGAAGCTCCCCATCGGCGACCGCATCGCCAAGATCGCCCTCGAGCTCGAAGGCGTCCCGTACAAGGGCTTCACCCTCGAGATCCACGACCACGTCGAATCGCCCTCGGTCAACTTCCTCGGCCAGGACTGCTGGACGTTCTTCGAAACCTGCCTCGGCATGGCGCGGATGCTCGAGGCCGGGAAGAAGGCCTACACGCCGGACGACCTCCTCGCCCAGATCGAGCACACCCGCTACCGCGGCGGCCGGTGCGGCGGGAACTACCTCGACCGCCTCCACTACCTCGCCGACTGGTACCTCGACAACGACAAGCGCGGGGTCATCAAGGACATCACGCGGAAGTTCCCCACCGAGCGCATGCCGCCCCAATGCGGCGAGATGACCAGGCTCTGGAAACACTACCGCTACCTGAAGCACAACCCGGCGCTGCGGGCGGGCATGGCGGAGCACGAGAAGCGGCTCAACCGGCTCCCGGTTTACATGGTCCCGAAGGCGAAGGTCGCCGCCATCGAACCGAAACTGCGGAACGGCGACATCATCGGCATCGCCCGCAACACGCCGGGGTCGTACTGCTCGCACGTCGGGCTCATCATCGTCGATGACGCCGGCCGCCGCCGCTTCATGCACGCCTCCACGACCTACAAGAAGGTCGTCATCGACAAGACCGTCTCGGAGTACCTCCACCAGTTCCGGAAGCACGCCGGGATCCTCGTGGGGCGGCCGCAGTAGATTGCCATGCGCCCCGTCCTGCTGTTCACCGCCCTCCCCCTCGCGGCCGCCGCCGCCCCGGAGTTCGACGACGTCTCGGCGGTTCTTGCCGGGATCCTCGGGGAGCGCGACGGGGTCCCCGCACTCGCGGCCGCCGCGGTGCACAAGGGCGAACTGGTCGCCGCCGGCGCCTCCGGCCTCCGCAAGATCGGCCGCCCGGAACAGGTCACCCTGGCTGACAGGTTCCACCTCGGGTCGTGCACCAAATCGATGACCGCCACCCTCGCGGCCATCCTCGTGCGCGAGGGCGCCATCACGTGGGAGACCGGCCCGGAGGATGTCCTCGAGCGCGTCGACCTGCACCCGAAGTTCGCGGGCGTGACGCTCGAGCAACTGCTCTCCAACACGGGAGGCGGCCCGAAACGCCCTCCCGCGGGTCTCTGGCGCCAGGCATGGGAAGGCCGGGGCGCGCCGCAACGGCAGCGCCTCGAATTCGCCCGCGGCATCCTGCAGGCCCCGCCCGCCTACGCGCCCGGCGAGGGATACGCGTATTCCAACGCCGGCTTTGCCATCGCCGGCGCCATGCTGGAAGCCGCGGCCGGCGATCCCTACGAGGATCTCCTCGCCGAAAAGCTCTTCAAGCCGCTGGGAATGACCTCCGCGGGATTCCGGGCCCCGGGAAAGAACGGCACGGTCGCGCAGCCCTTCGGCCACAACCCCGGACCGGTCGACCCCGAACCGCGCGGCGACAACCCGCGGGCCATCGCCCCTGCCGGCGCCGTGCACTGCACCGTCACCGACTGGGCCAAGTACGCCGCCCTGCACCTCGGCCACGGCCCCCCGGGCCTTCTCGACCGGCAGGAGCGGTCCTTCCTTCACAAGCCGCGCGGGAACAAGGACGCCTACGCCCTCGGCTGGGTGCCCGCCCGCAAGGACTGGGCCGGCGGCCCGTGCCTGTGGCACAACGGCAGCAACACCATGTGGTACGCGTGGATCTGGCTCGCTCCCGAGCGGGAGTTCGCCGCGATGGCGGTCACCAACATCGGCCGCAAGACCGGTGAACCGGCCGTGGAGGACGCCCTCGACGCCCTCATCGACCGCTACCTCCCGAAGAATTAGTTTCGCGGTCGTCCCGCTTTCCCGTATCAGTCGGGACAGCAGGACCCCACTCCGTGAGCGACACCGTCACCGACCTTCTCCAGGCCCTCGTCCGCATTCCGTCCGTGAACCCGGACGGCGACCCGGGGACCGGCGCGGAAAACATCGGCGAAGCCCGCATCGCGGCCTTCCTTGCGCCGTGGCTCGACGACCTCGGCTTCGATGTCACCCTCGAGGAGATCCAGCCCGGCCGCCCGAATCTCATCGCGCGGGCTCCCGGACCCGCCGACCGGCCGCGCATCCTGCTCGGTCCGCACCTCGACACCGTCGGCGTCGGCGGCATGACGATCGACCCCTTCGCGGCCGACATCGTGGACGGCAGGATCCGCGGCCGCGGGACGTCCGATACCAAGGGCCCCATGGCGGCCATGCTCTGGGGGCTGCGCGAGAACCGCGCCCACCTCGCGACCCTCCCGGTGGCCATCGACTTCGTGGCCTTCATGGCCGAGGAATCGGGCCAGTGGGGGTCGAAGCAGTTTGCGTCCACACACGCCGCCGATTACGAGTTCGCGATTGTCGGCGAACCGACCTCCCTCGACATCGTGCACGTCACGAAGGGGTCGCTCTGGGCCACCCTCACCGCCGCCGGCAAGGCCGCCCACGCCTCGCAGCCGGAACGCGGCGAGAACGCCATCCTCCATCTCGCCCGCGCCCTCGACCGGCTCGACGCGGAGCTGGTTCCCGAGCTCCACCGGTTCACCCACCCGATCCTCGGCTCCTCGACGCTGAACATCGGCGTCATCCGGGGCGGGACGCGCGCCAACATCGTCCCGGACGAGGCCGCCGCCCAGGTCGACATCCGCTTCGTCCCCGGTCTCGCGCAGGCCGGCGGCGCCGCCCCCCTCCTCGAGGCCTTCGCCGCCGCGCAGGACCCGCCGCTCGCCCTGACGAACCTCGTCGAGAACCCGCCGATGGAAGTCCCCCCCGGCCACCCGTGGATCAACCGCCTCCTTAACGCCAACCCGTCGTCGAAACTCACCGGCGCCCCGTGGTTCTCCGATGCGGCCCACCTCGGCGCCGCCGGGCTCCCCGCGGTGTGCCTCGGCCCCGGGTCCATCGACCAGGCGCACACCGCCGACGAGTTCATCGCCGTCGCCGATCTCGAAGCCGGCGCAGCCTACTTCTCGCGCCTCGTGCAGTCATTCGCCTCAACGCCCGCCGCCTGAACCCGGAGCGGTGAGCCCGGCCCAGACGCGGACCGAAATACCTTCGGCACCCGGACGGTTCGGGAACTCCAAGCAATCCCGGGATGAATAGGCGCGTCCTAGAAGACTCGCTTTGTGCGGGTTAGAAAACCCGGTTTCGCTTGTGCTTGCGTCGTCCCCGCGCCGGGCGTGTCATGATATGGGAGTATGAAGAACAATGCACTATTGATCAGTTTGGCGCTCTCCGCCTTTTGGGGGGCGCTGCCGTCCGTCGCATGCGACGATTGTGGGGTTCCGCACCTGACCGTGATCACGGCCGAGGCCGACGGACCGGAAAATGCCGCGTGGCTGAAGGCGATTCGCAAACGCGGCCTCGAAGTCCACATCGTCGACGGCCGATCCATGGACCCCGGACGGTTCGCCCTGATTCAAAAAGCGGAATTGGTCGTGCTCGACGGCGCGCCGTCCACCGTCCGCGCGTGGAAGCCGCTCGTCCGGCTGGAGCTGGAACGCTACCTGGATTCCGGGAAGGCGCTGGGATTCCTCTGGCACGGGGATGGCGCCCCGGACGGTGCCCCGCTGGCCCTCGAGACCCGGCTCCGGAATGCCGCCAAGGTGAGCGCCCCCGCCAAGCCGGCCGACGGTCCCCTGACCGGTGGGCTCGATCACCGGAGGCGGCCGCATTGCATCCTCAACGGCGTCGCCCTCGAGGGCCTCGCCACGCAACTGGCGGCCCCCTGCCGGTTGGACCCCGGCGCGAACGCCGTGGTGAGTCTCGGCGCGCAGCCCGAGGCCGCCCACCTTGCGTGGACGAGTTCCTACCGCGGGAGCGGGGAACGCAGTGGAAACGTCTTCGTCGTGCAGGCTGCCGGCGGGGACGCCTTTGGCGCCGGCGCCTACCCGCAGCTCGTCGCCAATGCCGTTTTCTGGGCCATGGACTGGGAGGACCTGATTCCCGCCACCGGCGTGCGCTTGAAGTAAGTCAGCTCGAACCTGCTCTCCGCGATGAAACGCCATCTTGCGCTCCTCGGCGCGGGCCTCTTGGCCACTGCCGCCAACACTCTCGCCATCAACATCACCCTGGTTGATATCACCGATCCCGGCGACTATCCGAATTTTGACCCGACCGGTGCGAACGTCCTGCCCCTCCTCCAGGCCGCCGCCAACCGCTGGGAGGACATCATCGAGGACAACGTCAACGTCACCATCAACTGGCGTTACCGCAACGTCACCGGCCTCGCCTCCGCCACCGTCCTCAATTTCAACGGGGCCGGCCAGCCGATCGAGTGCCGCATCAACATCGACAACGACGAGGGCGTCCGCACGTGGTACTTCGACCCGACGCCGACGAATCATTCCGAGTATGACCTGGTCCAGCGGATCTACCGCGACCTCACGACGGTCCAGCAGGACAATTGGTTCGGTCCGTTTGCCGCCGACAAGCCGACCACCCTGCTCGAGTCGTCCTACCGGGGGGTCGACAATGCCACCGCCCCGGCGAACGCCCGGAACGGCTTCGACA
>JABDMC010000223.1 GCA_013001695.1 Akkermansiaceae bacterium
CTGGAGGAAACACCCAAAGTGTGTTTCCTCCGGCGTCGGGGCGAGCCCCGACGGCTCTGACCAGTCAGAGCGTGTCGGCCCCCGCGTTCGCGGGGGCGGAAATTTCATGAAATTTCCGGGCTAGCCGGCCTCGAGCCCGACGAGCGAGTAGTCGTCCTCGAATTCGCGGCATCCGTGCCAGCGGCGGGCCGCTTCCATGACCTGCTCGAGGCTCTTGTCCAGCGACTGGTCGCACGTCGATCCCAGCTGGCTGAGGAGGCGGTCGGTCCCGAACTGCTCGCCGGCCGGGTTGGTCAGTTCAAAGCTCCCGTCGGTGAAGAAATACATCCGGTCGCCCTTGTCGAGTTGCACGCATTCCTCGCGAAACTCCGCTTCCGGGAAGAATCCGACCGCGGGCGGACTGGCGCTGCGCAGTTCCGCCTTCCCGTGCGACACCACCACCGGTCCCGGATGGCCCGCGGACGTGTAGCGGAACTCCCGCGACTCGAGGTCGAGGACCCCGTAGAGGAGCGTGAAATACTCGCTCTCGCTTCGGCCCGAGAGATCCTGCGCGAACTTCTCGTTCAACTTCGCCACCACCTCGCGCGGCGGCACCGGCACCTGCCCCTTGCCGTTCTTGCGCATCACGATGGAGTCCGCCCCGTCGCGCCGCGTGAAGATCCGGCTCAGGTGCACCGAGAGGAGCGCCGCGGGAACCCCGTGGCCGCTCACGTCCACGATGTAGACGCCCACGTAGCGGTCGTTCAATGGGACGATGTTCAGGGTGTCACCCGCCAGCTCGTCGCACGGCACGTAGCGCCAGGCAAAGCGGGCCCGGTCCGTCTTCGGCAATTGCGACGGCAGGTAAGACTGCTGGATCTGGGCGGCCGCCAGGAGGCTTTTGCTCATCCGGGCGTTGGCCGCCATGATCTCGCGGTTGGCGGCGGCCAGTTCCGTGTTCTGGCGCTCCAGCTCGCGCTCGAGATTCAGGATGCGCTCCCCGGCGTTGATGCGGGCCCGCAGCTCACCCTTGTCGAATGGCTTCGTGATGAAGTCGTCCGCCCCGGCCTCGATCCCCTGCACGATGTCCTTCTTCTCGTTCTTGGACGTCAGCAGGATGATGTAGGAGAATCCTCCCTGCTTCTCGCGTTCGCGAATGCGGCGCACCAACTCGATCCCATCCGCGCGCGGCATCTTCCAGTCGGTGATGATGAGGGGCACGTCCTCCTTCTGCACGGCGGCCCAGGCTTCCTCCCCGTTCGGGGCCGGGATGCCCTCGAACCCCCATTCCTCAAGGTACGCCAGGACGCGGGTGCGCGTCGCGCGATCATCTTCCACAATGAGAGCTTTCATGGCATCGCCTCCTATCCGCCACGGGCCAAGCAACTGGATTGGTTCCCTACAAGATGGCCATTGCGCCCCGGGGTGTCAAGGGATCGGAACGAGATCGCCGGTTTGACACGCCCAAACCTGCTGATATGACCCTTTTTCAAGCAACTGCGGCCCTTTCCGGGCCTCCGGTTGCTGCCTGAAGCGGCGGCCCGCACCGGCCACAACCGCGATGGATCCATTCCCTTCCCCCGGACGACTCCCCCGCACCCCCTTCGCCTGCACCATTGAATTTTCTCGCCCACCTGCTCCTTGCCGCGCCCACCGATGCCTCCCGCATCGGCAATCTCCTCGGTGATTTCGTGAAGGGCCCGCCCGCGAGCCTGCGCGAGAACCTCCCCGAGGAGGTCGTGCACGGCATCATCATGCATCGTTCCCTCGATGTCTTCACCGACCGGCATCCCGCCTTCCGCGAGGCCCGCGGCCTCCTCTCCCCCGCCCGCCGCCGCTTCGCCGGAGTCATCGTGGATGTCATCTTCGACCACTTCCTCGCGGTCCACTGGGAGGAGTTCGGGGAGGAACCGCTCCACCAGTTCCTCGATGACGTCTTCGCCGCCCTCGACCGCCATCCCGACTGGATCGCCGGCGACCTGGCCCGCATCCTCCCGCGCATGAAGGAGGAAAACTGGCTCCACAGCTACGCCACCCTCGAGGGCCTCACCCTCACCTTCCACCGCATCTCGCACCGCTCCCGGCGCACCGGGCCGATCGACGGCGCCGCCACCGACCTCGTCGACCACTACCACTCGTTCGACCACGCCTTCCAGCGCTTCTTCCCCGATGCGCGGGCCGAGGCGCAGCGCCTCCTCGCCGGGGCTTAGACCGCCGTCACGATGCCGGTCGAATCGCCGAAGCGCTTCACCGGCGCGCCCATTTCCCGCAGCATTCGCACGTAGAGGTTGTTGAGCGGGATGTCGCCGTCCAATTCGAGGTGCCGTCCGGGGTTCAGCGCCCCGCCGCCGCGCCCCGCCAGGATCACCGGCAGGTCGTTGTGGGTGTGGCGGTCCGCGTTGGAAAGCCCGCCGCCCCAGACGATCATCGAGTTGTCCAGCAGCGACTTCCCGTCGACGTCCCTGGTGGCGCGCATCCGCCCGAGGAAATACGCCAGCTGCTCGATGTAAAACCGGTCGATGCGCGTGATCTTCTCGATCTTGTCGCGGTTGTTCCGGTGGTGGGACAGGGCGTGGTGTCCTTCCGACACGCCGATGTCGCGGAAACTGCGGTTGCTGCCGTCGTGGGCCAGGAGATAGCTGGCGATCCGCGTCGAGTCGGTCTTGAAGGCCAGCAACAGCATGTCAAACATCAGGCGGATGTGCTCCTCGTAGGCGGCCGGAACCCCCGCCGCCGGCGGGTCGACATCGGGCCGCACCGGCTTGCCGAAGCTCTCCGCCCGCTCGATGCGCTGCTCGATCTCGCGCACCCCCGTCATGTACTCGTCGAGCTTCCGCCGGTCGTTTTGTCCGAGGCGCTTCTGCATGGCGCGGGCATCGTCCTTCACGAAATCGAGGATCGAGCGCCGCTGTTCGCGGCGCATGGCGAGGCCGGCCTGGCGCTCCCGGTCCGAGCCGCCGCCGAAAAGCCGCTCGAAAACGAGGCGCGGGTTCGATTCCGGGGTCATCGGCTGGCGCTCGCTCCGCCACGAGATGTTGAACTGGTAGGCGCACGAATAGCCGGAATCGCACGCCCCCGACTTCCGCACCTCGTCGCACGACAACTCCAGGGAGGGAAAGCGCGTCACGTGACCGACATGATTCGCGGCAAGCTGGTCGACCGAGATCCCCAGCTTGATGTCGGACCCCGCCGTCTTGCGGGGCCGCACCCCGGTGAGAAACGTCGAGTTGCTCCGGGCGTGATCCCCCGCTCCATCCGGGCCGGCCCAGCCGTTGGCCTGCTCGAACCCCTTCACCACCTGGAACTCGTCCCGGAAATCCTCGAGGGGAGCCATCGAGTCGTTCAGGCGGAACTTGTCCCCCGTCCCATGTGGCCGCCAGCGGTCCATGATCACCCCGTTGGGAACATACAGGAAGGCCATCCGGAGCGGGGCGCCACTGGCGGTGACCGCGGTCCGGGCCGCCGCCGCCACCGGGGCCGCGCCGAGACTCTGCATGCCCGGCACCGCCACGCATGCTCCCAGGCCCCGCAGGAACCCGCGGCGGCTCAATCCCGTCTGCCCTTCACTCATTGGTCCTGATGATACGTCGGTCCGGATCAATTTCCTCCATTTTTCCCATTCCCCCGGGGAACATCTTCCGCGGCGCCGCGGCCGTCCCCGCGGCGCAGCTGGAACGGGGCGCTTTCCACGATCCCCTGCACGGCCTCCCGCAACCCGCCCCCCGCGGCGTGCATCCGCATCACGATCCCGTCGATGGCCGGGGTGTCGTAGTACTCCACGCCGCGGCCGAGGGCATAGGTCATCAATTTCTCCGCGAGGCACCGGTGGAAATCCCCGCGGCGCGTCGTCGCCAGGATCGTCTTCAACTCCCCGATGTGACCGAACTGCTCCCCGGTGATGAGTTGGCCGGCGCTGTCGATGCGGCGGTTGCCTTCCCGGTCCCGCCACATCCCGAGGGCGTTGAAGTTTTCCAGCGCCAGCCCGATGGGATCCATGCGGGCGTGACACGCCTTGCACAACGGTTCCCGCCGGTGCCGTTCCATGGCCTCCCGCATGGTGGCCTCCCGCCCCGCTTCCCGCCGCGCTTCGTCGAGTTCCGGCACGTCCCCCGGCGGCGGCGGGGCCGGGGTCCCCAGGATGTTGTCGAGGACGAACAACCCGCGCTTCACCGGTGAGGTCCGCGTCGGGTTCGAGGTCACCACCAGGAAGGTCCCCTGCGTCAGGATCCCCCCGCGCCGCCAGTCGTCGCCGAACTCCACCCGCCGGAACTCCTCGCCGTGCACGTCATCGATCTTGTAAAAGCGCGCCAACCGCTCGTTCAGGAACGAGTAGTCCGCGGTGATCAACTCCAGCGCCGGCCGGTTCTCCCGGAGGATGTGCCCGAAGAGCAGCTCCGTCTCCTTCCGCATGTCCCTCCGGACCCGCGTGTTGAAGACCCGGTTGGCTTCCTTCGAGTCGCGGAGGCTCAGGATCCGCCGCGCGTCCATGTGCACCCCTTCCACGTCCCGGGCCTGCAGCCACTGGCCCGTGAAATTGCGGATGAACCGGTCCGCCTTGGGATCGGCCAGCATCCGGTCGACCTGCGCCCGCAGCTGCTTCCGCAGCGCCTTCCTCCCCGCCAGCTCCAGCAGGGCATCATCCGGCATCGATCCCCAAAGGAAGTAGGAAAGCCGGGACGCCAGGGCGTACTCGTCGATCGGAACGACTTGCGCGGGGTTGTCGGGCTCGGCCTGCACCTCCGCCCGGAAGAGGAAGCGCGGCGACGACAACACCGCCATGAGCGCCGAGCGAATCCCGTCCTCGAACGTCTTTCCCGGTTCCGCCCCGACCCCGGCCGCCAGCTCCACGAGCCGCCCCAGGGTGGCGTCGTCCACCGGCCGCCGGTAGGCCCGGCCCGCGAACCGCCGCAGGATTTCCCGCGCATAGGATTCCCGCTGGGCGGCGTCTTCGGGCGGCGGACCGCGGAAGAGGATGCGCGTGTAGGTCTCGGGATACATCCACGCCCCGGCGTCCAGCGGCCCGCGCACCTTGTACCCCGCGACCTTCAGGCCGAGCAGGCCTTCACCCTCCTCCGGCGGATTCCCGGGGATCATCCGGATCTCGAAGCGGTGCTTCCCCTTCTCCAGCCGGACCTCCTTCTTCAGGGTGATCTGCTTGCGGTAGTCCCACCCGAGCTCGGCCCGGTCCAGTTCCCTGCCGTCCACCAGCATCACCATGGTGCCGGTGTTCTCGGTCGCCTCCATCGACCCTTCCACCGCGTAGGCCAGCTCGATCTCGTAGCGGCCGGCGTGCTTCAACTCGCGCTCCTCCCGGACCGTGTGGTCGATCTCGAATTCCATGAAGCGCCCGGTTTGCTTGCGGTTCCCCGGCTCCTGGAACTGCTCCGCGCGGATCGTGATCTCCGGCGTGCGGGCCGCCTCGCTCGGCAGCGCCTGCGTCATGATCTCGTCGGCGGCCCGCAGGTACTTCTCCAGCAAGAGGGGCGAGAGGCTCAGCACATCCCCGATCGTGTCGAAACCATAGCCGGTGTCGTCCGGGGGGAAGTGATCGTGCACCTCGTAGCGCACCCCGAGGAGGTCCTCGACGGTGTTGCGGTACTCCTCGCGGTTCATCCGCCGGATCGTGACGCGTCCGGGATCCGGGTTGTCCGGGTCGAGCTTGAAGACGCGCCGCTCGATCCACCGGAGGACCTGCCGGCGTTCCGCCTCGTCCAGCTGCTCCTTGTCGGAGGGCGGCATGATCTGGGTGCGGATGTTGCGCCACACCGCGAGCCAATGGTCGCGGTCGGCGAGGTGGGCGGCCACGTCCCCGAACTCATCGAGGGAGACGTCCCCCTTGCGGCTCCCGTCGCCGTGGCAGTCGTAGCAGTAATGCTCGAGCAGCGGTCCGATCTCCTCCTCGAATTCCGCCTCGCCCGGCACCGCTCCGAGCCAGGCCGGCGCCATGGCCAGCCCGGCCCACATCCATTTCATTCGGCGACCCAAAATACACCGATTCTACGCCCTGCGATCCGATCCTTTTCATCGGAAACGGAAGGCCGCTCCCGGAGCCCCGCCCCATCCCGCCTCCGGCCCGTCCCGGCGCCCGAGAAATCATGTATGAGATGATCTTCGGTTCCGTAAATACGCTTTCCGTCCTATTGATCAGCCATGCGAACCACGCTCCCCCTCCTTCTCCTCACCGCCAGCGTCGCCTTCGCCATCCCCGAGTCCCCCCGGGCCGGGGAGCGGCTCGTCCTGGTGGGCAACGGGCTCGGCGAGCGCATGCTGCACTTTCATCACTTCGAGACCGAGCTGCACACCCGCTTCCCGGACGCCGGGCTGGTGGTGCGCAACATGTGCATGCCGGGCGACACGCCCGCCTTCCGGCCCCACCCGTCCCGCAAATCGCAGTGGGCCATCCCGGACGGCGCGCGCCTTCGCCCCGAGTTCGACTCCCATCATGGCAAGGGCCATTACCCCACGCCCGACGAGTGGCTGACCACCCTCGAGGCCGACACCATCCTCGCCTTCTTCGGATACAACGAATCCTTCGACGGCCCGGCGGGCCTCGAGAAGTTCCGCGCCGAGCTCGACGCCTTCGTGGTCCACACCCTCGCCGGCAACTACAACGGGAAGTCCGCCCCCCGTCTCGTCCTGGCCTCCCCGATCGCCTACGAGGACCGCTCCGACAGCTACGACCTCCCCGACGGCCGCTCCGAGAACGCCAACCTCGCGGCCTACTCCGGGGTCATCCGGGAGGTCGCCGCCAGGCACAAGCTCGCCTTCATCGACGTCTTCACGCCGAGCACGCAATGGTTCAAGGAGAGCACGCCGCCCCTCACCATCAACGGCTTCGCCCTCAACGACGCCGGCTACCGGAAACTCGCCCCGGTCCTCGCCTCCGGCCTCTACGCCGCCACCGCCACGCCCGCCGCGGCCCACCGCGATGCCGTCCACGCCATGGTGAAGGAGAAGGACTGGTTCTGGTTCAACGACTACCAGATGCTCAACGGCGTCCACGTCTACGGCCAGCGGTGGAAGCCGTACGGGAACGTCAACTACCCCGAGGAGATCGAGAAGATCCGCCAGATGACGGAGGTGCGCGACAAGGCCATCCATCGCGCCGCGCGCGGACAGAAAACCGACCTCGCCGAGGCCGACAAGGGCACCCGTCCGCTCTCGCCGATCGAGACCAACTACCCCAAGCCGATCCAGTACAACCCCGGGGACGACCTCGGGTCCTTCGATATCCACGAGGGCTTCAAGGTGGAGCTCTTCGCGTCCGAGGAGCAGTTCCCCGACCTCGCCAACCCGGTGCAGATGTCCTTCGACAACAAGGGGCGCCTCTGGGTGGCGGTCCTTCCGAGCTACCCGCACTACAAGCCCGGCGGCGAGAAACCGAACGACAAGCTCCTCATCCTCGAGGACCGCGACAAGGACGGCAAAGCCGACCACCAGATCACCTTCGCCGACGGCCTGCACCTGCCGATCGGCTTCGAGATCGCGCCCGAGGGCGTCTACCTCTCGCAGGAACCCAACCTCTGCCTGCTGGTCGACGACGACCAGGACGACCGCGCCGACCGCCTCGAGATCCTCCTGCACGGCTTCGACTCGCACGACACCCACCACGCCATCTCGGCCTACTGCGCCGATCCCTCCGGGGCGTTCTACATGTCGGAAGGCCGCTTCCTGCATTCCCAGGTCGAGACGCCCTACGGCCCGCGGCGCTGCAACGACGGCGGCGTGTGGCGCTTCGACCCGCACAGCTGGCGCCTCGAACGCTACTCGCAGGCCGACTACTCCAACCCGTGGGGGTTCGCCATCGACCAGTGGGGTCAGGGCTACATCTCGGACGCTTCCTCCGGCAACAACTGGTGGGCGCTCCCCCTGTCCGCCAAGGTCCCCTACGGATACGAGATCGGGAAGGTCGGGCAGTTCGCCCCGAAGCGCTCGCGCCCGACGTCCGGCTCGGAATTCATCGCCTCCCGCCACTTCCCCGACGAGATCCAGGGCGGCTTCCTGCTCAACAACAGCATCGGCCTCCTCGGGACCACCGTCTGGAACATCCACGACGATCCGGAGGACCCCACCGGCATCACCGGCGAGGTCCGCTACGACCTCCTCACCTCGGCCGACCCGAACTACCGGCCGGTCGACCTCGAGTTCGCGCCCGACGGGTCGCTCTACATCGTCGACTGGCAGAACGCCCTGATCGGCCACATGCAGCACAGCGCCCGCGACCCGAAGCGCGACAAGCAGCACGGCCGCATTTACCGGGTGACCTGCCCGTCGCGCCCGCTGGTCACCCCCCCGAAGATCGCCGGGGCCCCGATTTCCACCCTCCTGGAAAACCTCAAGCTCCACGAGGACCGGGCCCGCTACCGCACCCGCCGGGAACTCCGCGGCCGCGACGCCGCCACCGTCCTCCCCGCCGCCAGGGCGTGGGCCGCCGCCCTCGACAAGTCCGACCCGCTCTACGAACGACACCTCCTCGAGGCCCTCTGGGTCGGTTGGGGCCACAACCGGGTCGATCCGGGGCTGCTCGCGCAGTGCCTCCGCGCCACGAAGCCGGAGGTGCGCGCCGCCGCCGCCCACGTCCTGCGCTACGCCCACCACCGGATCTCGAACTCCACCGACCTCTTCCTCGAGGCCGCCCGCGACCCGCACGGCCGGGTCCGCCTCGAAGCGGCGGTGGCCGCCTCGTGGCTCGACAATGCCGACGGGGCCCGCATCGCCCTCGAAGCCAGCAAGCAACCCGTCACGAAGTGGATGGAGGCCGTCTTCCCCGCGATCTTCCTGACCCTTGCCGACGACGTCGCGGCCCTCGGGGTCGATGTCGCGGCGTATCCCACCGCCGCGGCGTTCATTGCCGCGAAGGGAAAGGCCGTCAACATCGGGCGGCCGAAGCGGGTCCGCGTCCCCGGCCACCTCCCCAAGGAGTTCAAGGCCGCCTATCAGCAGGGCGCCGCGATCTACAGCCGGGACGGATTCTGCATCACCTGTCACCAGGCCAACGGCAAGGGCTCGCCGAACGCCCCCTTCATCTACCCGCCGCTCAACGGCGTCCGGTGGGTCACCGGCAACAAGGAGCGCCTCATCAAGCTCACCCTTCACGGCCTCATGGGCCCCATGGAGGTCAAGGGCCGCAAGTACGACGGCGCGGTCCCCATGACGCCCATCGGGGCCATGCTCAAGGACCACGAGCTTGCCGCGGTCCTCACCTACGTCCGCAATTCCTTCGGCAACAAGGCCTCGGGCATCACCGCGGCCGAAGTGAAGCGCGTCCGCCAGGCCACCAAGGACCGCGTCGGCCGCCTCTACTCGCCCGCCGAGCTCCTCAGGGAGCATCCCATGAAGTAGCCCCCGGTGCGCGCCCGACCCGGGCACCGGAAACGCCCCCCGGCCGAAAAAAAACCGTCGATCCCCGGCGGATCCTCACTTATGGTCGATACAGATCGATTCCCGACCGACATGAACGAAGAGCAGCCCAATCCCGAAGCACTCGCCGAAGAAATCGAGGCCACCCAGGAAAAACTCGACGCCCTGGAAAAGGAGATCGAGGAGATTGGCGAACCCGCTGCGCACGAACTCACCAAGCGGCTCGACGCCCTGAAGGTCGAGGAACGCGCCCTGCGCCGGAACTTCGCCGAAGCGCTCGCCGAATCCGCCCCGGACGAGGAACGCCTCGAAAAGGTCCAAAAGCTTCTCACCCACATCGAGGCCGAGGAAGCGGCCCTCGAGCACGAAGCCGATTTCCTGCACCAGGCGGCCCCCTCCTCGGCGGAACTGATCATGCGCGGGGGCGCCAAGGTGTTCGAAGCCGGCGCCAAGAAGATCAAGGAAGCCCTCGGTGACGAACGCCACGCCTGGCAATCCCCCCTCGTCAACCAGACCCTCGAAAAGCTCGAGAAGCGTTACACCAAGAGCGATTCCGATTCGTGATTCCGCGTCGCCCGCGGAGGGCCCTGCCGTCCACGGGCTCGTTGCGGACCACCGGCTACGGGCTGGTCAATTTCGTCGTCCGGGACGAACGGAAGTTTCCCCTGCCGCCGATCGTCATCCCGTTGTCGAGCGCCCCGCCGATCTCGACCTCGCCGGTCACATCGGTGGACACCTCGTAGAGGAACCTCGTCGAGCGACGGGTCTTCATTTCACCGCGGAAGTTCATCGACATCACCCCTCCCCCCGGGAGTCTCGTCTCGACCACGACGTCGATCGCCCCCACCAGCACCGCGCACTCGAGGCCGCCATGCCCTTCCACTCCCGTGAACTCCATTTCAATCGTGCCGATCTGGATCTCCCCGAGGCCGAGGAGATCCGCCGGGATGTCCGAGTCGCAGGTCCACTTCTCGCCGACCGTTCGCGGGTCCGCCCCGAACAGGCTGACCTCGTCGCTCCGGAGGTAACGCCGATACGACGCCGCCGACGCCGCAAGCTCTTCCGGCACCGGGTGGCCGTCGATCTCCATCGCCCTCCATTCGCCCTCCTCCTTCCGGAAAACGATCGTCTTGCCCTCCATCGGACTCACCACGCTCTGGTCGGGCGCCGGCGCGTCCTTCACGCTGAAGCCGTTCACCTGGCGGTTGTCGATGACGCGGAAACTGGCCTCCGTCTCGGACACCATTTCGCCGCGCAGGAACTTCTCCCCGTAGGAATTCATGACGCCTTCCAGTCGCCGGTCCCGGCCCTTGATTTCCACCGGAACATCGTTCATGCCGCCATTCTGCCGGATCTCGAAGACGACCCCCGGCGGCAATTCGTAATCCGGCTTGGCCAGGACATATGCCTTTCCCGGGGCGGTCTCGCCGCCGGCCTCCTTCCGCTCACATCCGGCCAGCGCCAGTTGCAGGACGGCCAGCACGACGGCCGTCCCGCCACGAAGTCGATTCATGGCGAAATGGCTAGCAGGCCGCGACGGCGCTCCCAAGCGGAATCAGCGGAATCCCCCCCCGCTGAACCGGGCCAACCCGGAGCCTTTCGAATCCCTCCCGCCTCGTGGACCGCCTTCGATGGCAAGAAATCTGATTCACAGGCCGTGGTTGTGCCGTAGATTCCATTCCCAACTCCGTCATCATGATCAAGTCCCTCCTCCCCATCGTCCTGGTGATCCTCGCCGCCCTCGGCAGCCGGGCCGCGGACCGGCCGAACATCGTCTGGATCATCCCGGACGACATGTCGGCGCATTTCTCCTGCTACGGGGAGACCGCCATCACCACCCCGAACGTCGACAAGCTCGCCGCGGCCGGCGTCAAGTTCACCAACGCCTACGTGACGGCCCCGGTCTGTTCGACCTGCCGCTCGGCATTCATCACGGGCATGTACCAGACGAGCATCGGGGCCCATCACCACCGCAGCGGCCGCGGCACCGCCAAGATCCACCTGCCGAAGGGCGTCCAGCTCGTCCCGCAGCTCTTCAAGGACGCCGGCTACCACACCTCCATCAGCGGGTGGCCGGTCAGGAAGGGGAAGCTCGGCAAGACCGACTACAACTTCGAGTGGGACCGGTCCGTTTACGACGGCGCCGACTGGTCGGACCGCAAGGATGGCCAGCCGTTCTTCGCCCAGATCCACACGCCCGGCGGGAAACTGCGCGGCAAGGACCTCGCCGGCTGGGAGAAGATCGCCAGCGCCGCGGAGAAGGAGCTCGGAACCCGCACCCCGCTGGAGGCCGTGAAGCTGCCGCCCTACTATCCGCGGCACCCCGACGTCGTGCGGGACTGGGCGGCCTACCTCGACTCGGTGCGGATGACCGACGTCATGGTCGGGGCCGTGCTCGCCCGCCTCGAGGCGGAAGGCGTCCGCGACAACACGCTGGTCGTCTTCATGACCGACCACGGGATCAGCCACGCCCGCGGCAAGCAGTTCCTCTACGACGAAGGGTTGCACGTCCCGCTCGTCATCGCCGGCCCGGGCATCACGGCGGGGAAAGTGCGCGAAGACCTCGTCGAGCACATCGACATCGCCGCCCTCTCCCTGGCCGCGGCGGGCATCCCCGTCCCGGATTACATGCAGGCCCGCGATATCCTCGCCGCCGACTACACGCCCCGCGAGGCGGTCTTTGCGGCCCGGGACCGCTGCGACGAGACGGTCGATCACATGCGCTCGGTGCGCACCAGGGACTTCAAGTACATCCGCAACTTCCTGCCGGAGCGTCCCTACCTCCAGCCGTGCGCCTACAAGGACGCCAAGGCGATCCTCATCGCCCTGCGCGAATGGCACGCGGCCGGCAAGCTGGACGCCACCCAGGAGCTCCTCTTTCGGGAGACCCGCCCGCCGGAGGAACTCTACGACCTCGAGGCCGATCCGCATGAGATCAACAACCTCGCCGGCGATCCGGAGTTTGCCGCCAGGCTCAAGGAGCTCCGGGGACGCCTCGACGCCTGGATGGAGAAGACCGGCGACCAGGGCCGCGAGCCCGAGTCCCCCGCGATGTTCGACAGCGACATGGCGGTCTACACCTCGACCCTGAAAAAACGGAAGGCCGACCCCGCCCACCTCAAGGTGATCGAGGACAACATCGCCCTGATGAGAAAGTGGGCCGCGGAGGGAAAATGATTCCGCGCCCCCGGCTGTCGCCGGCGTCGCGGGTGCGGTTCGCCATGACCGGGCCCGATTCCGCTTGGAATTGCCGGCACGCCACCCTCAATTCACGCCACCATCCATGAAGTCCCTGCTCTCCCTCGCCGTCATCCTCGCCCTCACCGTGGCCACGGCCCCCGGCGCCTCGAAGCCCAACATCCTCTTCATCTTCGCCGATGACTGGGGGTGGGGCGACCTCGGCTGCCACGGGCACCCCTACGTCAAGACGCCCCACATCGACCGCCTCGCCGCGGAGGGCACCGACTTCCACCGCTTCACCGTCGCCAGCGGGGTGTGCTCGCCGAGCCGCACCGCCGTCATGACCGGGCACTTCCCGGCCCGCTACAACATCGACGGCCACTTCGCCTGGGGCCCGAGCAACGCCCGGCGCAACATGCCCGACTGGCTCGACCCCGCGGCGCCCTCCCTGCCCCGCCTCCTCAAGACCGCCGGCTATGCCACCGCCCACTACGGGAAATGGCACCTCGCCAACGACATGATCCCCGATTCGCCGCTCCCCGGCGTCTATGGCTACGACGACTACGGCGCCTTCAACTGCGCCGGGGAGCAGATGCCGGTGCACGACGACGCGCGACGCGCGAAGGTCTTCATCGAGGAGAGCGTCGCCGCCGGGAAGCCCTTCTTCATCAATCTCTGGCTGCACGAACCGCACACCCCCTTCCACACCGTGCCGAAGTACGAGTGGCGCTTCCGCGGGATGGAAAGCGAGACCGACCGCATCTACGCCTCCGTCCTCTCCCATGCCGACGACCGCGTCGGGGAGGTCCTCGCCGCCCTCGACCGCCTCAAGATCGCGGACGACACCCTCGTCATCTTCAGCTCCGACAACGGCCCGGCCCGCGCCGCGGGACCCACCGAGCTCACCCTCATGTACGACACCGCCACCGGCGCCGGCTGGGGAATCGCGGCCGCCAAGGGGATCACCGGCGGCCGCAAGGGCTACAAGGCGGCCCTCTTCGAAGGCGGGATCGGGGTCCCCTTCATCGCGCGGTGGCCCGGAAAGATCGCGGCCGGCATGGTCGATGACCGCTCCCTGATCTCCGCGGTGGATCTCCTCCCGACCTTCTGCGCAATCGCCGGCGTGAAGCTCCCCGCCGATTACAAGCCGGATGGCGTCAGCCAACTCGAGGTCCTCACCGGCACGCCCGCCCCCCGCCGCGCCAAACCGCTCTTCTGGAAATCGAACGCCCCGTGGCCGCCCCAGAAGAACAAACCCGACCACTGGGTGTCCTACGCCGTGGTGCACGATCACTGGAAGCTGGTGACCAATGCCGACACCACCCACCGCGAACTCTACGACCTCGCCGCCGATCCCTACGAGAAGACCGACCTCGCCGCAGCGCAGCCGGAAGTCGTCGAAAATCTCCTCACCCTCCTCGCCGAGTGGAAGTCCACCCTCCCCGCCAAACCCACCGGCGCGGTGTTCTCCGCGGAGCGATCGGAATAGCCCCTTGGTCCGCTGGAGGCTTGATTCGTGGCGGAAGGGCTGCCCCTTCCGACCGCCATTCAAACGAGACTCGTGCGGAGGCTCCAGGGCGCACCCCGTTCGGCGGACTTGCCCGCTACCGGAGCGTCCCGGCAAGGCTCAACCGTCGGAAGGCGCAAGCCTTCCGCCACGAAAAATGACCGATCACTCCATCACACTCCTATTCGGAAGGCGCAAGCCTTCCGCTACCACTCCACCGCTCCACTACTCGTCAATCGGAAGGCGCAAGCCTTCCGCTACGAAAAATGACCCATCACTCCATCACACTCCTAATCGGAAGGCGCAAGCC
>JABDMC010000225.1 GCA_013001695.1 Akkermansiaceae bacterium
CTGGAGGAAACACCCAAAGTGTGTTTCCTCCGGCGTCGGGGCGAGCCCCGACGGCTCTGACCAGTCAGAGCGTGTCGGCCCCCGCGTTCGCGGGGGCGGAAATTTCATGAAATTTCCGGGCTAGCCGCGGGTGACAACCCGCGGAAGGTGGACCGAGCGAAACCCGGAGCCCCGGCAGCGGGCGACACAACCGGTGGATATCCGGCGGCGGTTTGTGCCGCCCCTCCCGGGGCTGGAATCCTTCACCGGCCCGAGAACCGCTGGCTTGCGCCAGCGGCTAGGATGTTTCGCCCCTCCCGGGGCATCCGCCGCCCCTCCCGGGGCATCCGTCGGCGGCCCTCCTGGGGCATCGATTGGGGTCCCGGGGCTCAATGGACCACCCCCCGGGGCTCGATGGGCCACCCTCCCGGGGCATCCCTTGGCGCTCCTACCCTGCCTGGAACGCCAATCCCGCGCCCACGAGGTCGCTCATCGCCATGCCGACGGACTTGAAGAGGGTCACCTCATCGCCGCTGGTGCGCAGCGGGCATTTCCCGGCGCACATCTCGGCGAGTTCGCCGACGATGTTTTCCTTCGTCAACCTGCCCTCCGCGATCGGCACGAGGAACTCGCCGGCTTCCTTGAAGGCGTTCACGTAGCTGTCGGCGTAGAGCTTCGCCTTCACCACGAGGTCCGTGTCGCACTCGCGCTTGTCGGCGTGGTGGTTGCCGATGAAGTCGGTGTGGGTCCCGGGGCGGATCCACTCGCCCTTCACGAGCGGTTCGTGGGCCCCGGTGGCGCTGACCACCACGTCGGCCTCGCCGCAGGCCGCGGCGAGATCGTCGGCGCGGGAGAAGGAGACCTCCGGGAATTCCCCGCTGATCGCGGCGACCACCGCATCGGCCTTCTCCGCACTGCGCCCCCACACCTGGACGCGCTTGATGGGACGCACGCTCAGGTTGGCGCGGATGATGTAGGGAGCGAGGTTCCCGGTGCCCACCATCAGGAGGGATTCGGAATCTTCGCGGGACAAGAGCCTCGTCGCGAGGCCCGAGATCCCGGCCGTCCGCCAGAGCGTCACGGTGGTGCCGTCGACCAGCGCCAGCGGCACGCCGTGCTCCCGGTCAAAGAGGAGGATCTGCGCGTAGATCGACTTGTACTCGGGTTGCGGGTTGTCCGGGAAGTAGGTGAAGGCCTTCACCCCGATGAGCTTGTCGTTCCACGCCGGGAGGTTGGCGAAGGCATTGGTGTTGCCCGGATCGTCATCGAGCATGAACACCTGCCGCGGCGGCATGCTGAATGGCTTCCCGTAGGCGTCCTGCAGGGCGTCGACGAGGGCCGGATAGCTGAGGGCGGCGTGGACTTCTTCAGCGGTGATGACCTTCATGGGCGCCATGCTGCGAATGCGCCCGGCGATGGCCAGCCAAAAAACGGGACCGCGGACATCAAGTGTCGCGTCGTCGCCTTCCGCGCCGTCTCGCCCCCGGCCCCGGGGAAGGGGCGGGCGGATGACATCCGCCGCCGCGCCTACTCCCCGCGGTCGGCGCCGACGCGCTGCATGAGCCCCCCGAGGCGCGCCTCGATCTGGCTGCGGTAGAGTTCGAGCTGGGCCTCGGTGAGCACCGGGCGCAACCGGTCGACCTGCTGGGCGACGGCCTCGTCATAGGCCTGCCGCGACATCTCCTCGATGGACTCGGGGTTCAACTCCTTCCCGGAGGCCAGCTCGGCGAGACCCTTGGCAGCCATCGAGGAAATCATGCCCTGCAGCGACGGATCGAGGTTGACGCCCGCCGACGACGCCACCGTCTCGATCACGGAGCCGACGTTGTCGCGCTCCTGCACCTCGGTGGTGGCGTCCTCGTAGAGAATGGCATACACCGAGTTCCGTTGCTCGGGGCTCAGCATGAGGTCCTCCTGGAGGCCGGCGAGTTGGCGCAGGGCGCGGGCCTCGGCGCGGCTCTCGTCCTGCCGGGCGCCGAACTCCTCGTAGGCCCGCTTCTGGTCGGGGGTCAGGAGGGCGGTCATCGATTCCTCCAGGGCCTCTCCGCCGATGATCGACATGGCGCGCTGCGCGGCCGCGGATACGGCCGCGGGATCACCGCTGTCGCGGGCGTCGACGGCCATCTTCTCGAGTTCGTCGAGTTGGCCGTCGGCGATTTCGAGGAGCCGCTCCTGCTGGTTTTGATCGAGATTGAGGGCCGCCCCCCACTTGGCCATCTTGGTGGTGAGCCGGTCCATCTGCTGCTTGCGCATGTTGCTGCGGAATTCCTCGCGGCGGGCCGCGAGCTCCTCGTCACCCTGGCCGCCGGCATCGTCGCCGGCGGCATCATCCCCGGCGTCCGCGGCCGGCGCGGGCGTCTCCGGGGAACCTGCCTTCTCCGCGGTTCGGGACGTCGAGGCGGACGGCTCGGCGGGCGCGGCCGCCGCGGCGTTTTCCTTCTCCGGCTCCGACGACATCGACTTCAGGATACCGGCCGCAAGGAGGGCTCCGCAGATCCCTGCCGCGGCGATTCCGAGTATATACTTGGCGTTCATTGGCGTGACGATTGAAAGCCAACTTTGACCGGTTCGCGGCGCGATGCAAGCTCGGGGGCCGCGGCGGGCGATTCCCCGGTTCCGGGGGTCCGCGCCCCCGGTCTTCCTTGCGGATCCGGCGGCGGGAAGCTAGGTGTCATCGCATGTTCAGATGGCTCCCCTTGATGGCGCTCATGGTCGCCGTTGCACCGGCCGGCGCGGCGGAGACCCCCCCGACGGGAAGCAAGGAACGGGCCGCGATCATCCATGCGGTCCGGGATCCGCTCATGCATGGGTTCGGGCAGGCTCTCGCGTTCCGGGTGCGGCACCTGCGGCGGGACGGCGACTGGGCCTACCTCGAAGCCGAACCGCGGACCGAGGACGACGATGCGCTGACATGGAAGGGGACCGTCTGGGAAGACGACGCCGACCGGATGGACGATCCCAGCGTGCTGGCCCTCCTCCATTTCAAACGCGGCCGCTGGTATGTGGTGAAACAGATCCTCGCCCCGACCGATTATCCCCTCGAAATGTTCTTCCGCTACAAGGCTCCGCGCACCATCTTTCCGGCACCGCCATCGCCATGATCACCGCCGCTTCCGCTCCCCGCTCCCTCTTGCCCGCCGCCCTCGTTCTCATCGGGGGATGGTCCGCCGTCACCCCGGCGCAGGCCGAGCGGCCCACGATCGGATCGGTCGTCCGCCACGACGCGGCCCTCGATCAACTCCTCGCCGCGGACGCCGAGATCGAGGTCGTGGCCTCCGGGTTCCAGTGGTCGGAGGGACCCGTCTGGGACCGGGAGAACAGGCGCCTCCTCTGGTCGGACGTCCCGGCGAACACGATCTACCAGTGGAGCGAAGGCAAGGAGGGCCATTCGGTCTTCATGAAGCCGTCGGGATTCACCGGGGTGGCGGCCGGCTACGGCGAACCGGGATCGAACGGGCTCACCTTCGACGCCGCCGGCCGCCTCCTCTGCTGCGAGCACGGCGACCGCCGCGTCTCGGCGCTGACTCCCGGCGGCGGGAAGATCACCCTCGCGGACCGCTACGACGGGAAACGCTTCAACAGCCCCAACGACCTCTGCGTGCATTCCAGCGGCGCGGTCTTTTTCACCGACCCGCCCTACGGGCTGCCCGGCAATGACAAGGACCCGAAGCGCGAGACCCCGTGGTTCGGGGTCTACCGCATCGATCCCGACGGCACCGTGACGCTCCTCTCGAAGGAGTGCGAACGGCCCAACGGGATCGCCCTCTCGCCGGACGAGAAGATCCTCTACGTCGCCCAGTCGCACGGACCGCAGCCGCACATCTTCGCGTGGGACATCCAGGCCGACGGCTCCCTCGGAGAGCGCCGCTCGCTCTTCGACGCCTCGGCGCTCGCCAAAAAATTCCCCGGAATGCCCGACGGCATGAAGGTCGACAAGGACGGCAACATCTGGACGACCGGCCCCGGCGGGGTCCTCGTCCTCTCGCCGCGGGGGAAGCTCCTCGGCCACATCCTCACCGGCCAGCGGACCGCGAACTGCAACTGGGGCGGCGACGGGTCGGTGCTCTACATGACGGCCGACTTCTACATCTGCCGCATCCCGACGCTCACCAAGGGCGCCGGGTGGTGACCGTGGCGGCGGTGATCGGGACGTGAGCGTCCCGGTCATGGGTCTCCTCGCGGCGCGCGGCCAGATCCCGGCCGGCCCGGCCATGACAAACAAGGGGCTGGGCGGTTGAAAACCGCCGCCACGGCGACCCACTCTCTGCTCGCCACCGCGAACCCGCCCCGATAGGCTCGCCTGTTGTGAACCTCTCTCCGCGCACCAAGCGTGCCGCGATCGCGCTGCTCGCCTTCGCAGTTTCCGGAAGCGGCCTTCTCGCCCAGGCCCCCACCGGCCTCCCCTACGACCTCGTTTACGTGCGCGCGCCCCGGGCGGGCGACAACGCCTTCGTTCCGCTCCCGGAAGTGTTCTACCCGATCCGGATCAGCCCCGGGACGGATCTCATGCTGCTCCACCCGGACGGCAGCGAAGAGGTCCTCGTCGCGGGCGGCAACGGCGCGGTGGTGGACCCCTTCCTCTCCTTCGACGGCCACTGGTGCTACTACACGAAGTTCCACGACCAGACGAACCTCGACACGCAACGGCCGGGCGATCCGGCGCGGGCGGGGGCCGACATCTTCAAGATCAACCTGCAGACACGGCAGGTCGTGCAACTCACCTTCCAGGAGTGGCTGCCGAACACCGGCGTCCTCGACTGGTCGGACAACCACCTCGCGGCGGAGCCCGGGAAACCGTGGTACCTCGGCTACGGCGTGTTCAACCTCGGCCCGTGCCCGCTTCCCGGGGGGAAGATCGTGTTCTCCTCGAGCCGCCACAATTACTTCCCCAACAAGACGTTCACGAGCCCGAACTTCCAGCTGTTCGTCATGGACAACGACGGGAAGAACGTCGAGTGCATCGGCCACCTGAACCTCGGGAGCGCCCTGCATCCCACCGTGCTCACCGACGGGCGGGTCATGTTCTCGAGTTACGAGGCGCAGGGGCTGCGTGACTCCCGCCTCTGGGGGCTCTGGGCGATCTGGCCGGACGGGACGAAATGGGAGCCGCTCCTCTCGCCGTTCACGAAGCAGAACGCCTTCCACTTCCAGACGCAGCTCTCCAACGGCCACATCGCGGTGGCCGACTACTACAACCTGAACAACAAGGGCTTCGGAACGGTGCTGGCCTTCCCGGCGGTGAAGGATCCCGGCCTGCCGCCCTTCGGAAGCCCGTCGCCGTCGGGAGCGGGAAACCCGGCGGTGCGCCGCGGGATCTGGTGGTTCGACAGCAACCACCCGAACCACATGCAGCCGCGTTACCGGAAGTACGCCTTTTCGCCGCAGGGCCTCTACGCCCTGAGCGCCTTTTCGCATTCCGACGACAACGCCTCGTCGTTCAACCTCTCGGGGACCTACGCCGGGAAGGTCACCCACCCGGCGGCGGCCCCCAACAACGGCGTGCTGGTGACCTACTCGCCGGGCCCCGCGAACTCCCTGAACCGGCCGACGAAGTACCCCGCCTACGATGCCGGGCTGGCCCTCATCCCGGGCGGCATCCCGGTCACCGACGAGGCCGCGATGACCTTCATCAAGAACGACCCCGGCTGGAACGAGATCCAGCCGCGGCCGGTGGTCACCTACGAGGAGATCTACGGCATCGAGGAGCCCGCCTACCTGCCGTGGATTCCCAACGACGGGTCGGCCCACGCCGCCCTCGAACCCGGAACCCCCTTCGGGCTCGTCGGGACCTCCAGCTTCTACAAGCGCGACAGCGACCCGGCCGATTCCTCCAACGGCTTCGACGGGCTCGATGCCTTCAACACCAACCAGAACCAGCGCGACTCGAACTGGCTCTGGCAGGGAGCCGCCGCGGGGAAGTACGCCGACAGCGACATCTACGCGGTGCGGATTCTCTCCATGGAGCCGTCGTCGAACGTCGGCCGCGGCCCGGGGATCGGCAACAACTGGATCAAGGGGTTCTACAACCACGCCAACGAGCGGCTCCGCATCCTCGGGGAAATCCCCCTGCGGAAGACCGACGGCAACGGCGACCCGGTCCTCGATCCGGAGGGCAACCCCGACACCAGCTTCCTGGCCCGGATCCCGGCCGACACGCCCTTCACCTTCCAGACCATCGACAAGGACGGGCTGGTCCTCAACATGTCGCAGACTTGGCACCAGGTGCGCCCCGGGGAGGTGCGCAACGACTGCGGCGGCTGCCACGCCCATTCGCAGATGCCGCTCGACTTCAGCCTCACCGCCGCGGCGCAACCGGGTTACGACATCCGCGACCTGGCCCTCAAGACGCCGCTCCTCAGCAAGAACGCGGCCGGCGATCCCATCGTGATCGAGAGCAACGAGCGCGCCGTCGACGTCGAGTTCCACCGCGACATCGAGCCGATCCTGAACCGCTCGTGCGTCGGTTGCCACAATGCCGCCAATCCGTCCGGGCAGCTGCGGCTCGACGATGACGCCTACAACCGGCTCGCCCGGGACGGCGGCGCCACCTACGGCATCCCGCCGATCATCTCCACGGGCAGCTGGCGCAACAACAACGCCTCGCGATACATCCGGAAATTCCAGGCGCGCCGGAGCCTCCTCGCCTGGAAGGTCTTCGGCCGCCGCCTCGACGGCTGGACGAATGCCGATCATCCCACCGAGGCGGTCCCCGGCGACGTCAGCACCCTGCCGGCCGGCGCCCATGCCAACCAGGCCGACATCGACTACACCGGCGCCATGATGCCGCCGCCCGGGTCGGGCTACCCGCCGCTCAGCGAGGACGAGAAGATGATGATCGCGCGCTGGATCGACCTCGGCGCCCCGGTCTCCTTCGACCTGCCGGGGATTGGCACGCGGCTCGGCTGGTTCGCGGACGAGCTGCGCCCCGTCATCACGGTCTCGCTGCCGTCCGCCGGGCGGCAGCCGGGGCCCCTCACGCGGATCCGGATCGGCCTCTTCGATTATTACTCGGGGCTCGATCTCTCGACGCTCTCGGTCCTGGCGTCCTTCCACGTCAACGGGAATGCGCCCCGCGCCGAGCTGGCGCCGCTCTTTGTCCAGACCGGCGACCACGTTTGGACGCTCGACCTCGCGGTGCCCGTCACGAAGCTGCCGTGGAGCAAGGTGCTCGTCTCGGTGAAGGACGCCAGCGGCAACCTCCACACCGTGGAACGGAGCTTCGCGATCGGCGGGCCCGCACCCGCCCCGGCGGTGGAGGCCGTCACGCCCGGCGGCGCGGGGGGCATCGCGCTCGATCTCACCGGCGAGCCGCAGGACCAACTGCTCATCGAGCGTTCCACCGACGCCCGAACGTGGGACGCCTTCATGACCATCCTCGACTTCGACGGCTCCCAGACCGCCACCGACACCCCGGCCCCGCCCCGCATGCTCTATCGCGTGTCGCGAAAGTGACGTGGCATGACCGTCCCGGTCATGGTTGCCTCCCGGCCGCGCGGAGCGCGGGAAGGATCATCGGGCGTTTGCACACGCGGCCAACCGCGCCCCGTACGGGACATTCGCGCCACGACCCGGACCCGCAGGTCACGAGGTTTCGGCGTGGCGTGTGCCCGGCGAGGCAAACTGCGGAGCATTCGCCGGGGTCGCGATGGCCGCCGATTTCCTCCTGCGCCGTGCGCGTCCGGGGCTCCAACATGACCGGGACGGTCATGCCACGCGCCCGCCCGACAAACGTCGGGGCGTGCCGGCGGGCTCCAAGGTGCGGTTCCGGCAGGCGGAGCGCCCGCCCTACAGACGTCGGGGCGTGCCGGTGGGCTCCAAGGTGGGGTTCCGGCAGGCGGGGCGCCCGCCCTACAAACGGCGGGGGCGTGCCGGTGGGCTCCAAGGTAGGGTTCCGGCAGGCGGGGCGCCCGCCCTACAAGAACTCGATGCACATCGGTCCCGGCACGGAGACCTTGTGGCCGCTGAAGCTCAGCTTCCCGGTTCCCGGGTCGACCTTGAAGACGGAGACCTCGTTCGACCGCTGGCCGGCGACGAGCAGCCACTCGCCGCGGGGATCGAGATTGATGTTCCGCGGGATCTTGATCTCGGCGTCGATCCGCTGGATGCGCTCGAGTTTCCCGCCGTCGAGAACCTTGAAGACCGCTACCGAATTCCGGCCGGCGTCCTTGAGGTCGCGGATCGCCGCATAGATGAACTTGCCGCTCGGATGAACCCGGATCTCGGAGCAGCTCAGGCCGTCGCGGTCGATCCCGTCCTCGATGGTGTCCACCAATTGCTTTTCCTTGAACATCCCGGTGGCGGCATCGAGATCGAACACCGAAATCGTGAGGAGCAGCTCGTTGAGGACGTAGGCCTGCTTCCCGTCCTTCCCGAACTTCATGTGCCGCGGGCCCGATCCCGGCGGGACCTTCGCGAATCCCGCCTCCGCCAACCCGGCCTGTTCCGGATCGAGGGCGTAGATCATGACCTTGTCCATCCCGAGGTCGGGGGCGTAGGCGAACTTGTTGTTCGGTCCCGGGTAGAACGAATGCGCGTGGGGGCCGGACTGCCGCCTCTCATTCACGCTCGACCCCTCGTGCTGATGGGCCGAGGCGGACTTCACCAGCGACCCGTCCTCGTCGATCTTCAGGGCCGCGACGCTCCCCGACCCGTAGTTCGCGACCAGGAGGGTGTTCCCGGTGGCGTCCACCGAAACGTGGCACGGCCCGCTGCCCTCCGACGGCTGTTGGTTGATCCTGTCGAGTTTCCCGTGGTCCCTGATCTTCCACGCGGTCACGCTCCCCCCGGCCTGGCGGGATTTCTTCTCCGGCCGCGCGGTGGCAAAGAGCAGCTTCCGCCCGGGCAACACCGCCAGGAATCCCGCCCCGGACACCTCCGCCGCCATCACGGGCTCGCTCAGTTTCCCGGTCTCCCGGTCGAGCATCGCAGTGTAAATTCCGTCTTTCCCGGTCCCGATGTAGACGCGGACCGACTCGGCCATCGCCCCACTGACCAGCACCGCCAGGATCAATAACGCCTTCATGCTGCCGGATACGTTGCGCCTCCGGGAAACTTACCACCGCCCCCGCGGTCCCGCGGCGGACGGCAATCCGTTGACCATCAACGGCCACGCGCCGCCGTCGCCGCCGCCCCGCCCGGGATGGGCGGACGCCCGGCGGGCAGATCCTCCTAGCCACGGGAATTCGATCACGATTCACTCGCGGCGGTGCCCATTCCGCCCGAGACCATCGAGACCGAGAGGCTCGTCCTGCGCCCCCACCGCTGCGAGGATGTCGACGACATCCTCGCCTTTGCCGCCGAGGAGAAGTGGTCCCGGCACATGCCCGTCCCCTACCCCTACGATCGCCGCGATGCCGAGGAGTTCATCGCCCGCGGCATCCTCGCCGACCCGTCGGAGTGCCGCTCCTACTGCCTCGAGATCGATGGCCACGCGGTCGGCGGGATGGAGCTGCGCTTCGTCCCGAAATACCGGCTGGCGGAGCTGGGCTACGCCCTCGCGCCCCAATTCTGGAGCAAGGGATACGTCACCGAGGCGGCCCGGGCCCTGATTGCGGCGGCATTCACGGCCGATCCCGGCCTGAACCGCATCCGCGCCTGGACCACCCCGGAAAATTCGGCCTCGCACCGGGTCCTCAAGAAGCTCGGGTTCCGGCAGGAGGGCGTCCTGCGGCAGGAGCGCATCATCCGGGGCGAACTCGTCGACTCGGTGTTTTTCGGGTTGCTGCGCGACGAATGGAACATCGACTAGGCGTTCGCCGCCGCCGGCGCGAAGCTTCCCGGAAGAGCGCTTGCCATCCGGGGACCCGGAACCGAGAACTGTGCGCCGCCGCGCGGAGCCATGACCGAGAAGATCAAGACCGCCGCCTATTTCAAGGAAGGCTTCCGCCAACTGGAGGAAGAACTGCAGCTCGTCACCGGCGTCCTCCGGGAGGCCCTGCCGCTCGATGACGACCTCCTCTCCCTGATCCCGTGGCGGGAGGAGTCCGCCACGAAGATTCCGGACGGCCGCGACGCCCTCGCAGCCCAGCTGCTCTCGCTCTCCTTCGAGGTCCTCAACAAGGTCGAGGAGCGCGTCGCCTTCCGGTTCCGGTCGTGGCGCCGGTCCCACCACGGCCCCGCCGCGGTGAGCGGCCTCTGGCCGTTCGCCATCGAGCAACTCGTCAAGGCCGGATGCTCGGAGAAGGAGGTCCTCGCGGCCCTCCGCGAGGTGCGCGTCGAACCGGTCCTCACCGCCCACCCGACCGAGGCGAAGCGTCACGTGGTGCGCGAAAAACACCTCGCCATCTACAACGCCCTCACCGCCTGGGAGGCGGCCGCCCAGGACCCGCACCGGGCCCGCCGTCTCCGCGGGTCACTGCGGGCCGAGCTGGAATCCCTCTGGTTCACCGGCGAGATATTCATTCGCCGCCCGAAGGTCCGCGACGAGCTGCAGAACGCGATCTACTACCTCCGCGAGGTCTTTCCGGAGGTCGTCCTGCGGCTCGACCGCTCGCTCGAGCTCGCCTGGGAGGACGCCGGGTGGTCGGTCGGCAATCTCCGCGACCAGAACGCCTACCCGTCGATCCAGTTTGCGACGTGGATCGGCGGCGACCGCGACGGCCACCCCTTCGTAACGCCGGAAGTCACGGCCGGCACCCTCGCGGAACTGCGGCGGCACGCGGCCCGCCTGCACCGCCGCTTCCTGCGGCGCGCCGCCCAGGCCCTGACACTTGCCCCGCCATTCGCGCGGGTGCCCGACGACTTCCGCGACGCCCTCCACCACCTCGCGCAGGAGTTCGGATCGACCGGCCAGGACATCCTCGACCGCAATCCCCATGAACCGTGGCGCGCCTACCTCTACCTCCTGCGCGAAAAGATGGGGCGCACCGCCGAGCAGGGCGGATACACCGTCCCCGACGACTACCGCTTCGACCTCGCGCGCCTGCACGAGTCGCTCGTCGAAACCGGGGCGAAGTATTCCGCGGACGAATGGGTGCGGCCCCTGCTGCGCCTCTCCAACGTCTTCGGGTTCCACCTCGCGGCGGTCGACATCCGGCAGAATTCGACCGCCTACGACCAGGCCGCGACGGAGTTGTTCGTGGCGACGGGAGTCAAGGACGCCACCGGGTTCGCCTCGTGGGATGAGCCCCGGCGCCGGAAGCTGGTCCTCGAGGAACTCCGCAAGCCGGATGCGCTCACCAAGCCCGGCGACGAGCTTGGCGAGGCCGCCGCGAATGCCATCGAGGCCCTCCGCGTCTTCGCGAAGCACTCCGGGCGCTTCGGCGACTCCGCGCTCGGCCAGCTCATCGTCAGCATGACCCGCCAGCCGTCGGACCTCCTGCTCGTGCACCTCTTTTGCCGGGAGGCCGGGCTGGCCGACCGGGATGACGACGGCCAGTGGCGCTCGCGGCTGCCCGTCAGCCCCCTCTTTGAAACCGGCGCCGACCTGGCCGCCGCCGAGGAGATCCTCCGCGACTACCTCGACGCCGTCGGTCCCGCCCCCAACGGGCTGCAGCCCGCCATGGTCGGCTACTCCGACAGCAACAAGGACGCCGGCGTGTTCTCCAGCCAGTGGGGGATCTTCCTCGCCCAGGAATCCATCGCCCGGGCGTGCCAGGACCACGGCGTGAAACCCCAGTTCTTCCATGGCCGCGGCGGCACCATCGGCCGCGGGGCCGGACCGACCCAGTGGTTCCTGCGGGCCCTGCCGCCGGGCTCGCTTTCCGGGTCGGTCCGTATCACCGAGCAGGGCGAAGTCCTTCCGCGGAAGTATGCCCACGAGGGCAACGCCCACTACCAGCTGGAACTGCTCATGGCGGGGGTCTCCGAGGCGGCCGCCACGCAATCCCGCCACGAACCGCTCGGCGACGATATTCGGGACGCCCTGCAGCACATCGCGGATGATTCCTCGGCCGCCTACCGCGCCCTCCTCGAGTCCGACGGCTTCCTCGATTTCCACCGCAGCGCCACCCCCATCGACGCCCTCGAGGCGGGGACCTTCGGGTCCCGGCCGCCGCGGCGCACCGGCGGCGGGGCCCGCAAGACCCTCGAGGACCTGCGGGCCATCCCGTGGGTTTTCTCGTGGACGCAGTCACGCTTCTACCTCCCCGGCTGGTTCGGCGTCGGGTCGGGGCTCGCCGCACTGGAGAAGAAGCACGCCGCGAACTACGGGAAGCTCCGCGAGTCGCTCCCCGCCAATCCCTTCCTGCAGTATGTCCTGACGAACGTGGAGAGCTCCCTCGCCTCCGCCAAACCGGAACTCATGGAGGTCTACGCCGCCCTCTGCGACGACAAGGCCACCCGCGCCCGCATCCTCGATACGGTGCGTTCCGAGTACGACCTCACCCGGAAGCAACTCGCCGCATTCCTCGGCAGGGATTTCAGGGACCGGCGGCCGCGCCTCGCCAAGACCCTCGACCTCCGGGAAAAACCCCTGCGCCTCCTCCACGACCAGCAGATCGCCCTCCTCCGCGATTGGCGCCAAGCCGCCCGCCCGGTCCAGGACGACACCCAATCCGGGAAGTTCGACAGGACCTTCCTCGCCCTGCAACTGACCATCAACGCCATCTCCAGCGGCCTGCGGGAGACCGGGTAAGCCAGACTTGTTGGAGCCCGGGCCGCTGCCGGGAGGGGCCCAGCCCCCTCAAGGACGGCACGGCCCCCTGACCCGGTTCCCCCCCTCGTTCGGGGGCCATCCCAAGCCTGCGGCTGCCCTGCATGGCCACCTGGAGCACAAAAATCCCCTGATTTAATTAGGATTCTTTAGATATTTCCCGGGTTCAGCCGTCAAACTACCGCAAACCCACCACATTTCGGTCACCCCCCCACCACCAATGAAATTCATCGTAGTCAGCTTTCTCCTCAGCGCAGCGGTCGCGATGGCGGATCCGTCCGATTATGTGAACTTCGTCCGCCAGATCCAGGAAGACTCGGGCGTCGCACATGATGTCGGTGTCGACCCGATCGGAAGCATGCTTTCGGCGGAAGGCGTTGGCCCGGGAGGCTCGGAGTTCGAACTGTGGTCCATCCATACCGAAAGCTCGAACGAGTACCTCCTGGACACGAAATACGTCTCGTCGTTCGCGCCGGATAGCGCGATCCAAATCATCACGGGGGACCCCTACCGCTTCCACGCCAGGACCCGCGCGGACCAGCCCTTCACAGTGATCATCAATGTCAGCGGATTGGTGACAATTCCCGCGACCAACACGCCCCCCGGAGACCCGGCGATTCCGAATTCGGCCCGCCAGGTGATGCTCGAGCACGAGGTCTACAATTACCCCGGCGACCAACATTCCCTCAGCGGAATCACCAACCCCGCCGGCACCCGGACGAGCGGCATGTATGGGAACAACGAACTTCCCCTCCAACTGAACTTCGCCGCAACCAACCTTTCCGGGCCCGATCTCACCAAGGTCAAGGGCGAGGAAATCTGGACCGTCCATAGCACCGACGAGTGGACTCGAGAAGGCCGGAAGAAGGGTGGCTTCAGGCTGAAGTTCAGTGGCGAAGGTATCCTGGCGTCGAAGAAGCTCCAGGTCTGGCCGGTCGCGGACGCCACCATCTCGGGCATCGATTCGTCGGTGCGCTACTCCGAAGTCCCGAACGTCACGGTGGATCTGAACGACCTCTACCCGAGCAGCTCAACGCAGGTCCGGATTTTCCTGGGCTCCCCGGGCATGGCGAATCCGGATTACATCAAGATTCGGGACGGCTTCGTTCCCATCAACGATTCCATCCCCCAGAACCGCACCCTTTTCCTCAACAACATCAATGATTACTTTACCGAGGAGGGCGCCTACACGATGGAAGTCATCCATACCACGCCTTTCGGCACCGAATTGCTGACGCATCTTTACCCAATCAAAGTGGACCGCACCGTCGAGTTCAGGGGTGGCCTCTACACCGTCGAGTAGCCCCCGGAGCGTCTCCCCAGGGCGGGGACGCCGCACCCGGCGTCCCCGTTCTCCCGGAGGGGAAGCCATCCCCCCGGCTCCCGCCTCGGAGGGGATGTGCGCAAGGCCCGGCCCGTTGGCCTCACTCTTCGGCTCCGGACTCGATGCACCCGGCGCGTTGCGCCTTGACCTCAACCCCGGAGGGCCGTCAGGCTCCGCCCAGACCCGCGTCCCCGCGCCGCTCGCGCCCACTCATCATTTGAAGCATTGAAAGCTCCCGCGCGCCTCCTCCCCCGTCTCGCCAGCACGGGCTCGCCGTCAGGGCCGCTTCGCCCCGCCGCCGGGCCCCGAGGAGATTGATGCCATGACGCTCGGTATGCACTCGATCATCAGGCGCCTCCAGAGGGTTCTCATGCTCCTATGGGGGCTGCTCGTGGCGGCGGGTCTGTTCGCCGAATGCTACGCCTATCGTTCGGGGGAAAGCGCCCACAATTATTTCACGGTCTTCTTCAGCCTGAGCTACGAGGAAAACCTCCCGACGTGGTATTCGTCGTCGATTCTCCTCATCTGCGCGGGCCTCCTGGCAGCCATCGCCATCGTGCTCCGGCGCAAGGAGGGGACGGTCAAGAGACACTGGTGGATCCTGTGCGCGCTGTTTGTCTACGTCTCGCTCGACGAGACCGCCACCATCCATGAACACCTCTCCGGCATCTTCCACACGGGGGGCGTGCTGTACTACGACTGGGTCATTCCGGCCGGCATATTCGTGCTCGTCATGGGGCTCTACTTCCTGCCCTTCGTCCTGTCCCTGCCGCCGCGCACGCGGAACAAGTTCATCGTGGCCGGGTCGATCTATGTCGGCGGGGCGCTCCTCATGGAACTTCCCCTCGGCTGGTGGGCCGACAACCACGACACCGACAATCTCACCTACGCGCTGATCGACATCCTCGAGGAGGGGATGGAGATTCTCGGTCTCTCGCTGTTCCTCGTGGCCCTCGCCGAGTTCCTCGCGGACACCTTGCAGAATCCGGTGAAGAAGCAGCCGGCCGCACCCCCCGCGGGTTGATCGCCCGGTTTCCTGCTTTCCTTCGCCGCCTCCCGGCCGCAGGTTTCGCGGTGATGAAGCACCTGCCCCTGCTGCTGTTGCTCGGGCTGGCGGCGGCCGCCATCGCCCGGACGCTGGTGGTCCCAGGTCCCGAGACCCGGCGCCTCGAGGTTCTGTTTTTCGGCGCGCCCACCGCCAACCACCCGGGACACGATCCCATCACGCGCTACAGGGTGCTCAAGAAGCACCTCGGCGACGACGGGATCAACCTCAGCTACGTCGAGGATCCGGCGCAGGCGTTCCATGCGGAATCCCTGCGGCATTACGATGCCCTCCTGATGTACGGAAACTGGGCGCAGCGCGGGCCGATGCCGGAGGAGCAGGAATTGGCGCTCGTCGACTTTGTGGATAAGGGGGGCGGCTTCCTGCCGGTCCACTGCGCCTCGGCATGCTACGGCGGATCGGAGAAATTCGTGGCGCTCGTCGGCGGCGCCTTCCAGTCGCACGGCACCGGGGTCTTCGCGCCGGCGACCGTCGACCGGGACCACCCGGTGACGAAGGGCTACGAGGGCTTCGAGGCGTGGGACGAGACCTACGTGCACGAGCGCCACGGCGGGGACCGCACCATCCTGCAGGAACGCGACGGCGAACCGTGGACGTGGGTGCGCACCCAGGGGAAGGGGCGCGTCTTCTACACGGCCTCCGGCCACGATCACCGCGTTTGGGACCTCCCGCAGTTCCACGACCTCCTGCGCCGCGCCATTTGCTGGTCGGTCGGCGGGGAAGCCCGCGCCCGGCTCGAGGCCCTCGGCCTCCCGGACTTCGAGATGATGGACGTGAAGCTTCCCGGCTACCGCGAGAAGAAGCTCGTGACGCGGGTTCCGAAGCCGTTTTCGCCGGAGGAGTCGATGAAGCTGGCGCAGGTCCCGGCGGGCTTCGAACTGGCCCTCTTCGCGGCGGAACCGGACATCGTCAACCCCATCGCGATCAACTGGGACCGCCGCGGCCGCGCCTTCGTGGTCGAGACGATCGACTATCCGAACAACCTGCAGGCCGGCGACACCGGGCACGACCGCATCAGGATTTGCGAGGACACCAACGGCGACGGGCGGGCCGACAAGTTCACCGTCTTCGCCGACAAGCTGTCCATCCCGACGACCCTGTGCTTCGCGAACGGCGGGGTGATCTGCACCAACGGCCCGGAGGTCCTGTTCCTGAAGGACACCGACGGCGACAACCGGGCCGACGTGCGGGAGGTCCTCTTCGAGGGGATCAGGACCGGCGACACCCACGCCGGGACGTCGAACTTCCGCTACGGGTTCGACAACTGGATCTGGGCGACCACCGGCTACTCCGGCTTCAAGGGCCACGTCGGCGGGGAGGAGAAGGAGTTCAGCACCGGCGTCTACCGCTTCAAGCCCGACGGTTCCGCCCTCGAGTTCCTGCAGAACACGACCAACAACACCTGGGGGCTCGGGTTCAGCGAGGAATTCGACGTCCACGGGTCCACCGCGAACGCCAACCCGAGCTGGTTCCTCGGCTTCCCGCGGCGATTCTACCGGCAGGCCGGCCTCGAGCAGCCGCGCACCCCGCGCGCCGACGACAACCCCGACTTCTTCCCGAGCTCCACCGACATCCGGCAGGTCGACCAGTTCGACAAGTACACCTCCGGCGCCGGCCATGCGTTCTACACCTCCCGCCGGTTCCCGGAGCACTACTGGAACCGTATCGCCTTCATCTGCGGTCCGACCGGCAAGCTCGTCGGCCAGTTCGAGCGCATCCCGAAGGGGGCCGGGTTCGCGATGCGGCAACTCCCGAACAACCTCTACAACTCCGCGGACGCGTGGTCGGCGCCGGTGGCCGCGGAAGTCGGGCCGGACGGCGCGGTCTGGATCTGCGACTGGTACAACATCGTCGTGCAGCACAACCCGACGCCCAACAAGCAGTCGTCGGGCCTCGATGCCGTGCGCGGGAAGGGGAACGCCTACGTCACCCCGCTCCGCGACAAGCAGCACGGCCGGATCTACCGGATCTACCCGAAGGGAAGCGGCGACGACCGCTACGAGGCGTCGCTCTCGAGCCCGAACCTCCTCTGGCGGCTGCACGCCCAGCAAGGCATCGTGGAGGATCGGGAGCATTCCACCGCGGTGGACGTCGCGTCGGGGTCGCTCGCGGACACCCTCCGGAATGTCGTGCGGGGCTCGCAGCCGCAGGCCGCCTTGCACGCCTTCCAGGCACTGCAGGGTCTCGGCTCCCTCGACCTCGAGACCATCAAGTTCGGGCTGAACTCGCGAAACACCGCCCTGCGGCGGGCGGCATTGCGTAATGCTCCCCGCGACGACACGCTCGCGAAGGTCTTCGTGCGCGACGGCCGCATTCGCGAGGCCGACCCGCGCGCCATGATGGATCTCCTCCTTGCGCTCTCGCGGCTGGCTCCCTCCGAGGCCATTGGCGCGGCCCTCTACCGGCAGGTTGCGGACGACGCGGCCCTCCTCGAGGACCCGGTCCTGCGCGACGCCTGGCAGGTCGCCGCCCGCCGTCATGCCGCCGACGTCCTGCAGGTCGCGGCGAAGGATCTTCCCGCCACAGCTGGCGCCCCGGAAGACGGCCGCAACCTCCTCCCGAATCCCGGGTTCTCCGAAATCGTGGACGGCCGGCCCGCCGGCTGGACCGACCTGCGGGTTTATGGCGGGGGCGACCAGGAGGGCATCACCCTCGCCAGCTCACCGGAGGGCCGCGATGGATCGCCATGCCTCATGATCAAGTCCACGAACGTCCGCGATTGCGGCGCGGCGGTGGTGGTCGCCATCAAGCCCCGCACGCGCTACCGGCTCACCGGGTGGGTCCGGACCCGGCGGCTCAAGCCCGCCCGCGGGCCCGGCGCCCTGCTGAACATCCACAGCGGCGCCCGGACCGAGGGCCTGCGCGGCACCACGGACTGGACGCGGGTCTCCCTGACATTCGATTCCGGGAACCGGCGGGAGGCCGTGATTCACTGCCTGTTCGGAGGCTACGGCGGGGCAACCGGGACGGCCTGGTTCGACGACGTCTCCCTCGTCGAAGCCGGCACCATGCACGATGCCACCGGAGCGGTCGAGGCCGTCGCGGAACACTTCGGACGGACCGCCGCCCCCGCCGCGAAGACGGCCCTCGTCGCGGCCCTGCGGGAGACCGGGACGGATGCCGCCACCGCCCTGGCGAAAACCATCGCGGCGCAGCGCAGCACCGCCCGGGTCATCACCCGGAGCTTCACCCCCGACCCTAAGGTCCACCAGCGCGGGGCCGCGGTGTACGAACGCACCTGCATCGCCTGTCATGGCCCCGATGGCCGCGGGGTGGAAGGCGCCTTCCCGCCGCTCGACGGATCGGACTGGCTCACCGCCGACGCGGCGACCCCGGTGAAGATCCTCCTCCACGGGCTCACGGGGCCCATCGAGGTCGAGGGCGCCACCTTCAACAATGTCATGCCGCCGCACGTCGACCTCGCCGACCGCGACATCGCCGATGTGCTCACCTTTGCCCGGCAGCGCTGGTCGAACGACGCCGCCGCGGTGCGCGTCACGGACGTCCGGAAGGTGCGGGAGGAAACCAAGGGCCGGGACACCCCGTGGACGGCGAAGGAACTGCGGCCGTGACAAACCCCCGATGTCGCGGCGGGAGGGGCGGCGGGCATGGTGTCTCGTCAGGAGTCCACGCTTCAGCGTGAATGGCCGTCGCTGAAACCACCGCGTCTCCCCGGCGGCCGTTACGGCGTTCTCCATATCGCCGGGCCGCTCCCGGGGCCGAGCCGACCGCATCTCAGCAGGCCGGCTGAAGCCGGAACTCCTGACAGATCCCCGACGCGGATCAATCGCGTGACTCCGCTGCAAGGCGGGCCCCGGCCGCCGCGTATCCGCCCCACCACGATGAAACCGTCTTTCCTGATCCCCCTCGCCACCGCCGCCTGCCTTGCGGTCCCCCTCCTCCTCGCTGACAAGCCGGCCGCCTCCGGAGGCGAGGCGGCGTGGGAGTCGCTCTTCGACGGCAAGTCGCTCGACGGGTGGGACGGCAATCCGGACTTCTGGTCGGTGCAGGACGGCGTCATCACCGGAGAGACCACCGCCGGGAACCCCACCAAGGGGAACACCTTCCTGATCTGGCGCGGCGGGGAACCGGCGGATTTCGAGCTCGAGCTGGAGTACCGCATCTTCAGCGGCAACAGCGGCGTGCAGTACCGGAGCTTCGAGCCCGGGCCGAAGTGGGTCATCGGCGGATACCAGAGCGACCTCGAGGCCGGGGACCGGTGGTCGGGGGCCAACTACGGCGAGCGGTTCCGCGGGATTCTCGCCAAGCGCGGCGAGAAAACCGTGATCGGCGAGGACGGCAAACCGACCGTGACCGGCAGCGTCGGGGACTCCGCCGCAATCCAGGCGAAGATCCGCAAGGAAGACTGGAACCGCATGCGCATCGTGGCAAAGGGCCACCACCTCACGCAGTCGATCAACGGAATGGTGACCTCCGAAGTCACCGACGAGGATACCTCGCACCGGCGCGACCGCGGGCTGATCGCCCTGCAACTCCACGCCGGGCCGCCGATGAAGGTGCAGTTCCGCAACATCCGCCTGAAGCGCAGCGTTCCGGAAGGCCGCAAGAAGGTCGTCTTTCTCGCCGGGAAGCGGAGCCACGGGTACGGCGCCCACGAGCACCGGGCGGGGTGCATGCTCCTCGCGAAGCAGCTCAACAAGCACATGGGCGGGCAGCTCAGCGCCGAGGTCCACCTCGCCAAGGACTGGCCGGGGAACGCCTCGGTCCTCGAGGACGCCGACGCCATCGTCATCTACTGCGACGGAGGAAAACGCCACATGGCGAACGAGCACCTCGAAGGGCTCGACGTGACGCTCAAGAAGGGCGTCGGGCTGGCCTGCCTGCACTACGCGGTCGAGACCACCAAGGGAGAGTCGGGGGAGAAATTCCTCGAGTGGATGGGCGGCTACTTCGAACCGCACTGGTCGGTGAACCCGCACTGGGACTCGGAGTTCAAGACGCTCCCGACCCATCCCATCACCCGCGGCGTGAAGCCCTTCACCATCCGGGATGAATGGTATTTCCACATGCGCTTCGTGCCGGGCATGGAAGGGGTCACCCCGATCCTCTCGGCGCACCCGCCGAAGGAGACCATGAACCGCAAGGACGGCGCCCATTCCGGGAACCCGCACGTGCGCCAGGCGATCGAGAACGGCGAGATCCAGCACGTGGCGTGGGCCTACGAGCGTCCCGGTGGCGGCCGCGGGTTCGGCTTCACCGGCGGCCACTTCCACAAGAACTGGGGCCACGACGACTTCCGGACCATCGTCCTGAACGCCATCACCTGGGTCGCCAACGCCGAGGTGCCCGCGAACGGCGTCCCCTCCGACCAGATCACCGCGGCCGACCTCGAGGAGAACCAGGACTTTCCGAAGCGACCCGCGAAGAAGCGGTAGGGGGGCGGGATTTGCGCCGCTTGCCTGGCGATCCGTTGAAACACTTGACCACGTGCAATTTTTGGATGACCCCAATGGCTCGGGATTAAGCCCGATTGTCGTTGGTAGCGGCACGGCTGCCCGTGCCGACCAGCTTGGCCTCCAGGCATTCTGGAAC
>JABDMC010000240.1 GCA_013001695.1 Akkermansiaceae bacterium
TCCCCGTGGACTCCATGACCGAAAAGTCGGAGAAGGTCCGACTCCTGCAGGACACCGACGGCGATGGCGTGGCGGACGTTTCGACGATCTTCGCCGACGGCTTCAACGACCTCCTCGACGGCACCGCGGGCGGCATCTTCTCGATGGACGGGACCGCGTACTTCGCCTGCGTTCCCCACATCTGGGCCCTGGGCGACGCCGACGGCGACGGCGCCGCGGACGAGCGGAAACCGCTCTTCTCCGGCTTCGGCGTCCGGGTTTCCCTCTCCGGCCACGACCTGAACGGCTTCGCCCTCGGCCCGGACGGCCGGCTCTACGGCACCGTCGGCGATCGCGCCATGAACATCACCACCGCCGAGGGCGAATCGGTGGCCTACACCGACCAGGGGACGGCCTTCCGCTTCGACCCCGACGGCTCCCACTTCGAGGTCATCCACACCGGCCTGCGCAACCCGAAGGAGATCGCCTTCGACAAGTTCGGCAATGCCGTCTCGGTCGACAACAACTCCGACCAGGGCGACAAGGCCCGCCTCGTCTACATCGTCGACGGGGCCGATTCCGGCTGGCGCACCGATCACCAGAACATGCACACCTTTCACAAGGAAGTCGGATACGAGAAGCGCCCGATCAACCAGTGGATGCAGGAGCGCCAGTGGGAGCCGTGGCACGAGGGCCAGCCGGCCTTCCTCCTGCCGCCGGTCACCAACATCACCTCGGGGCCGTCGGGGCTCACCTACCAGCCGGGCACCGGCTTCGTGGCGAACTGCGCGGACAGCTTCCTGGTGTGCGACTACCGCGGCGGCGCGGCCGCATCCGGGATCTGGGCCTTCGGCATCACGCCGGACGGCGCGGGCATGCGGATCGTCAACCCGCGCAAGTTCAACTGGGGCGCGGCGGTCACCGATGTCGAGTTTGGTTACGACGGCGCCCTCTACGTGACCGACTTCATCTCGGGATGGGAATCGCACCAAGCCGGCCGCGTCTACCGCCTGACCGACGAAGCGGTCCGCACCGGGGAAGCGACGCAGGAGGTCGCCACCCTGATCCGCGAGGGATTCACCTCCCGCGAGGCGGGCGAGCTTGCGGCCCTCCTGGCCCACGCCGACATGCGGGTCCGGCTGCGGGCCCAGGTGGCCCTCGCCGCCAAGCCGGATGCCGGGGACCATTTCGGCGCGGCCGTCGCCCAGACCGGGGACCAGGTGCGGCGCCTCCACGGCGTGTGGGGGTACTGGATGCTGGCCCGCCTCAAGCGGTCCGGGGGGGCCACCACCGCCTTGACCGAGCTCCTTGCGGACGGCGACGCCGAGATCCGGGCCCAGGCCGCCCGCGCCCTCGGGGAAGCTCCCGTGATCGATCCGCAACCCCTTGCCTCGGCGCTCGAGGATGATTCGCCCCGGGTCCGTGCCTTCGCGGCCCTCTCCCTGGCCCGCCTCGAAGCCCATCAGCACTTCCGCGATCTCGTCGCCATGATCCGGGAGAACGGCAACCGCGACCCCTATCTGCGGCACGCCGGAATTGCCGGCCTCGTCGGCTGCGGGGACGAACACCGCGTCGCATCGCTGAAATTCGAGGAGTCCCCCGCGGTGCGCCTCGCCGCCGTGGTGGCCCTCCGCCGGATGAAGAGCCCGGCGCTGCGCACCTTCCTCTACGACCCCGACCCCCACGTCGCGGACGAGGCCCTGCGCGCCATCCACGACGTTCCGGTGGAAGCGGCCCGCACGGACCTCGCCACCATGCTCGACGACTACGCCCCGGGCGGCGACGGCCGTCCCCTGACCCGCATGCAGCTCCGGCGCCTGACCCACAGCGCCTTCCGTCTCGGTGGCCGCGCCAATGCGGCGCGCCTCGCCCGGGTGGCGGCCAACCCGAAGCTCGACATCGACGAACGGCGCGAGGCGCTGCGCCTCCTCGGCGTCTGGCCGGATCCTCCGGCCGTGGACCAGTCACTCGGCCGCTTCGCTCCCCTCCCCGACCGCGACCCGTCGGAAATCGCCCCCGTCCTCGGGCGCGAACTCGCCGCCATGGTGAATGCCGAGGGGAACCTCCTTGCCGACACGATTCAACTCGTCGCCAAGTACGGGCTCGACATCGCGGACCTCAACAACGCCTCGCTGGCGCGGCTCGCCCGCGACGGCAAGGCGGCCCCATCGGCGCGGGTGAGCGCCCTGGGCCTCCTCGAACAGCGGGCCGCCCCCGATTTTCCGCAGATCCTCGGGGATCTCCTCCAGGACGGGAACGACGAAACCGCCACCGAGGCCCTGAAACTGCAGGTCAAGAAGGCCGGGGCCGCGGCCCTCCCGTCGCTTCAGAAGGCCCTCGCCTCGAAGAATCCGCAACGCCAGAAGGCGGCGTGGAAGCTCCTCGCGGGCATCCCGGGCATGGCGGTCTCCGCCGAGATCATCAAGGGCGTGCGAGCCCTCAAGGCGGGCACGGCCGATCCGCGGGTGGCCCTCGAGATCCTCGAAGCCGCGGAGGAACGCACCGAGGAAGACGTCCTCCTCGCCCTCGCGGACTACCGGCAATCGCTTCCCCAAGACGACATCTACGCGCCATTCGCGGTGACGTTGCAGGGCGGCGACCCCGCCGCGGGCCGCGAGATATTCGAGTCCCACCCGGCCGGCCAATGCCTCCGGTGCCACCGGATCGATACCGGGCATGCGGAAGGCGGCGAAGCCGGCCCCAACCTCGCCGGCATCGGCAAGCGGCATCAAGCCGACTACTTCCTGCGCTCCCTCATCGCCCCGAGCGCCGATATCGCCGCGGGCTTCGGCGTGGTCGCCCTGACGTTCAACAACGGCGGGCAGCTCGCCGGGACGGTCGTCGCGGAGGATGACGGGCACCTCGATCTCCTCGTCGGCGAGGACCTCTGGCGCGTCCAGAAGTCCGACGTCGCGGATCGCACCCAGCCGGTGTCCGCCATGCCGCCCATGAAGGACCTTCTCAGCAAGCGGCAGATCCGGGACGTCATCGCATGGCTGGGCACCCTGAAGAGGGGCTCCGGCCCGAAGGCCGTGGCGCAGGAAGCGAAACCGTTCGATCCCGCCACCGTGAAGCCCGCCCCGGCCGCGGTGGCCCCCACCGCCGCCGCAGGCGCACCCGCGCAACCGGATCCGGCCGTCATGAAGGCGGGCCGGAAGGCCTACACGCTGTGCATCGGTTGCCACGGGGCGGATGGCCGCGGGGTGCAGAACATCGCCCCGCCCCTGGCGCAATCCGAGTGGGTCAACGGCCCGGCCGAAAACCTCATCCGCATCCAGCTGCGCGGCCTGAGCGGCCCGATCACGGTGGCCGGCAGGGAGTACAACCTCGCGGCGCCCATGACGCCCCAGACCTTCCAGACCGACGAGGAGATCGCGGCGGTCCTGACATTCGTGCGCAACAGCTTCGGCAACTCCGCGCCCGCGGTGACACCCGACATGGTGAGGAAGTTCCGCTCCGAGGTCGGCCAACCGATGCTGACCGCCGACGATCTCATTCCGCCCACGGCCCCGGCGGCGCCCGCGCGCCCCGCGGCACCGGTCCCTCCCGCCCGCTCGCCCGGGGCGACGCCCGCGGCCGGCCCGGACCCGGGGGCCGCTCCCCCGGCGCCGGCCGTCATCCCCGCCACGCCCCCCGGCGATCTCGAGGATGCCGGGAACCCGAAGGCCTGGCTCGTCGTGGCCGCCGTGCTGGTATGGACCGCGCTCTGCGTGGCGCCCTTCGTGATGCGCGCCCGGAAGCGGGATTGACCCCGGCCTATTCCGGGCCGGACGGCGACGCCGGCTCCCCGGCTTCCTCGGCGCTCTCCTCCTTCTTTGGAAAGAGGTCGGCCCACTCGTGGAGGACGTAGCCATCCCCGAGCCCGCCGATCTCGCCGAGCAATTCCTCGCAACGGGACCGCCAATGGGCGTAATCCGGCTGCCTCCAGCTCTTCTCCGCCGATCGCGGGAAGACGAGGTAGGTCACGGTGAGATCCGATACCGGGCGGCTGTAGATCCCCGCCTTTGGGTTGATCTCCTTCGCGAGGCGCAGCGACCCTTCCCCGACCTTGAAGGTCGGGCCGCCGTCCCCCACGATCACCGGAAACACCCGCTTGCCGTGAATCACCACGGCGTAGTCGCCCACGTTCGGCGCAAACGGGTCGGCCCGGTCCTTCAGGACGTTGACCGGGATCACGATGAACGGATCGTACTCCGCGACCAGGAAGCTGCGGGCCTTCATGTCGCGGATGCCGCCCTCCAGCATCTTCACGCGGTCCTGCAGCCACTGCCGGCGCTGGGGGGTGGTCTCGGCCCGGGCCATCTCCTCCCTGGCGGTGGCGATGCGGCGCTCCCACCCGGCGATCATGGGGTTGGGCACGTCGCCCGTCTTCCGCCATCCGTAGCTCGTGAACGGCTGGTAGTTCGTGGAATTGACGATCTTCTCCGGCATCTCCGGGAGGCGGTCGCCGTCGGAGCCGTCCGAAACCACGTCCATCTCGGCCTGCATCAGGAAGACCCGCCGGTCCGACCCGCCCGCCGTCATGGTCAGCATCGTTTCGCAGTCGTAGAAATTGTGCCGCGACAGGAGCTCGTCGAGGTTCAGGATCTTCTTCCGCAGGCGCATCGACTTGTTGGTGTAGAGCACCGGAAACCACTGCGACACCGCCGCGCCGGGCAGCATCTCCTCCAGCCCCGGCAGGATGGCGCCGAGGAGCGGATTGACCTGCCGGAGGTCCTCGAGGCTGTCGGCCGCGGAGGGAATCGTGACGCGCAGGGTGTATTCCGCGGTGTAGCTGTCGTCGTCGCCGCGCACCGCCGACGCCAGCCCGCCATCCACCGGCTCGAAGTTCACCTTCAGGTCGATCTCGCTCGAGAGCTTGCGGATGTCGGTTCCCGCCGGCACCACCAGCGGCGGCAGCGTCCCCGGGGGCGAGGCCGTCTCCGGGGGGGCCGGAGGCGGCGCGGGAGGCGCGGGTTCCGGTTGCGAGGCGGTCCTCTCCGGGGGCGGGTCATCCCGGAGAATCTCCTTCAGGCCCCGCTTGATCTTGCCCGGCAGCGGCGTGAAGGGCAACGCGATCGCGAAGCACACCAGGAGAAACACCGCGGCCCGGATCCAGGGAAAGCCGGGGCGCCGCTCGCGCCGCCGGACTCCTTCAAGTTCGTGGGGATTGCTGCTCATGTCTCAAATCATCTTTCCTTGGCTCAGTCGCGGTCCACCCGCCGGGGGCGACCGCTCATCGCGAGGCGGATCAGGACCGCCGGCATGATCGATATCGCCGTGGCCACCAGCGCCACCTTCCACCCCGGGAACACCAGGGCCCGCCCGGCGCGCAGACCGCGCAGCGCCTCGGCGACCACCTCCCCCTTGTCGACCAGGAACCAGTCGCGCTGCGCGACATCCGACCGGGCCCGGTTGCGGGCCGCGACCTCCTCGAACTCGGTGCGCACCGGCCCCGGGCAGACCGCCACCACCGGGATCCCGTGCTCGCGCAACTCGATGCGCAGGGCCTCCGAAAAGCTCGTCACGTAGGCCTTTGTCGCGGCGTAGACCCCGATGTCCGGAATCGGCAACTGCCCCGCCAGCGAACTCACGTTGATGATGCCCCCCTCCCCGCCGCTGATCATTTCCGGCAGGAAGGCGTGCGTGAGGTGCGTCAGGGCGGTGATGTTCAGCGATATCATGCCCTGGGTCTTCTCCCAGTCGGAGGTGGCGAACTCTCCGTAGTCTCCCATCCCGGCGTTGTTCACCAGCAAAGTCGGGTGCCACCCCGCCTCGTGCAGCCGCGTGATCAGCTCCCGCCGTCCCGCCTCGCCGGCCAGGTCGACCGGGATCGATCCCACCTCGAGGTGCGGGTGCGCCTCCCGCAGCGCGGCCTCGAGGGCGTGCAAGCGGTCCTCGCGGCGCGCCACCAGAACCATGCGCGCGCAGTGCGGCGCGAGTTGCCGGGCAAACTCTTCGCCGAGCCCGGCGGAGGCGCCGGTGACAAGGGCACACTCGTAACGCCAGCCCGGACCCATTCCTACGAAGGCGTCGCCGGCGTCTGGTCGACCTGCACGATGCGCAAAGGCAGGCGAACCACCAGTTCATCATCCACCGAGACGTCCACCGAGTAGATTCCCGTCGTCGGAAACGTCAACCCCTGGAAATTCAAGACAAGATTGCGCGTCACGAACGAGACGTTTTCCGGCACCTTCACCGGCATCTCCGCCTTGATCGGCATCTTCTGCGGATCGATCGGCGCCCCGTCCTCGTTGATGATGTTGATCGTCAGGGCGTGCGGCCCGCTGTCTTCCGGCGTCAGGCAGATGCGCATCGCAAGGGCGCACTGCGGATGCACGATCGGGACTGCTTTCGCGGCAAGGGCATCGAAGGTGCCCGAGATCACCATCTTGCCGTTGTAGTCGATGGCGAAGTCACAAAGGGTGGCAATTTGAATATCCATATCAAGCGGTGCTGGGTGTCTGACCCCGGGATGGTGAAACGTCCAGCGCGAACTGCGGTCCGCGGGCCGATCGGGCGCCTTTACTCGGGATTCTCGTCGTCGGCGGGATCCTCCCCGGCATCATCCTCGCCCCCGATGGGTTCCACCGGGATGGCTTCCAGCACCCCGTCTCCGGGCGACCGGCGCGGCGAAATCACCCCGGCCTCCTCCCCGGGGTCGACGGCCTCCTCCTCGGGGTCCTCCTCGACGATGAGGGCCTTGGCGGCCGGCTTGATGAGCTCCTTGATCTCCCCCTTGAGCGGCTCGAAGAACCGGGGAATCATCGGGGCCGCCTTCTTGCCGCCGGAAACGACCTCGTGGGGCATCCCCTCGTAGAGGGCCGCGAAGGCGAAGCGCGGATTGTCGTAGGGCAGGAACCCCGCGAACCAGGCGAGCTCGCGATCCTTGACCCACTGCGCGGTGCCCGTCTTGCCGCAAATCTTGCAGAAACTGAGGGCGCCGCGCTCGCCGGTCCCGTAGCCGGCGTGCACGACCTCCATCATGCCGTCGTGCACGATATCGACCGCCTTGGAATCCAGGGCGAGGGTGTTGCGGGCCTCGGGTTCCGGCGCGAGGACCACTCCGCCGTTGGGATCCTGGATCTGGCGCACGAGCCGCAGCCGCGGCAGCACCCGGCCGTTGGCCAGTCCCGCCATGGCCTGCGCCACATGCAGCGGCGACCCCTCGAGGGCCCCCTGCCCGATGGCGAAGTTGGCGGTGTCCCCCTGGGTGATGGGCCGTCCCAGGGTTTCCTTCATGAATTCGTTGGTCGGAACCCGGCCCGGATTCTCGCCGAAGAGGGGCAAGCCGGTGGGGGTGCCGAATCCGAGCCGCCGCGCCACCGAGAGAAAGCTCTCCGCCCCGGTCATCATCCCGACCTTGTAGAACCAGACGTTGTTCGACCGCGCGAGGGCCTTCTTCACGTCGATCTTCCCGTCCGGATACTTCGAGTGGTTGTGGAAGGTGGTGGCCCCGATCTTGATCTTGGCGGGGCAGTCGATCTTCGTGTAGCGGCTGATCTCGTTGTTGGTCAGGGCCGTCACGGCCACGATCGGCTTGAACGTCGACGCCGGCGGGTAGGACCCCTGGAAGGCCCGGCCGAACATCGGCTTCGAGGGGTCGTCCCGCAGTTCCTCGAACTCCTTCTGCCCGATCGTCGGGATCCAGACGTTCACGTCGTAATACGGCCGGGAGGCGAGCACGAGGACCTCGCCGCTCTGGATGTCGATCACCACGAACGCCCCGCGCTTGCACGAGCGCCTCAGGACCGACTCGGCGTGCTTCTGCCAGTCGAGGTTCAGGGTGGTGATGACCGTGTTGCCGACCCGGGGCGGCTTCTCGAGCTCGTCGAGGAGCCGGGTCCCGTCCGAGTCGAAGATGATCTTCCGCTGCCCGGCATCCCCGGTCAGCTGCTCGTCGAACATCTTCTCCAGCCCGGCGACCCCGTGGGTCTCCTCAAAAAGCGGGTCCCCGTAGTTGATCGGCCCCGTCGGGAGCTTCCCCTTGCTGCGCACATAGCCGATGATGTGGGACGCCGAATACCTCTGCGGGTAGTGGCGCAGGTAAACCGGGTGGAGAATCAGGCCCCGCGGCAGCTTGTCCTTGAACTTCGGGATGTCGCCGGACTCGGCGAGCACCGGCAACACGAAGGGCACCCACCGCCGGTCCTTGTAGTGCGCGAGCAGGGCCTCGTCCGACGCCTCCCACTCCCGCCCGGTCCATTCCCGCGCCTGCGAGATCCGCTTGTGCGCCCACTCGAGGATCACGGCATCCTCCGGCTTCTCGAAATGGGGAAACTCGAGCGCGAAATAATAGGCCACCTTGTTCTGGGCCAGCGGTTCGCCGTTTCGGTCCGCGATGAGTCCGCGCGGAGCCGGAATGGAGAGGTTCAGGGTCCGCGCGTCCCGGCGGGTGAAGACGCTGCCATCCTGCGCGGTGCGCTCGCCCTCCTCGTTGGCGGCAAGGAGGGGCGGCCCCTCCTCCTGCGCCCCGGCCGGGTTGATTCCCGCGGCCAGCAGAATGCCCGCCCATACCGAAAGCCCTGTCCTCATGCCCACGCCTGATTCTATCCTCCCCGGCGGCTAATGCAAACCCTCCGTTGGCGCCTACCAGCGCCATTCCCGGGGGTCCGGCCCGCTGCCGCCCTTCACGATCTCCCCCGGCAGGAAGATGAAATCGACGTTTCGCGTCTGCTCCGGGTCCATCCGGAAGCGGACCACCCGCCGCTCGGTGCGCTCCACGCTCTCCACCGAGATATCCGCCGTGATGGCGATGGCGCCGTCCTCCTCCGGGTAGACCTCCAGTTTCCCGGGGATCTGGTACTGCGCGAACGTCTTGCCCGGATCGTTCTGCAGCGGGTGGAAGCGCGCGAACTTCCCGAGTTGCTTGGACGGGAACCACTCGCTGCGCTGCGTCGCCCTGGTCTCGACCTTCAGCCGGTGCACCCGCAGCTTCTCGTGGACCCCTTCCCGCCCGGTCGCCTCGATGCGCCAGAGGAACGGGCCGTCGGTGGTCCCGCTTCCCGCCGAGTAGACCATCGCCGAGAACGAATACCCCCCGGTGCCGCCGAGCGGCTGGACCGCGCTGCGCACCTCGGCACCATTGATCAGCACCCCGCCCACCCCCGAGTAGGTGTTCTCGTTGGTGACGACGTGCCCACAACCTCCCAGCAGCGCCACGGCCGCTGCCATTCCCGACCAAATCCATTTCGTCGCGGTCACAATCGCCCACACACTGGCAGATCCCGCCGGACGGTCACGACGTTTTTCCCTTGCCAGCCCGTCTCCCGCGGGAACCGTGGAGCCCGCATGGATCCGGAATTCAATATTCTCGCCATAATCCTCCTCATCGCCCTCCTGGCCCTCTGGAACCTCGACTTCATTTCGGCCCTCCTGAACCTGAAGAACCTCCGGCCGGAGCTGCCTCCCGAGTTCCGGGACACCTTCGATGAGGACAAGTATGCCAAGTCGCAGGAATACACCCGCGCCGGGACGAAGTTCGAGATCCTGACTTCCCTCGCCTCCCTGACGGTCCTCCTGGTTTTCTGGTTCATCGGGGGATTCGGCGGGCTCGACGGCGCGGCCCGCAGCCTCGGCGGCTCGATCCTCGCGATCGGCCTCACCTACATCACCGCCCTCGCCGCTCTCAACTACCTCTTCCAGCTCCCCTTCTCCCTCTACGAGACCTTCGTCCTCGAGGAGCGCTTCGGGTTCAACAAGACCACCTTCAAGACCTTCGTCCTCGACCAGGTCAAGACGGTCCTCCTCATGGCCATCATCGGGCTGCCGCTCGTGGCGGGCATCCTCTGGATCTTCCAGAATGTCGAGAACGCCTGGCTGTGGGCATGGATCGCCTTCACGGCCTTCACCCTCGCGCTCACCTACCTCGCTCCTTCCGTCATCCTCCCCCTCTTCAACAAGTTCGAGCCGATGGAAGACGGGGAGCTGAAGCAGGCCATCCAGCGCATGGCCGAGAAATGCCAGTTCCCGCTCACCGAGATCTCCATCATGGACGGGTCGAAACGGTCCGCGAAGTCGAACGCCTTCTTCACCGGGTTCGGGAAGCGCAAGAAGATCGCCCTCTACGACAACCTCGTCGAACAGCAGACCACCGAGGAACTCGTGGCGGTCCTCGCCCACGAAATCGGCCACTTCAAGAAGAAGCACATCGTCCAGCGCATTGTCCTGTCGATCGTGCAGACGGGCATCATCTTCTTCCTCCTCGGTCTCGCCACCGACCCGCACGGCGCCTTCGCGCGGATGCTCTTCGACGCCTTCGGGGTCGGCCCGATCTCCTACCACGTCGGCTTCGTCCTCTTCTTCATCGTCTTCAAGCCCGTGAGCCGCATCCTCGGGATCGCCATGAACGCCTGGTCGCGGAAGCACGAGTTCGAGGCCGATGCCTACGCGGCCGACGCCCAGGAGACCCCCGACCACCTCGTCTCGGCCCTCAAGAAGCTCTCCGCCGACAACCTTTCCAACCTCACCCCGCACCCCCTTCCGGTCTTCCTCGACTACTCGCACCCGCCGGTCCTGCAGCGCATCCACGCCCTGCGCCAGCGCTGAGTTCCCCCGCGAACCTCCCCTCGCCCGGCGATCCCCGTCCCCCGGCGCGGATTCGCATTCGCCGGAGCGAAGCACGACCCGCAACCGGTTGGGCCCGGGCGGGCGGGAAACGGGGCGCTAGGAGCCCTCCTCCGCCATCGCCTTCCGCGGGTAGCGGACGCGGTCCACGAGGGTGCGGATCGCCTCCGGCGGGCGCGGCGTGGCGAGCGACACGCCGATGGCCACGATGAAGTTCAGGATCATGCCCACCGTGCCGATGCCTTCCGGCGAGATCTCCCAGAGCCAGTTCTCGGGCACGTTGTCCGCCGGGTTGATGAACTTGAAGTAGATGATGTAGCTCGCGGTGAACAGGATCCCGACCACCATGCCGCTGATCGCCCCGTAGACGTTGATGCGCTTCGAGAAGATCCCCAGGATGATCGCCGGGAAGAACGACGAGGCCGCGAGCCCGAAGGCGAAGGCCACCACCTGCGCCACGAACCCCGGCGGATTGATCCCAAAGTAACCCGCCACCACCACCGCTCCCCCGGCCGCAATCCGGGCCGCGATGAGTTCCCCCTTCTCGGTGATGTCCGGGTGGAAGGTCTTCTTCACGAGATCGTGCGCCACGGACGTCGAGATGACCAGCAGGAGACCCGCCGCGGTCGAGAGGGCGGCCGCCAACCCGCCCGCCGCCACGAGACCGATGACCCAGCTCGGCAGCTTCGCGATCTCGGGGTTCGCGAGGACCATGATGTCGCGGTCGATGTAGAGCTCGTTGCTGTTGGCGGTCGGGGCGTTGTCCCAGAGCCGCTCCCCGCCCGCGCTCCGCGCCGGCCGGGCATCCGGCCCGTCCTTGCCCGTCGGCTTGCCGACGAAGGCCGCGCCGCTCCCGTCATACTGGATCTTGCCGTCGCCGTTCTTGTCGACCCAGGCGATGAGCCCGGTGTCCTCCCAGTTCTTGAACCAGCCGGGGGCCTTCTCGTAGGCGATCCCGGGGATGCTCTGCAGGAGGTTGGTGCGGGCAAAGACCGCCACCGCAGGTGCCGTGGTGTAGAGAATCGCGATGAAGAGGAGCGCCCAGAAGGCCGAGATGCGGGCATCCCGCACCCGCTTCACCGTGTAAAAACGCACGATGACATGCGGCAGGCCGGCGGTGCCCACCATGAGGGCCATCGCGATGAAGAACACGTCGATGGTCGACTTGCTGCCGTCCGTGTAGGTCGCGAAGCCGAGCTCGGTCGAGAGCCCGTCGAGCTTGTCGAGGAGGCTCACCCCCTGCTTCGCCCCGTCCACCGCGTACTCCGCCCCCAGACCGATCTGCGGGATCGGCTGGTTGGTGAGCAGGATCGAGATGAAGATCGCCGGGACGAGATAAGCGAAGATGAGGACGCAATACTGGGCGACCTGCGTGTAGGTGATCCCCTTCATCCCGCCGAGCACCGCGTAGAAGAAGACGATCGCCATGCCGACCAGCACCCCGAGCTCGATGTCGAGGCCCAGGAAACGGGAAAACACCACCCCGACCCCCCGCATCTGGCCCGCGACATAGGTGAACGAAACGAAGATCGCGCAGACCACCGCCACCACCCGGGCGGTCTTCGAGTAGTAGCGGTCCCCGATGAAATCCGGCACGGTGAACTTCCCGAAGCGCCGCAGGTAGGGCGCCAGCAGCAGGGCCAGCAGCACGTAGCCGCCGGTCCACCCCATCAGGTAGACCGCCCCGTCGCGCCCCATGAACGAAATCAACCCCGCCATCGAGATGAACGACGCGGCGCTCATCCAATCCGCGGCGGTGGCCATGCCGTTGGCGAGGCTGGGCACCCCCTTCCCCGCGACGTAGAACTCCCCGGTGGAGCGGGCCCGTGACCACACCGCGATGCCGATATACAGGGCGAAGGAAAGCCCCACGAGAATGAAGGTCCAGACCTGAACGCTCATGAGCTTATTCGTCGTCCTCCCCCAACAACTCCCGGTCGAGGCGATTCATCACGAGGACGTAGATCGCGATCAGGACGACGAAAACGTAGATGCTCCCCTGCTGGGCGAACCAGAAGCCGAGCTTGAACCCCGTCCCGGGGATCCGGATCTTGTCGAGCTGGTCGACCCAGAGGATTCCGCAGCCATGGGAGACGAGGAACCAGACCGACAGGAGGCCCGCCAGGACACTGAGGTTCTTGCGCCAATACCGCGCCCGGGCTTCGGGCGACACAGATTTGCTCATGTCCCCACCCCGTAGCAACCCGGGTCCGGGGTGGAAAGCACATTCCCCTGATTGAAAGGAATTGCGAATAAGACGAGTTTCTTTCTGACTTCCCTTTGGCGGCCGATTTGCAACCGTTCCGCCCGTCACCCATGCCCACTGCCGCCCAGTTTCTCGATTTTGAGGCGTTCCCCGAGGAGGGGGCGTTTCTCGTCCCGGGACGCCTCGACTACCCCGAACTCGTGAATCTCGTCGAGCGCCTTGGCGGCCGGCGGATCACCTGGCTTGCCGAGGAGGGGTCCTTCGTGGACCCCCAGACGCGGGACTACCTCGCGCGCGAGGACGTCGCCGCGGCGACCTTCGACGAGAACGACCCCTCGCCCGAATTCGTCGGCCGCCACCTCAAGGCGAAGCTGGCGGACGGCGGCATCCTGATCTTCATCCCGAGCGAAGTGGCCACGCGTCCCGGGTCGCCGTGCCACATCTCCGCCAAGCAACTGCGCTTCCTGTGCGACCTCGGGCTTCCCATCATTCCGCTCGCGGTGCACCTCCCGCGCGAAACGGCCCTCGCCGTCGAGCGGACCGGCCGGCTGCCCTCCTCGATCATGGTTCTCGGCAAGCCGATCGCGGCCGGCGAGGCCAGCGTGGCGCGCTACCGGGAGAATCTCCTCGGCGCCTTCGAGCGCGCCTTCGCCTCCCGCGACTTTCTCAACGGCTCCCTCCCGACGGCCCTCCTGGCCGGCCTCAAGAAGTGGGGGTCATCGCGCACGCTGTTCGACGGGTCCGACGACACCTCGGTGTCCTATTACAAGCTCCTGGCGGCGGCGATCGCCTTTTCGAAGGAGATCAGGCAGGCCACCGAGAAGGAGCGCGTCGGGATCCTCCTGCCCCCGGGCAAGGCCGGCCTCGTGGCGAATCTCGCGGTCCTCTTCGCCAACAAGATCCCGGTCAACCTGAACTTCACCGCATCCCGTGACGCGGTGCAATCGTCCATCCGGCAGGCCGACCTCGACAAGTTCATCACGGCGGATCCGTTCGTCCGGAAGGTGGCGCACTTCCCGTGGCCGCCGACGCGCGACCTCATCTTCATCGAGCGGGTCCTGCCCACCATCAAGAAGCGCATCATCC
>JABDMC010000242.1 GCA_013001695.1 Akkermansiaceae bacterium
CCCTTTGTGTCGCCCCTCCCGGGACTCGGGTGACGCCCGCAACCCGGTTCCGCGGGTTGTCACCCGCGGCTAATATGTTGGGCCCCTGCCGGGGCCGTCCGCGAGCCACCCTTTGTGTCGCCCCTCCCGGGGCTCGGGTGACGCTCGCAACCCGGTTCCGCGGGTTTTCACCCGCGGCTAATATGTTGGGCCCCTCCCGGGGCCATCCGCGAGCCACCCTTTGTGTCGCCCCTCCCGGGGCTCGGACGACGCTCGCAACCCGGTTCCGCGGGTTGTCACCCGCGGCTAGGATGTTCCGCCCCTCCCGGGGCTGATGTTCCGCCCCTCCCGGGGCTCACCACTACGGCTTCACCACCTGCACTGGCCCGGCGTCGCCGAGGACCTCCACCTTCACGCCGTCCCAGCCGGATCCGAGGGGCCCCGCCACCGTGACCTTGTTGCGGCCCGGCTTGAGGGCGAGCGTCACGACCGCCTCCCCTCCCGCCTCGTCCACGGCGACCTTCTTCTCGCCGAGGAAGAGATGCACGCCGGCCAGCTTCCCGCCGACTTTCAATTGCGCCTCGCCCCCCGCCGCGGACTCCAGGAAGAACCGTCCCACCCCGTAGACGCTCCGTCCCCGGGCCTTCACCTTCGGCAGCTCGTCGGCGGGCAGGGTGCCGTCCACCTTCGCCGTCAATGGCGTCCACACGTAGGTCTCGAAATCCTCGGCGAAGATCTTCGGGCCGTAGTGCCCGATGTCATCGCGGATGCGCTCGTGCGGCTGCAGGACCTCCCACTCCCGGACGTGGCGGTTCACCGGCATGGCGAAGTCCCCCTGCTTCCCGAGCTCCGACAGGAAGCGCACGAGGTCCACGAACTCGTCGTCGCGCAGGCTCGCCGTCAGCCCCGGCGGCATGAGCGACACCGGGCTCACCGTCTGCGATGCGACGTCGGCCTTCGCGATGCGGTTCTCCTTCCCGGCGGCATCACGGATCACGATTTCCCGCGCGTCCTCCCGCGCCAGCGCCCCCGCGAAGTTCTCGCCGCCCTTCGTCGTCACCAGCACCGTGTGGTAGCCTTCCTTGATCTTCTTGCTCGGCTCCAGCAGCGACTCGACCAGGTAGTCCACCGGCGCGCTCGACCCGACGCTGATGAGGTCCGGCCCGATGATCCCGCCCGACCCGCCGATGGCGTGGCACACGATGCAGGTCAATTCCGGGCGCCGGTAGATCTTCTCGCCGCGATGCGGGTCGCCCTGCTCCGCGACGCGCCGCATCATGGCCTCCATCCCGGCCGGGCTCAGCTGCGTCTGCATCGGCTTCAGGCCCGCCGCATCCTGGAGCGCCTTGATCAATCCCTCCGGCTTCGTGGCGGCGCTGCCCGCCTTCTGCATCGCCGCCAGCGCGACGTCCTGCGGCAGGGTGACCCCGGGCTTGCCCAGCTGCGCGGCAAGGGCGCTCGCCCCGCCTTTTCGCGACAGGAAGGCATCCACGATTCCGTGCGGGTCGCGCCCCCCCGGGGCGGCCTGCAACACCGGAATCGCGAGGGCCGCCCCCGACTTGGGATTCATCTGCGTCTGCCCGATCACCGCGAGGGACCGCGCCTCGAACGTGGCGGATTCATCCTGCGCGATGCGCGCGAGGAACGCCCCGGTCTTCTCCCCGCCCAGCAGGCGCAACCCGTCGAGCGCCGCCCGGGCCCGCCCGGCGTCTTTCCCGGCGCCGAGGAATTCCTTTTCGAGCACCGGCCGCGCCGCCTCGACCTTCCATCCGCCGGCCAGGGCCGCCGACCGGGAAAACACGCCGGGGTTCGGCGACCCGAGAAAGCGCTTCACGCGCGACTTGTCGCCGGCGGGCGCGAGCTTCCGGATCTTCAGGGCATCCGCGAGGGCCGCCAGCACCACTCCCTTGCGCGCCGGCGGACACTCGTCGCTCAGGGCGTAGTCGAACATGGCGGCAAGGTGCTCCGCATTGCCGGTGCGGCTCACCCAGTTGACCAGCTCCGCCGCGGCGGAATCGCTCGCGAGCGGGCCCTTTCCCAGGCTCGGGAGAAGCTCGTTCATCCCCACCGGCTCGTTCAGCGCCCGCACCGCGAAGAGGAGTTGCGCCGTGCTGGCGAAGGGATTCCCCTCCGCCGTCTTCGGCTTCCAGCGGCCGGCGTGCTCCCGGCAGATCGACCACACCGCGAAGTCGAGGAACTCGTCCACCTCGACACCATCCAGGGCGCGCAACGCCAGCTCCACCGTGTCCGGCCAATCGAGCTGCGCGAGGACACTCACCGCCCACAGGCGGACCTGCGGATGCGGGTCGCTGACCCCCTTCGCCAGGATCGAGCGCTCCAGCCCGTGGTCCGCGGCCTCGTAGTACAAGGCCCGCAAGGCCGCGGCCCGCACCTTGTGGTTCTTCGACTCGAGGAGCGGAGCGACCCAGTCGCGGCGGAATGATCCGGTGGACGCGGATACCGCCTGCATCCCCCACACCGCGCGCAGGCGCTGCAGGTCCGTCTCGCAACCGGCGTGCCATGCAGTGAGCGCCTCGAGGGCCTCCTTCGGTTCCCTCTGCCGCAACTCCACGGTGGCCTGCTCCCGCGTCCATCCTTCCGGCGCGTCGAGCAGCTTCACGAGCTCCTCCACCGGCGCCCCCACGATCTTCGGCGGCTGCACCAACTCGCGCCCCGGGAAGCTGATCCGCCAGATCCGCCCGTGCTTGTGGTCCCGTCGCGGGTCCCGGAAGTCGACCTCCCCGTGCTGGATGATCGGGTTGTACCAGTCCGCGATGTAGATCGCCCCGTCCGGCCCCATCTTGACGTCGATCGGGCGGAAGGCGCGGTGCGACGACGCCACGAGATCCTCCTGCTGCGTGGAGACATAGGCGCTCCCCTTGTCGCTCAGCTCGAAGCGGTTGATCCGGTGGCCCCGGAAGTCGGGCGCCAGGAGCATCCCGCGCCACTCCTCCGGCACGTGCCGGCCGCTCACCACTTCCAGCCCGCAGTGTTTCGGCTGCCCGGGGTTCAGCCCCCGCAAAGTGCGGGCCGCCTCGTAGGCCGTCGCGAAGGTGGCCCGGGGAAAGACGAAGTTGATCCCGTTGCCGCCCGCCCCGTCGGTCATGAAACTCTGCCCCCACTGGTCGAAGACGTGCCCCCACGGGTTCACCAGCCCCCGCATGAAGACCTCCAGCCGCCCGTTCTCCGGGCGGAAGTGCCACATTCCCCCGGCCATCAGGCGCCGCACCCCGTAGGGCGTCTCGACGTGGCTGTGGATGTAGATCGACTGGTTGAACCACAGCATCCCCGCCGGCCCCCAGCGGAAGGTGTGCACGATATGGTGGGTGTCCTCCGTCCCGAAGCCCGACAGGACCACCCGCCGTTCATCCGCCTTCCCGTCCCCGTCGTTGTCGCGCAGGAAGAGAATCTCGGTGGTGTTCGCCACGTACACCCCGCCGTCCCCCGGCAGGACCGCGGTCGGGATGTAGAGATCCGAGGCGAACTCCGTCACCTTCTCGGCCTTCCCGTCGCGGTCGGCGTCCTCCAGCACGAAGACCTTGTCGGTCTCCGGCTGCCCCGGCTCGATGTGCGGGTAGAGCGGGCTGCTCACCACCCACAACCTCCCCTCGCCGTCCCAGTTCATGTGGATCGGCTTCGAGATCATCGGGTCCGAGGCGAACAGGTTGATCTTCGCCCCCGGGGGGAGCCGGAACGTCGCCTCCTGCGCCGCCACGTCCGGGTCCGGAATGTCCCGCAGGCCCCGCTGCGCAAATCCGGCGTCCGCCATCGCGGCCACCAGCCCCGCCACCGCGAGGCCCTTACCGCATCCTCCCATCGTTCGTGTCGCCATCAGTTCTCCTTCCTCGATGATTCAAATACCGCCTTCCGCAGCCCCGCGATGCGCTCTTCCTCCTTCTTGATCAGGGGGTCGAACCGGGGAATCTCCCCGGCGTTCTGCCCCTGCTCGTGCTTCCGGAACAGGAACAGGTAGGTCTCGTTCACCGGACGCCAGCGGTGGAAGAAGAGCCGGTTCTTCTTCACCACCGCGGCCCGCATCGCGACGACGGCGGGATCGTTCGCCGAGAGCCCCTCCGGCAACTCGAGCCCGAGCCCGGCCGCGAGTTCCCGCGCAATGACGGTGTATCCGGCATCACCATAGTGCACGCCGTTCTCCGTCAGCGGCGCCTCGGTCCGCTTCCCGGCCACGAGGCCCTCTCCGCCCATCGCACCGTAGAGGTCGACGAAGCGCGCCTTGCGACGCTGCGCCAGGGCGCGGATCGCATCCCGGTATTCTGCGAGCCGCGCATTGCGCGCCCCTTGATCGGGCCACGGAGCGCCGAGGTTCTCCAGCGGCGGCGGCGCCACCAGGATGGTCTCGCGCACCGTCCCGTCCGCGGCGTCTTCCATGAGATCGAGCAGGTTCCCGTAGGCCTCGATGAAGAGCGCGAGGCTCTCCGCCTCTCCCGCCCGCGAGCGCGCCTCCGCCCCGGGTTCGATCGTCCACCCGCGGTCTTCCGACATGGCGGCCCCGGTCCCGTAGCAGGCCACCAGCACCGTCGGCTTCCACTCCGTCATCATCTTCGCGAGCCGCTCCCGGCCCTCCTTGGGCTTCCCGAAGTAGGAGCGCGCATCCCCGAAGACCGAATCCCCGCTCCATCCGAGATTGCGGAAGGTCACGTTCGGCACTCCCTCCCCGGCGCCGACGGCCAGCATCGTCTCGAGGTGCCCGAAGCGCTGGGCGCGCTCCACCACGGTGTTGCCCACGAGGGCCACCCGGTCCGCGTCCTGGAATCGAAACTCCCCGGGCGCCGCCGGCAGGGCGGCCATGCCCATGACCAGCACCGCCCCGGTGATCCACGGCGCGCGGTTGTTAATGGGACGCATTCGCTTGATGGGACTCCCTACGAATCGGGCGGTGGCAGTATTGCGGTTCATTGTGTTCCTCCCCCGGGGACGGCGGGCCGCACCGGCCCCTTCGCCATTGACCCTCGAGGGATGGAAATGCTACCCGTCCGCGTCATGGGGCCGCGAGCGAATTATCCGGGAAGGTGGGCTCTGGGCCTCGCCGCAGTCGTGCTGTTCGCCACTCCCGCCCGGATCGCCGCGAGGGAAAGCTACGGGGACTGGACCGGGGAGAGCATCATCAAGTACTCGATGCGCTACATCACGAACCTGAAGGAACGCTTCGCGAAGCGGGCCGCGGTGCTCGGGGAGGTCACCGGCAGGCCCCACGACCTCGGCTATCAGTACTTCCACGGCGAGCTCGACCGGAAACAGGAGCGGCATCAGGAGCGCTTCCTGGAAAACCGCCTCTCGGAGCGCGATATGGAGGAACACATCGCGAACCTCCTGGAGGATCTGGAAGCGGTCCGGAAGGAGCTGGCCGCCGCCGAGAAGAAGGCGCGCGAGGATGCGCCGCAAGCCGCCGGACGGAAAGCGGTGCCGTTGAAGAAGGCCGAAATTTACGGCACCACGGTGAGTGCGAGCCGCCTCGGCGTCATTCTCGACAACAGTCCCAGCATGGCGCCCCACCTCGAAAAGCTCCGCGAGACCATCGGGGCGCACTATCCGGACGCCCATTACCGCGAAGTCTGGGGGTCGTTCATCACCGGCTCCAGCCGCCGTCGCGACGAGTCCGGGAGATTCCGCTGGTTCTACGTCGAACCGGGAGAAGGGGCGGACCCGCTCGATCCCGAGTGGCACTGTCCCGCGGTGGAGCAACGGGCCGCCCACAAACTCCAATGGCGCATGGAAAAGGACAATGTTTCCGCCCTCCTCGCGCTGGTCCAGCTCCGCAAGGCCGACGCCATCTACTGGTTCTGCGACTTCGATGACGATGAGGATGATGAAGCCATCAAGGAGATTGCCCGTCCCATCCTCGACAACAAGGTGCGACTTTACGTGCACACCCTGAAGCGCCGGCCACCCAAGCTCCTCATCCTGCTCATCGAGCGGTCCGGGGGAGAATTGGTCCGGGCCCGCCCCTAGGGCCGGCGGCCCATCATCGCCCGACCCCGGCGTCCATGAACACTGCCGAAGATCCCATCGTCGTCGAAGAGACCTACGCCGCGCCCCTCGCCGATGTCTGGGATGCCCTCACCGACGTGAACCGCATGCGGAAGTGGTATTTCGCTGACATCCCGGCGTTCGAGGCGGAGGTGGGATTCGAAACGCAGTTCACCGTCGAGTCCGGGGGCCGAACCTTCCCGCACCTGTGGAAGATCACCGAGGTCGTGCCGCCCAGGTCGATCACCTACAACTGGAAATACGGGGGCTATCCGGGAGACTCCCTCGTCAGTTTCGATCTCTTTGAAGCGGATGGCGGAACCATGCTGCGGTTGACGCACCGCGTCGTGGAGTCCTTTCCCGGTGACATCCCGGAGTTCCAGCGGGAAAGTGCCGTGGCGGGCTGGACCTACTTCCTCCGGGAGAGCCTCAGGAAACACCTGGAGCACGACGATTAGCCGGGGCTACCCTGCCTGCCTCCGCCGCCGGGACATCATCGCCCCGATCCCGAGAAGCGCGAGCAACGCACTCCCGGGCTCGGGGATCGTCGACTGGAGAACCGCGACATGCCACGAGAAGACGTCGCCGCCCGCCGTGACCGTCGCGGTATTGGCGTTGTGGCCCGCAACGGTCGTGACGTTGGCGGTCACAATGCTCGCGTTCGGATTCAGGTTCCCGTCGAGTCCGGTGTGCACCGTGCTGCCGTTGAACTGCACCAGTTCATTCGGGCTCATGGGCGGATCGAACATGTCGTCCCCGAAGGTGAGGATCGAGAGTTGCCCGGCCCCGGCCCCGATTGTGCTGGTGCCCGTCTCCGGAAAACTCGCCGAGGCGCTCGGGAACAACCCGCTCGAGTTATCGAGAAACTCGACCCCGTGCATCACGGTCACCGTCGATAGTGGAAGCGTCGGATCGGAGAAGACCACCAGGAGGCCCGCTCCCGCCATCTGGTTGGCATTGCCATTGAAGAAGTTGGGGTTGACGCTGATCGTGTAGACGCCGTTGCCGATGATGGAGAGCGGGTTGACCGGGATCTCCCAGCCGAAGGCGAGTCCGCCGGGATTAGGGGACTGGCTCGTCGGCGACTGGTTGGATGCCAGTCCGGTGGTCGTCATCGCCGGATCCTTCAAACTCACGTCGATGGCTCCGCCACCCGAAGTCGGCCCCCGGAAATCGTTTGTGTAGACGGCCGCATACTCGATGGTGGCGCCCGGCGGCATGGTGCCGAGAAAGACGTTGCCGCTGAACGCGGAATTCGTCGATGGCTGGCCGAAGCCGACGAGTTCGTAGCCGACGTTTCCCGACTTCTGGAAACCGAGAACCGTCGAGCCGCAAACGGGAACGGCACTCCAGAGGGTCGCGAGCAAGAACCAGCTCACGCACGAGGCGAGGCAAGGGTACGTCTTCATGAGATTCAGGTCGCCGCTGAAGGCCATCGCGCAGCACTACACACCATGAGATCCGAAATAAGCTCGGTCAAGGATTCCGCACCGCTTGCTCTCTCGGCCATTGAAGAACCTTGAAAATTTCGCCTCAGGGTTTGCCCGGGGGCGCCGACTGCGGCCACCCCGGAACGGTTTCGTGGGACGGCCCGCCCCGGGCACGACCTGCCCATGCCCCCCGCGGCGCGCATGACATGGGAACTGTTCCGATGCCCATCCGGGAGGCATCGAGCCCCACAAAAACCGGGACACCGGATCCCCTGAAATCTGGAAATGCGAATTCCCTTTAGCCGGTAGGGGAATTGGACCAGCATTTGGATTCCACCCTAGTCTTGAACCCAGGGCCTTCAGCCATGCACAGGAAAAACCGCTCTCGCCTCCGGCACGCCAAACTCGGCGCGCTCCTCGTATTGATCGCCGGCATCCTGCCCCTTTCCGCGCAACTCGGTGTCAGGCCTGAATCTGCTGCTTCGGGTGACATTGTCATCCTGGAATGGAACGCAAGCACCGGCGGGACGACGCTGAAGTGGAACGACGACCTTTCGAACCCCGCGGGGTGGCAGAATGCGCCCGGCCCCACTCCCGGCGACAATGGCCAATGGGAGGCGCAGTTCACCGTGACCCCGCCGAAGTCGTTCTTTCGCCTCGAGCCCGCCGGTCCGCCGGTGGCCCCGCCCAACCTGCGCATGATCGTGCGCGACGGCGTCTTCCGGTTGGAGTGGGATTCCACCCCCGACGCCGCGGAGTACACCGTCTACGTCGGTCCCGACCCGGGCGTGGGGCCCGGCAATCACCTCGCCTCCTTCACCCTGCCGCTGACGAATTGCTTCGAGGTCGTGGGCCTCGCCGCCGGGCAGAAGTATTTCGTGACGATCGTGGGATCGAATGCCGCCGGGACCGGGCCGCCCGCCCCACCCGTGGAAGGCGTCTTCGGGCCGGTGGGCGTCGTCAGTGGCCGCGCCGTGCAGACCTTCACCAGCTCGGTGGGGGATTCCTTCGACGTGATCGGCGAAGGGGCGGTGGTCTCGCTCCGCAAGCGGAACGACCCGGTTGCGATCCCCTTCGAGGGAATCGCCGACGACCGGGGCAACTTTCGCATCCCGGAGGTGCCGGTCGGCATCTACGACGTCTCCTACCTCTTCAACGGCCGGGTGGGATTCTCGCCCGCGCAGCTCGACGTGGGCCCGGAGGGCGCGGTCTTGTCGCCCCTCGTCCTCGCCACCGGCCAGCAACCCCCGCAACCGGCGACAACCCTCCTCGGGGCGGTCTGCCACTCCAACGGGACCCCGGCGCGCGTCGACCTTCCCGAGTTCGGAATCAGCGAGCGCGTGGAGGTGCAGGTCTCGTTCGCAGGAGGCACCGGTGCCGTGGTCCATCCCGACCGCCACGGCGCCTTCGCCCTCACCGACATCCAACCCGACTACCCGATCACCCTCACCGCGACCTTCAAGCAGCTCGAGGCCGTGGCCGTCATCCAGCAACCGCCGGGCGACCTTGATCCGGTCCGATTCCATTTCGTGGAGCGCATCCCGCGTCCGCACCGCATCCGCGCCTACCAGAATGGCCAAGAGGTCCGCTGCATCGCCCCCGGCATCCCGGTGACCTACGTCGCCGAAGTCGACAATCCCGATGGCCTCGCGGAGGATCCGCACTGGATCGCGGAGTTCAACGGCCAGAAGCAGCTCTCCACCGACCCCTCGCCGACCTTCGTCTTCGACCAGCCTCCCGGACCGCCCGGGCAGGGGCTCGGCGACGCCCAGGACAGCGGCACGGCGCGGGTCCGCCTGCTGCCCACCTGCCTGTCCCTCCTGGACCTCCCGTCCTTCGACCTTCCCGTCGAACCGCTCCTCTGGAATCCGAACTGCTGGTCGGGCGTGGCCTGCGTCTGGGATCCGGCCCAGCCCGAGGACCTCGTTTCGGCGGATCCCGCCACCATCACCGTGACGCGCACCGGCGCAAGTTCGCCGCTCAATTCCGCCACCAGCCAGCCCAACGGCTACTTCGAAGTCTTCACGCATCCTTCCACCAAGGCGCCCTACACGGTGCGCGTCGACAAGCCCGGCCACATGCCCTTCCTGTGGCCCTTCGAGTTCCAGCTTCCGCTCGAAGCCGACTTCTGCGTCGTCCCCGCCCAGACCTACAACGCCGACCAGGACGGTGTCGGCGGGATCACCATCAATCACCCCTCGGGGGCGGTCCTCCGCCTTCCGAACGGATCGGTGCTCGATGGCGGCAGCCCCTACGCCGGCACGGTGATCATCGAGATGGTCTATCTCGCCATGAAGAGCCGGCATCCGATGCCGCCGAACGCCGAGGTGCGGGACGGCGGCTCCCGCGCCGGGATCTCCGCGGAGGGGGCGGTGTGGTTCAGCCTCCGCAAGCCCCTCGGCGGCGTCCTCACCACCACGCCCGCCGCGACCCTCACCATCCCCACCACCACCGCCGTCTCCGACCCCACCCTGAGCGGCTACCACCAGGACGAGACCACCGCCTACTTCGAACGGTGGGGATACGGCCTGGGCAAGTTCGCCAACATGGTCGGCACGGGACTCTACGAGATCCCCCTCGGGACCGAGGGACTCTTCATGATCGGGGAGGACAAGATCCTCAACGAGCTCATCATCGAGGCCGATCGCTCCCTGAACTACCCGTTCGACGTCCTCATCGACTTCTCGATCTTCCCGGTCACGATCCACGGCTTCTGCCAGAACAGCCTCGGGCACCTCTACGTACCGCGGGACATCGGCCATCTCGTGCGGGTCCTCGACCTGCGGCTCGCCCCGGGCCGGCGGTTCACCGACCCCACCAACCCGGCCACCCTCATCCCGCCCTTCACCAAGGAGTACGTCTACATCAAGTCGGTGCTGCCGCTGGCGGGACCCGCCGTTCCGCCCGCCATCGCGCCGCACTGGCACCAGGTCTCCCTCGCCCAGAACGCGCCGGAACTGAAGACCCTTCCCAGCGACACCACCGTCACCGCCATCACGGCCTTCGATCACTTCCTCAGCAAACCGGCCCTCAACATTCCCGTCGACCCCTCCGACTACTACCAGCAGATCCAGGCGCCCGGGACGCTCGCCGAGTGGCGCGCCCTCAACGGCCTCCCGGCCCGCTTCGGCGCCCCGATGCCCTCCGTGCCCGCCTCGGACTACGCCACCGCCTACTACTACAACCTCGGCGACCTCGGCTTCGCCCGCGCCCAGACGATGCGCATCCGGACCTCGAGCTTCGACGGTCTCCCCGACGTCGCCTTTGCGGTGACCAACTACAAGACCCTCGAGGACGCCCGCTGCGGGCGCGGCGCCGTCGCCACGGTGGCCATGGACTACGCGGCGCGCGCCGACAAGGGGAAGTTCAAGAAGACCCGATACACGCGATTCTATGTCTACGGCAGCAACGGGAACCTCATCGACGGCGCCAACCTCGACGGCGGCGGCCTGAAATTCGTCCCGAACCTGTGCGTCGTCTGCCACGGCGGCAACGGCTTCCAGGCCGGCGATTCGCCCGACCTCGGCTCGCGCTTCCTCCCCTTCGACCTCGAGTCGTATTCCTTCCACCCGAAGTTCGGGGTCCAGCAGAACGAACTGGCCAAGATGAACGCCGGGGTGCTCAAGACCGATCCCACCGTGGCGGTCCAGGATGTCATCGAGGGGTGGTACGGCGCCCCCGATCCCCTCACCAATCCGCTCAATTTCATGCAGTCATACATCCCGAGCGGCTGGTCGTCGAATCCGACCGTTTACAGTGACATGTTCAAGGGAGCCTGCCGGGTGTGCCACATCTCCCGCGAATCCACCGGTATCGCCCAGTTCTACACCCTCGCCGACTTCGCGCTCTTCGGCTACGGACACTACAATGCGTGCACCTCCCTCAACATGCCGCACGCCCAGCGCACCTGGAGCGTCTTCTGGGGCAGCCGCGCCGCCGCCAACCTCGGATTCCTCATTCCGGACATGCCCGCCAATCTCGGCACCGCCGCCGGATCGCCCTGCAAGTAGGGTCCGCCTCGCACGATCTGTGGAATCATCGTCGACCCGCAAGTTCATTCCTTGCAATCGCCGATTCCTGCTTTTCATTGCATGAGCTTCCGGAACGGATGTCGATCCGGAAGCCATCCCTCCGCTTATATCAGCGACCGGGATTTGCAGACAGCGACATCAATCCAGGACGTCTAACAGCGATCCGCCGCAACCCGGTCCATCGCCCGCGACTTCCCTCGACCCCCTCCGTTCGACGGGACGCAACCGCCCGCCGCACGCCCCACAAAACCCACCTCAAACCCCACCTCAAAACCCAACCTCCGCGACCGAACCCGCCGGTCATCGCACGGCTCCTTCATCTCCATTTACTTCGCAAAGCCGAACTATCAAGTATGTTGTGCTTTAGGGTACATCTAACGAACACACTAAACAAACAATGCAGGTGCAGATAATATTCTTGCAACTTTTTATTAGCAAGATACCAACTATCCACATCATCTGCTCACCCTGCAGCTGACCCCCCCGCGGCACCCCCGCCGCGCAGCCAAGTAGAAACACATGAAAACTGCACAAAAACCAAGACATGCCCTCTGCGGGATCACCCTGAGCTTGTTCCTGCTCGCGCCGTCCCCGAGCGGTGCCCAGGACATCGCCACCTTCGCCGGAACCGGAGCGTTCGGCTACAACGGTGACAACATCGATGCCATCATGGCGCAACTGGCCATCACCGGTGTTTACAGCGGGATGACCCTCGACAGCGCCGGAAACCTCGTCTTTTCGGACACCTTCAACAACCGGGTCCGCAAAGTGGACGCCGGCACCGGCATCATCACCACCATCGCGGGCACCGGAGCGGCCGGCTTCAGCGGCGACGGCGGCCCCGCCACCAGCGCCCGACTCAGCGGCCCCCAGGGCGTCGCCTACGACAGCGCCGGCAATTTGTACATTGCCGACACCTTCAATTACCGCGTGCGCATGATCGACTCCTCCGGAACGATCACCACCGTGGCGGGAACCGGAGTCAACTCTTCCCACGCCGGGGACGGCGGTTCCGCTCTCAGTGCGGACCTCTTCTTCCCCTGCGACGTCGATGTCGACAGCAACGACAACCTCTACATCGACGTGCAGTCGAAGATCCGGGTTGTGGACGCCGGCACCGGCGTCATCTCCACGGTGGCCGGCACCGGCACCGAGGGCTTCTCCGGCGACGGCGGCCCCGCCACCGCCGCGGAACTCAACGATTTCTTCCTGGAGGGGGGAATCGCCCTCGACGATGCCGACAACCTGTATATCGCCGACACCGAGAACGGACGGATTCGCGTCGTCGACACCGCGGGTGTCATCACCACCATCGCGGGCAACGGATCCGACAGCGTCAGCGGCGACGGCGGGGCGGCCACCGCTGCCGGCATCTTCTATCCGGTGGGCGTCGACGTGGATGCCTCCGGAAACGTCTACATCGCCTCCACCGACAGCTACCTGATCCGCAAGGTCGACGCCGATGGCATCATCACCACGGTGGTGGGCAGCGGCGCCCAGGGCACCGACCCCACCGACCCGGCGGATCTCGGCGATGGCGGCCCG
>JABDMC010000289.1 GCA_013001695.1 Akkermansiaceae bacterium
GAGTTCCTCCCAGCTCTTGAGCGCGTCGGGGTCCAACGCAAGCTCCTCGGGCGGAGTTTCGCTGGTCGCATTCGCGACCTGGTTGAGAAGGCTGGTGACGGAGCCGGTGTCCTTGAGGAGCCCCTTCACGTCGACAATCACGGTGAATGGCTGGTCGACGCGTGTCCGCGGAATCGGCTTGTAGGGGTCGCCGGTCTGGATCGTGATGGCGGAGCTGGGCAGAAAGGCCGAGACGAACTGCTCGTCGAGGAGGTGCTCGTCGGCGGTGGAGTTGTGGACGGACCACAACTCGAAAAAGGCACCCCCGATCGTGACGCCCTCCGGGGAGAGGGCTGATCCGGAGGCGGCTACTCCGACGTCCCATTCGACGCCGGTCTCCTTCTGGATCTGCCGGATGAAGTTCACATATTCGTCAGCCGGGTTTGCGCAGAGCGAAGCGGCTCCCAGGGTGAGAATCAATGCCGTGGTTTTCATGATGGGGAGGTGTGATGGGATTTTCGTGGGTGTTTTCTGATGCTCGACTGCGGGTGGTGTCATTCCGCGAAGGTCACCAGGACGACGAGGTCTTGCATGTCGAAATAGGCGCTTGAGGTGTTCTGGGTTCCCAGTTCGAAGAGATAGATGAGCTCCTTGGGCCCGAGGGAGAGACGCTTTGATTCGTCATCGACGGTGGGGTCGGAATCCACGAAGCCCGCATTCCCCGGATTGCTGGAGTCCACGCCGTCGATGTTGTTTCCATGCCCGTTGTTGTTCTTGCCGATGTAACTGGAGAGGAAGGACTCGATCGACCCCTGGTCGTAGGCCGGAGTGTAGGAGGGGGGAAGGTCGCCATTGGAAAGGGCTGCGACTCCCACGTGGTCGGTTCCGGTCATACGGGCAACTTCCCAGCCGCCGCTGCTGCTGGCACCGCGGGCGGCGAGATTGATGGGCGTTCCCGCTGGGACCTCGGTGTCAAAAAGGTAGCGGTCGGACTTCACCTCCTTGGAGGTTCCGGAGAAGATGCCCTGCCATGGGCCGTTGCCCACCTGCGTCCAGAGTGCCACCGGGAGGCGCTTCTTGCCCAAGCCGTATCCCACCCCGATCACCCGGATCCGCACCCGGGAGGCGCGCTTGGTGGTGATCAGGTTGTTGGGGGCCACGTCGACAATGTCGGGGAGGTTCTCCGGGAAGCGGATGCTCCAGTTCATGGTGGGTTTCGTGCCCGCCGGAACGTAGCGCGGGCTCACGCTGAGGGAGCCCACGGGAACGTAGGGATCGCCATGCTTGGTGCCCTCGCCCAGGGCGGAGGTCGCGAGGGCGATCAGGGCGCCCGCCATGATGTTGAGTAGCGTATTGAGGTTCATTTTCCTGGTTGTGTCGGGGGTTGGGAGAGGGGCTGGGAACGCTATGGCTTGAAGCCTGCTTCGCGCCGTCATCAGCCTTTCGGCTCGGCCTCGGCGGCTTCCTTGGTATGCGCTGTCTTCATCGAGATGGGTCCCTTGTGGCGGACCGCCACGACCACTTTTCCGCCGGTGCGGAGGGCATCGGCGAGCTTCCCGGGAAGCTCCTCCTTGCCGCAGGCCTGCTCCATGCTGACTTCGTGGGTCCTGATCCATCCGTAGTTCCGGGCGTAAAAACTATGCCAGCTGACGAGACGCCCCTTGGGCTCCGTGTCGACGCGGGAACTGAGCCGATTGGGGGTATGGATCACGGCTCCCTTGGGAACGATGGTCCACAGGCCGCCGGCGCTGAGAATCGTGGAGCGCTCCACGAGACCGCGGCGGTCCCGTTCCAGGGAGCGGATCTTACCGGGATCCAGCTGAGTGACGGCCGGCCGGTGCTTCTGTGCCTTCTTCTCCGTCAGTTTGCTGAACTGGAGGTCCCGATTCGTGGGCGGCACCCGAACCTCCTCCTCGGCACCCGCTTCGCCTCCGATGGCGACGGAAAGTCCGATCGCGACGGCCAGTGGGGTGAGCGACCTGCCAAACTTGAGAATATCAGGGAGAATCATTTGTGGGGGGAGATATTTAGGATTCGGTGAATATTTGTAAGGCAATGACGAGGGAATTTACAGAATATTTAGACATATTGCGTTTTTTTGTAAAAAAGAATCATGTGCCTCCTGTTTTTTCCCGAAAATCGAGAAATTTCGTCTAGGCGGGCGCCCCCATCCTTGTGCCAGAAAGGGGAGGATGGAAGGGCCGGTGTTATCCAGTCCCTGGGCCAGGACCGGCGAGGAGACTCCCCGGAAATAGCCGGGAAGTTGTCTTACAAGATGCGGTGCGAGGGGTGAGGCGGCCCGCAGTCCTCGACGGGAAGGCGACTCACGGCTTCGATGCCGGAATCGGCACCGCCCTTTACGCGGAGGGTTCCGTCGAAGTCGCCTGCGAAAAGCGCAGGGGCCCCGCGGGGGGCAGGAACTTGCGCCGTACCCGGTTCGCTGGCGCCCCGCCCGCGGTGGCGTCGAATGACGGAAGCGGACGCCACTCCGCATTCGGCATCAACAATCCCGCCAATCCGGGGGAGGGGGAAAACTTGGGGCGGGCACTGGCGGCAGAATCGGGGCGGGAACTCATCGAATCGAAGGGTGGGGAAGCAATTGACAGTCCACCTTATCATATATTCCGCGCGAATAGGCAATAGGATTAACATTCGTATCCATTAACTATCAGGACGTTACAAGTATTCCGGCCACCCCCCGCCGGCGGATCGCGCGTTCACTCCACGACGTTTCCGTAACGATGGGCGGTGACGGTCACGCTCTGTTCGTGGAGGAAGCTCAGCAATTCGAGGCGGCCGTTGGCGAGGACGGTGCCATCAATGATGGGGACGGGTCCGGTGTGACACGCGCGCCGGACATCCGGTTCGTCGATCAAGGTGCGCACCCGCGCCATCGGTCCGGTGTCATCCAGCACCCGCCGGGCGAGGGCGGCGGCCGACTCGACCCGCACGCCCCACTCCGCGAGGGACGGGCATTCATCCGGGCAGGACAACTCCACCGCCACGCCGCAACAACGGCCGGCGAGCAGCAGGCGCCCGGCCCGCGCCGCATCCGCCGGGTCCAGCCGGCAGATCACCTTCTGCACCGGCCGGTAACGGAAGAGGTTCTTCTCGCAGAACAACTGCGACGGATCGTGCTGGCGCGAGAATTCGCACCCCCACCAGTGGGCGTCGCTCCGGGCCGCGGCCCGCAGCCACTCCCCGCTCTCCGGGAAGATCTCCACCAGGCGGGAAAGCAGTTCCCGCACCTCGTCGCGTTCCGTCGCGCCCAGGTGCGGCAGCCCGGTTTCCCCCCACCGCGCGAACTGCCGCACATAGTTCGGGCCCCCGGCCTTGGCTCCGGGACCGATCACCGATTTCTTCCATCCCCCGAATGGCTGGCGCCGCACGATGGCCCCCGTGGTCCCGCGGTTCACGTAGGCATTGCCCACTTCCACCTCCTCGATCCAGCGGTCGATTTCGCGGGGATCGAGACTCTGGATGCCGCCGGTCAGCCCGAAGTCCGACGCGTTCTGCACCGCGATGGCTTCCTCCAGGTTCTCCACCCGGATCAACCCGAGCACCGGGCCGAAACACTCGGTGCGATGAAACCAGCTGCCGGGCTGCACCCCGAGCCGGATCCCCGGCGACCAGAGGTTCGGGTTGTCCGGATCCTGCCGCGGCTCGAGGAGCCACTCCTCCCCGTCGTCGAGGGCCGTCAGGCCGCGCTCCAGGTCGTCGCCCGCGGGCCGAATCACCGGCGTGACGCGGCTCGCCAGGTCCCACGACGGCCCCACCACCCAGCTGCGCGCCGCATCCGCGAGCTGACGCCGAAAGTCGGGGTGGTCGTAGACTTCGGCCTCCACCACCGCCAGCGATGCCGCCGAGCACTTCTGCCCGGAATGCCCGAAGGCGCTCTGCACGAGGTCCTTGATGGCCAGGTCGAGATCCGCCGCGGCGGTGATCACCATGGAATTCTTCCCGCTGGTCTCCGCGAAGAGACGCATCTTCGGATCCAGGTCGAAAAACTTTTGCGCGGTCTCGAGCGCACCCGTCAGGATCACGCCGCCCACGCGGTCGTCCGTGACGAGCGCCGACCCGGCGCCGCCCCCCGGGGCCGGCAGGAATTGCAGCGCGTCCCGCGGCACCCCCGCGGCCCACAGGCACTCGCACAGGCACCAGGCCGTCAGGACCGACTCCGACGCCGGCTTCAGGATCACGGCGTTGCCCGCCATGAGCGCCGCAAGGACGCCCCCGCACGGAATCGCGAAGGGGAAGTTCCACGGCGGGGTCACCACCACCACGCCGAGCGGTTCGCCGGCGATCCCGTCGGACCACTCCTCGCCCTGCAGCGCGAGGGCGTAGTAGTTGGCGAAGTCGATCGCTTCGCTGACCTCCACGTCGCCCTCCGGCACGGCCTTCCCGGCGTCCATGACCATCGTGGCAACGGCCTCCCCGCGGCGGCGGGCGATCTCCACCGCCACATTCCGCAGCACCGCGGCGCGATCCTCCACGGGGCGCGCCGCCCATGAGCGGCCCGCGGTCACGGCGGTGGCGAGGGCGCGGTCCACCGCGGCCTCATCCGCCACGGCGTAGCGATAGGCCTCCCGTCCGGGGCGGGATGGATCGCGGCCGCTCCGTGTCTCCCCGCCGGTCTCGCCCCACGCGATCTCGACCGGCGCGGCGTCGTCCCGGGCCGCCACCGCGGCGGTGATCCAGTCCCGGTTGGCAACGAGCGTCCAGTCGGTGTCGGGGACGTTGGCGAACTCCCCGGCCGGCATGGCGGGCGGCTCGCCGCGGGACCGATCCTGCGTCCGGCGGGGACCCGACGCGATGTCATCACGGCCGCAGGCCGCCAGGAAGCGCTCCTTCTCCCGATCCCACGACGGGTCGCCGGGTTCCATCCCGAAGAGCGCCGCGAGAAAGTTGTTCGGCGCGGTGTTCTCGTCGAGGCGGCGCACGAGGTAAGCCACCGCGGAGTGAAAGTCCTCGCGCCGCACCACGGGCGCATACATCAGCAGGTCCCCGGTCTGGTCGCAGACGACGCGCGCCTGGTGGTCCGCCATGCCCTCCAGCATCTCGAAGCGCACCGCCTCCTCGACGCCCTCGCGCTCGCGCAGGACCATCGCGTAGGCGATGTCGAAGAGGTTGTGGCTCCCCACCCCGAGGACCACCGCCTCGGCATTCTCCGGCCGGCAACCGTATCGCAGCATCCGCTTGAAATTCGCGTCGACCTCCGCCTTCGATTCGTAGGGCGCCTGCTCCCACCCGTGCAGCGCCGCATCGACCCGCTCCATGGCGAGGTTCGCCCCCTTCACCAGCCGGACCTTCACCGGCGCCCCGCCCGCCGCGACCCGCTCCCGCGCCCACGCGGTGAGCTTCTGCTGCAGCGGATACACGTCCGGCAGGTAGGCCTGCAGGACGATCCCCGCCGGCAGGGCGCGAAATTCATCCTCCCCGAGGACCTCCTGGAAGGCATCGAGGGTCAGGTGCACGTCGCGATACTCCTCCATGTCGAGATTCACGAACTTGTACGGTTTCCCCCCGGCCATCGCGGCGCGATACAGCTCCCGCAGCCGGATCTTCACCCGCTCGACGGTGTCACGGAAGGCGAGCACGTTGAACTGGCTGAACACCGAGCTCAGTTTCACCGAGACGTAATCGCACTCCGCCCCGTGCAGTTGCTCGATGATGCGTTCCTGCCGCCGCCGCGCCTCGTCCGCCCCGAGGACGGCCTCGCCGAGGAGGTTGATGTTGATCCGCATCCCCTCCTCGCGCCGTTCGAGGAGGTGCTCCCGGATCGCACCCGGCTCCCCCGGCAGGATGACGCGCCGGGTATCGCGCCGCACCTGCTCCGCGACGCGGCCCATCACGAATCGTGGCAGGACCGTCGATCCCATGACCGCCAGCAAGAGGGCCAGCTTTTCGTGCAGCGGAAGGTAGTCCGGCACGCCGTAGTGCTGGACGAGAAAGCGCAATTGCCGGGCCCCGCGCTCCGCACTCGGCGGCCGCAGGGCCTGGTCGGTCATCGCGATCGTGAAATTCTTCCCATCCCGGTCCGCCATCAGGCGCTGCATTTTCAGCCCCTGAAGCCGCTCGACCCGCGTCTGCCCGGCGAGGGCCTCCCGCAAAAGATCTTCCGCCCGTGCCACGGCTGCCGCGGCAAGATCCAATTCCATGCGCGCAGAATACACGGCCGGCGCGGCAAGGCGAGCCCATCCCCCGGGAGTGCGCACGGCTCTCCCCCCCCCCTGGGAGCGCGGACGGCCCGTCCGCATTCAAGGGATACGACGGCCGAAGGCCGCATCTTCGCGGCCTGCGGCCGCCGGTGTTTTCGGAAGCGGACGGGCCGTCCGCGCTCCCAGGGGGGGGGGGG
>JABDMC010000291.1 GCA_013001695.1 Akkermansiaceae bacterium
GACTACATCGTCGAGTTCGTCCTGCCGGCGGGCTACAACCCGAGCCCGCAAGGGGCCGGGAGCGATCCCGCCGTCGACAGCGACGCGGACATCCTCACGGGGCGCAGCGGCACCGTAACGGTCACGGCGGGCGCCACCATCGATGACATCGATGCCGGCTTCTGGAACCCGGGAACCATCGGCGATTTCGTGTGGCGCGACCGGGATGCCGACGGGATCCAGGACGCCGGCGAACCCGGCCTCGCCGGGGTGACGGTGAACCTCCTCGATTTTGCCGGCACGACCACCCTGCTCACCACCACCACGAACGGCGCCGGGGCCTACAGCTTCGGCGACCTCGTGGCGGGCGACTACCTGATCGAGTTCGTGGCGCCCGCGGGCTTCGACGCCAGCCCGCAGGGGGCCGGGAGTGATGCCGGCCTCGACAGCGACGCCGACACCGGCACGGGCCGCACCGGCACCGTGACGGTCGCCGCGGGCCAGACGGTCGATGCCATCGACGCCGGCTTCTATGACCCGAAGAGCAACCTCTTCGCGGACTTCGTGGGGCTCTACGGCCTCACCGGCGCGGACGCCCAGCCGGTCCCCGACGGCACCGGCACCGGGGGCAATCCCGACGGCGACACCGACAGCAACCTCCTCGAGTTCGCGCTCTGCAACGACCCCCACAGCGGGCTCATCAGCCACCAGGGGTTCTGCGTGGAGCTCGCCGATCCCGCCACCGGGCGGATCGACGCCACCTTCACCCGGCCCGAGGGATCCACCGACGTGATCTACACCCTGCAGGGGAGCAACGACCTCCTCGGGGCGTGGACCGACATCGCCAGCATCGCGGCGGGCGACGCCGCGGCATCCCCCTTCACGGTGGCCAGCAACGGGGACGGCAGCGAGACCGTGACGCTCGGCGACGTCTCCAGCACGACGGTGGGCGGCATCGCGGGCCTCACCGCCGACTTCGGGCTGCTGCGCCTCCGCGTCAGCCTCGACGAGGACCTCAACGGAGTGCCCGACACCCTCCCCTCCGACGGCACCGAGGCCACCGACTACACCGCGGTCTTCGGTTACCAGGGAACGGATTGCAACGCCGCGCAGTGCGCCACCTTCAGCAGTCCCTTCAGCCTGAAGAAAGCCTTCAGCGGCACGGTGGATGCCATCGCGGGGGATGTCGTGGATGTCTCCAGCGCCGCCAACGGAGCGGATCTTTCCACCGCCATCGCGGGCGGCGGCACCTACTACCTGCAGGTCACGAGTGGGCCCCTCGAGGGCGAGCGCTGGGACATCGCCGGCGCCGGGGTGGACAGCCTCACCCTCGTGGTCGACGCCGACATCTTCTCGGAGACCACCGGCGGGGCGAGCCTCAACACCAGCGACGGGCTCCCGTCCAACGCCGATCTCGCCGGGGCCAGCTTCGAGGTCCTCCCCCACCGCACTCTCGACGACCTCTTCGACAAGAACGGGGCCTTCGCGGGGTTGGAGGGCAATGCCCTCACCGGGGCGCGCCTCCTCATCTACGACAACCGTCTCGACACTCCGCAGTGGCTCATGATGATCCTGCTCGATGACGGCGGAACCGTGAAGTGGGTGCGCTCCGACGACCTCGCCGCCAAGACCGACCAGGGAAGCCTGCCGGTCTCGCGCTGCATGGGCAATTTCATCCACCCGCTCACCGGGGGCCTGACCCAGTACGCCGTCGGGGTGGTGGCCGGCCACGACCTCGCCTGCGCGTTCAACGAGGGCGTCAATCTCGGCGGGGCCCTGTGGCCCCTCGACCAGTCCGCGGCCGGCCCGAACGGGCGCGCCCTGACCCTCGCCAACGGCATCACCAGCGGGACCGATCCCAGTCTCGGCGCGGAACTCTACTTCTGGCGCGGCGACGATGCCGTCGATCTCTCCGCGACCTACGTCGAAGGCTACGAGAGCAACTTCCTCCTCGACTACCCGGGATACGGATACTGGACCGACATCAACGACCCCAACCTTCCCGACCTCGATGCGACCATCACTCTCCAGCGGCACCGCGCGTTCGTTCTGAAACTTGACAGCGGCAACACCATCAAGCCGCTCGTCTCCCCCGTCCCCGCCCCGTAACAACTCGCACAAGCACCACCACACCACCCAGCAAGGCGGCACGGCCCCGGGTCACTCCCGGGGCCGTGCTGTGTTTCAAACCCGCCCGCAATCGATCCCACCACGGCCCCCCGGCGAGAACCGCACCCGGATCGGGCCCCCGGCCCTTCGGCTCCTCCCCCGATCGGGGCCACTTGTTCACTGTTGTTAATATATACGGATATTCAGTGTTTACGGATATTATTTAGACCAATAGCTTCCCGGGAGAGATGAAGCGTTTAGTCCTTTCCCGCGCCATTGATCGGCGGTGTTTGCCGCTCCTTGCCCTGCCCCTGCTGGCCGCTCCGGCCTCGGGCGCCACGGTGGAAATCGACTGGGGAACGTCCTTTGTGTTGGAACGGGTGATCCAGAGTGACGGCAGCGCCATCACGCCCTACGACGGGGATGACACCTGGGGGGCGAACGAGTTCAAAATCGAGCTGGGGGCCTTCGCCGTCGGGTTTACGCCGACGGTGGCGAACCTCGAGGACTGGGTTGCGAACTGGCAGGTGTTTGACGCCATCACGGTGCCGGATGCCGATATCGCGGACGGATTTTCGTCGGGGGCCGGGGAAACCGCGAGTTTCGCGGGCAATGCGACCCTCCTCGACGGGCAGACGTCCGATTCCGAAGACTACGTCGCGGGGACCTTCCCCGCGGGGACGCAGTCCTACGTCTTCATCCGCAACCGGGACACGGTGGGCACCGGAGCGGAGTGGATTCTCTACACCAACGAGTCCGGGGCGGAACCCTGGACCTTCCCCGATACCACCGCCGTTCCCGCCCCGACCCCGCGCAGTTGGGATCTCGTGGATGCCGACACCGCCGTGGTGGGCGCCATCAACGGCCCCGACTCCCTCGGCGGAGGCACCAATTCCGTGGGGGGAGGCACCTACGATACGAGCGGTCCCACGGATTACATCATCCGGACCCACAACGTCGCCAGCCTGCCGGAACCATCCCCGGCCCTGAGCCTCCTCTTCGGTCTTTCCATCATCGGTCTGACCCGCCGCCGCTAGATTTCCCCCCAAATAGATTCGCGCGTCTTTCCCCCGGTTGGCTGCTGCCGCGGCCCCGGGGGATTTTTTGGGCCCGGATGGAAGGAGGTGGGGGAAGAAGCGAGACCCTCGCACCGCCCGCGCCACCTCGCACCGTCTCCCCTTCTCTCCGCAACCCGTCCCTCCTCCGCACGCCTGGGGCCATATCCGCGTGGGCCTGAAGGGCCCGGACACCATAGCCCGGGCCTTCAGGCCCGGGTCCTTCCGGGGAGCGGGAAGAAGGCGGCCTGCAGGGTCGCGAGAAACCGTGGCATCGCCGCGCGGCCGTTTCTCGCGGACCTTCAGCCCGCAAACTCCTTCCCGCGGATCCCATCCCGGGCCTGAAGGCCCGGGCTCCGTTGTGGCGGCCCTTCAGGCCGCGGCGCCGGCAAGATGGCTGGCCCGTTAGCGCTCGCCCTCCTCCGCACGCCTGGGGCCATATCCGCGTGGGCCTGAAGGGCCCGGACACCAAAGCCCGGGCCTTCAGGCCCGGGTTCTTGGCGTGGGAGCAAAGGGAGCGGCCTGAAG
>JABDMC010000394.1 GCA_013001695.1 Akkermansiaceae bacterium
CCTCATGCCCGGAGACGTCCTCGGCACCAACCTCTTCAACTTCCAGTCGGGGGAGTTCTCCCTGACGAAGGGGCCGGTGTTCACCGACGTGCTGCTGGCCGACGAGATCAACCGCACGCCCCCGAAGACGCAGGCCGCCCTGCTCGAGGCCATGCAGGAGAAGCGGGTCTCATCCGGCGGCGAGGACTACAAGCTCGACGAACCGTTCTTTGTGTTGGCCACCCAGAATCCGATCGAGCAGGAGGGCACCTACCCGCTGCCGGAAGCCCAGCTCGACCGCTTCCTGTTCAACATCATGGTGAAGTATCCGAACCGGGCCGAGGAACTCGATATCATGCGCAGCGTGACCAACGACGAGGAGCCGGTGCTTGAGGAGGTCGTCGACGGGCCGTCGATCCTCGATTTCCAGCACGTGGTGCGACGCATCCCGGTCTCCGATCACGTCTTTGAATACGCGGCCTCGCTGGTCCGGGCGACCCGGCCGGACGAACCGGATGCGCCGGAATTCGTGAAGAAGCTCATGGCCTGGGGCGCGGGTCCGCGCGCCTCGCTGAACCTGATCCTCGCCGGCAAGGCGCGGGCCGCCCTGCGCGGCCGCTGCCACGTGTCCATCGATGACATCCGCGAGCTGTGCCTGCCGGTCCTGCGGCACCGCATCATTCCGAACTTCGCGGCGCGTTCCGATGGCGAGACCGCCGATTCCCTGATCGAGAAACTCGTCGAAGCAGTCCCGGCGGACGAGAAGTTGCTGGGGAAGGCCAGCTAGGAATCAGAAGTCAGATGTCAGATGTCAGACCCTCCGACCTCCGACCTCCGACCTCCGACCTCTGACCTCTGACCTCTGAAAGTAGCAGGGGGGAGATTGCGGTCCAAGGACCGCCATGCGGGATCGCTCGCGTTGCTCGCCGATTTCGTTTCGCGCCTTAAAAGGCGCAGGGTCATTCAAACTCAAGGGCCTCTCTTCGTTCCGCAGAGTTCTCATCTCCCCCCTTCGACGGTCCAGGGAGGAACCCCGGCCCCTGACCAGAATGCGGGGTTTCGAGATTCGGGAGGTGAAAGTAGCAGGGGGGAGATTCGAACTCCCGACCCAAGGCTTATGAGTCCTTTGCTCTACCCCTGAGCTACCCTGCCGTTTTGGGGACCGCGCGAACTATATCGTTCCCGTCCCGGTGTCGACAGCAAATTTGCGGCCCGTCGGCCGTTAGGCCCTGATCTGCCGGGCTTTACATGGGATCGAGGGACCGTCATCGTGCGCTCCACGTGCCGGAAACGCCCGCCAGCTTCACCAGCTTGACCCGAGCCAATGAAATCGGCGCCAACAGCTATCTCCTCGAGATCGGCAATACCCGGATCATCCTCGATTCCGGGCTGCACCCGAAAAGGACCGGCCCCGAGGCCCTCCCCCGCTTCGAGGACCTCCCTCCCGACAGCGTCGACGCCATCATCGTCACCCACTCGCACCTCGACCACGTCGGCTCCCTGCCGATCCTCATGCAGGACCAGCCGTCGGCGCGGGTCTTCATGACGCCCCCGACCGCGGCGCTGGCCGACGCCCTCCTGCACAACTCCGTCAATGTCATGAAGGCCCAGCGGATCGAGCTGGACCTGCCCGATTACCCGCTCTTCACCCACGGGATGGTGGACGAGATCGAGCGCCGCTTCGAACCGCGGGACTACGAAAAGCCGTTCGAGCTCGATTTCGCCGGCCAGGTCCGGGCCACCTTCTACGACGCGGGCCATATCCTCGGCTCCGCCGGGGTGCTCATCGAGGGCCCCGGGAAGCGCATTTTCTACACCGGCGACGTGCACTTCGAGGACCACGCCCTCATCAAGGGCGCCCGCTTCCCCGAACTCCACGACCTCGACGTCCTGATCACCGAAACCACCCGGGGCGATACCGAGCGCCGTCCCGGCTACTCGCGGGTCGAGGAGGAGGAACGCTTCGTGGCCGCCATCAACAAGGCCCTCGACCGCGGCGGCGCGGCCCTCATCCCGGTCTTCGCCATCGGCAAGACCCAGGAGGTCCTCACCATGATCCACGAGTGCAAGGGGAACGGACGCCTCCCCGACGCCCAGACCTTCATCGGCGGACTGAGCACCAAGATGACCGTGATCTACGACAAGTTCGCGGACAGCACCCGGCGGACCGCGGCGGGATTCCGCATCCTGCGCGACATGGAACTGACCGCCGGCTCCCGGCGCCGGAAGCGCACCATCGAGTACCAGCCGGGCTGCATATTCGCCCTTTCGAGCGGCATGATGACCGAGAAGACGGTCTCGAACGGCTTCGCCCGGCACTTCCTCGACAACCCGAAGAACTCCCTCCTGTTCGTCGGGTACGCCGACGAGGCCACCCCGGGGGGACGCATCCGGGCCGCCAAGCGCGGCGACCCCATCGATCTCGATCCCGAACTCCCGCCGGTCACCCTCGACTGCGACGTGGAGATCTTCGATTTCAGCGGCCACGCCCCGCGCGATCAGCTCCGCGACTTCATGCTGGCCGCCAAGGCGAAGATGAACCTCCTGGTCCACGGCGACCCCGCCGCCTCCCAGTGGTTCGCCGACCACCTCGACCATTCCCTCATGCCGCCCCCCGGTGAGCGGATCCCGTTGTAGGGCGGGCGCCCCGCCTGCCAAAAAGCCGGACCATTGACGCCCACCGGAACGCCAACGAATTGCAGGGCGGGCGCCCCGCCTGCCAACGGCCGGACCATTGGCGCCCACCGGAACGCCAACGAATTGTAGGGCGGGCGCTCCGCCTGCCAAAAGCCGGTCCACTGGCGCCTCCCACCCGGCAGGGCCATTGTAGGGCGGGCGCCCCGCCTGCCAACGGCCGGACCATCGGCGCCTCCCACCCGGCGGGGCCATTGCAGGGCGGGCGCCCCGCCTGCCAAAACCGGACCATTGGCGCCTCCGAGTTTGCCCCGGCGTCCCCACCCATCGGAACGCGCAAGCGTTCCGCTACCGATGCCTCCGGACGGACCTTGCTAGCGGGAGGGCGGCCCCTTCCGACCGCCGCGCACCAACAAGCGGCAAAATCCCACCCCGGGCTGGCGGTTGAAGGCCGCCGCCAGGATTCTCACCCTCCCTTCAAGGAATCGACCTCCTTGCGCAAGCGGCCGACCTCCCGGGTCGTGGCGACCAGCTTCTCGAGGGCGGACCACAAGCGCATCTCGTCCTTCACCGGCCGGGCGGGCGTTCCCATGTAGCGTCCCGCTTCGTGGATGGAGCGGTAGACCGCCGACCCTCCGCCGACCTGCACGCCGTCCGCGATCTCCTTGTGGCCGTTCACCCCGGACTGCGCCGCGATGATGACGTTGTTGCCGATCCGGGCGCTCCCCGCGATCCCGGCCTGCGCCACGATGAGGCAGTTCTTCCCGATCTGGACGTTGTGGGCGACCTGCACGAGGTTGTCGATCTTGGTGCCCGCCCCGACGAGGGTCTTTCCGAAGCGGGCCCGGTCGATGGTCGTGTTCGCCCCGACCTCCACCTCGTCCTCGAGGACCACGATCCCGATCTGCGGGATCCTCTCGTGCCGGCCGTCGACATACTCGTAGCCGTAGCCGTCGGACCCGATGACCACTCCCGGCTGCAGGACGACCCGGTCGCCGAGGATGCACCCGTCGCGGACCGTCACGTTCGCCATGATCCGGCAATCCCGGCCGACCTTCACGCCCCGGCCCACCACCGTCCCCGGCCCGATCCCGGTGCCTTCCCCGATCACCGCGCCGGATTCCACCACGGCGTGGGCGCCGACCGCCGCCCCGGCGGCCACCTCGGCATCATCCGCCACCCAGGCGGTGGGATGCACGCCCGGCTCGAACCGCTGCTGGGCCTCTTCCGCCTCCCGCGCCAGCATCGCCAGCGCGTAGGACGGATTCTCCACCTCGATCAAGGCCACCCCGTCCGGCCCCTTCTCGACCCCCGGGGTCACCAGGACCGCTCCGGCCCGCGTCGCCTCGAATTGCTTCCGGTAACCGACGGAGTTGAAAAAGCTCAGGTCGGCCGGACCGGCATCGGCGAGGCCGGCCACTCCGGACACCGATTTGGTCCCGTCGCCGGCGAGAAGCTTCCCGCCCACCAGGGCCGTCAAGGCGTCAATGCGGAGTTCCACCGGGTGTAACGAAGGACGATTCGACGCGTCCCTACTCTCCGGACGGCTCCTTCGGGGCGTCCTTGTTGAGTTCCGTCAGGAGCCCCGGGGTCACGTCGGTGGCATCCTTCGTGTAGAGCAGGAACGGCACCTGCGAGGTGCTCAACCCCGACTTGTCAAAAACGTAGTCGTAGTCGTCCGACTTGGCGCGCTCTTCCACGAGCTGGCGGATCTCCTCGAGAATCCCGCGCATCCGCTGCACCATCTTCTCGTTCAGCGCGGCGTTTCTCCGCTGCAGGTATTCCCGGCGCTCGCGGTCGAGGGCCACCCCTTCCTGCGTCTTGCCCTGGAATTCCTTGAAGAGGTCCTGCTTCGTCTTGTCGTTGATCGACGGGTCCTCGAGCTTCTTGCGCATCGTCTGCAACTCGCCTTCCAGCTCGCGGATCCGGGCGAGGCGCTCGTTGTTCTCCTGCTGGATCTTGGCGCGCTCGACGTTGATCTGCTTCTGCGCTTCGCTGGTCCGGTGGTACTCCTTGAAGAGCTGCTGCATGTCGACGGTGGCGATCTTCAGCCGGTCGGTCTGGGCGGTGGCCGGAACCACCGCCAGGAGCAGCGAGGTGATGGCGGCGAGGAAAATGGGGCGGGCGGTCATGTCGTTGTCTGGCAAGTCGGTTGATGTGTGGCGAGGGGGGAGCTTGGAGCCAAATCGGGACGGCGTCAACGCCCATCCCGCCGCCCGATTCCCTTATTCCACCGGGGCGGCGTCCCGATTGAGCTCCTGCAGGATCATCGTGCTGATGTCCGTGGCGTCCTTGGCATACAGGACGAAGGGCACCTGCGAGCTGTTCAGCCCCGCGGTGTCGAAGACGAAGTCGAAGCCGGCCGCGTCGGCCCGGGCGCGGATCACCTCCCGGATTTCTTCCAGGATCCCCGACATCCGCGCCACCATCTTTTCGTTCAACTGCCGGTGCCTCGACTGCACGCTCTGCTGGCGCTCGGCTTCGAGCAGCTCCTTGTCCTGGAACCGCAGCCCGATCTCGCGCTGGAGCGCCTTGCGGTCCTGCTCCGAGAGCGCCGGGTCGTCGGCCCGCTGCCGGGCCTCGCGCAAGGCATCGTCCATGGCCTCGATCCGCTGGAGCAGATCATTGTTCTGCTTCTGGATCCGGGCCCGCTCGATATTGATCTGCTCCTGGGCGTCCTCCGTCTTGTAATAGGCCCGGAAAATCTCCTGGATGTTGACAACTGCCGCTTTGGGCTTTTCCTCGGAGCGGGCCGCCGAATCCTTGGCGTCCTGCGCAGCCGCCATTGCTCCCGCCATCCATGCCCCGGCCATCAAGGCCCCCACCAACTGTCGTATCACGATCGTCACTCCGGAGTTTTCCAAGCATACCAATGATCCTCCGCTGACTCAAGCCGATTCCCCGGCCGCTCCCGTTGCCATCCGCCCGATGCACCAATTCGATACCGCCGCCGCTCTTCGCGCCGCCCGTTGCCGCTGGCCGGAACCGGTGGTCCTTGTGCCGACCATGGGCGCCCTCCACGACGGCCACCGCGCCCTCGTCGCGGAGGCCCGGCGCGCGGCCGGAGACGGAGGCACGGTGGTGGTCTCCATCTTCATCAACCCCCTGCAGTTCGATCGGCGCGAGGACCTCGACCGCTACCCGCGGGATCTCGAGGCCGACCTCGCAAGCTGCCGCGCCCTGGGCGTCGACGCCGTCTTCACGCCCGCCGCCGGCGACTTCTACGCTCCCGACCACTCCACCACGGTGCGGGAATCCCTCCTCACCACTCACCTCTGCGGGGCGACCCGCCCCGGCCACTTCGACGGCGTCTGCACGGTGGTCCTGAAGCTCTTCCAGGGCGTCGCGCCGACCCACGCCATCTTCGGCAAGAAGGACTACCAGCAGCTCGCCGTCATCCGGCGCATGGTCCGGGACCTGTCGCTCCCGGTGGAAATCCTCGGCGGGGAGACGGTGCGCGAACCCGACGGCCTCGCGCTGTCGTCGCGCAACCGCTACCTCGACAAGGACCAGCGTGAACAGGCAGGCGCGCTGTCGGCCGCCCTGCTGGCCGGGAAGTACGCCGCCGCAGGCGGTGCCGAGGCCGCGCTCGACGCGGCGCGGGCTGTGCTCGACGAGGTGCCCGCCCTCGAGGTCGACTACCTGCAGGTGCGCGACCCCATGCTCGGGCCCGCGCCGGCCGAGGGGCAGGCGCGCCTGCTGGTCGCCGCGCGCCTGGGCCGCACACGCCTGATCGACAACATCGCGATCGACGTCGGTGCGTCCGCGGGCATCGACGGCCACCCCCGGGTCGGCAACGACCAGAACCACGAACTGCCCTGGAGGAACTGATGCGGCCCACCATGCCGAAGTGCAGGAGCCACCGGGCGCGGGCCGGGTCCGCCGCCGTGGCGCCGAGGTAGACCCGTGCTGCTCGCGATCGACGTCCGTAACACCCACACCGTCGTCGGCCTCATCTCCGGATCCGGTGACCACGCAAAAGTGGTGCAGCAGTGGCGCATCCGCACCGAACCCGAGGTCACCGCGGACGAGTTGGCGCTCACCATCGACGGCCTCATCGGTGACGACGCCGAGCGCCTCACCGGTGCCTCGGGGCTGTCCACGGTGCCGTCGGTGCTGCACGAGGTGCGGGTCATGCTCGAGCAGTACTGGCCCAACGTGCCACATGTGCTGATCGAACCCGGTGTGCGCACAGGCATCCCGCTGCTGGTCGACAACCCCAAGGAAGTCGGCGCCGATCGGATCGTGAACTGCCTTGCGGCGTACCACAAATACGGCACCGCGGCGATCGTGGTGGACTTCGGTTCGTCGATCTGCGTCGACGTGGTCTCGGCCAAGGGCGAGTTCCTCGGCGGCGCGATCGCACCCGGCGTGCAGGTGTCCTCCGACGCCGCGGCGGCGCGTTCGGCCGCGCTGCGCCGCGTCGAGCTGACCCGGCCCCGCTCGGTGATCGGCAAGAACACCGTCGAGTGCATGCAGGCCGGTGCGGTGTTCGGGTTCGCGGGCCTGGTCGACGGCCTGGTGAACCGCATCCGCGATGACGTCGACGGTTTCTCGGGCGCCGATGTCGCGGTGGTCGCCACGGGGCACACCGCGCCGCTGGTGCTTCCCGATCTGCGCACGGTCGAGCACTACGACCGCCACCTCACGCTCGACGGCCTGCGGCTGGTCTTCGAGCGCAACCGCGCCAATCAGCGCGGCAAGCTCAAGCCTGCCCGCTGATCAGAAGAACGTCCGCACCAGGTCGACGACGATGCCGTCGTCGTCGAGCACCGGAATCAGCTGCCACTTGTCGAACGTCGTGCACGGGTGGGAGATCCCGAATTCCAGCCACGCGCCCACCGCGGGCGTGTCGTGTGGTCCGAGCCGCACGAACGCGTGCTGGTCGTTGAGCTTGTCCACGACACCCCCGGGTAGGCCCAGCGGCGTCGGCATGCCCTGGTCGAACGAGACGTCGCGCCTGCCCATGGCCACCAGCGCCAGCCGGGGCTCGGGCCGCGACACCACCTGCCCCCACACCCGCAGCGCCGCCCGCAACGACAGCGGCGACGTGCGGGCATAGAGCCCGTCGTCGTGGGTGAGATAACACCCGCTGCGCAGGATGGTGCGCACCCGCGACCCGGTGGGCCAGTCTCCGGTCAACACATCGGCGACGTGGTCGAAGTACGTGCTGCCGCCCGCGGTGACGATGACCTCGTCGGTCTCGAAC
>JABDMC010000042.1 GCA_013001695.1 Akkermansiaceae bacterium
CGTAATTGTCCATCAATAGCCCGTTGCCAGGCTTGCCGGTGCTCTCATTTTCATTTCCATCAAACTGGAAACGTGCGACAGCCTCGGGCACCGTGAATGATCGCGCTAGTCCGGTGCCTAAAACAAAAATGGCAACAATCTTGGGTAGTAGTTTCACCATGGTGTCAATCTGGTTATACTGCTAGGAAATTGCTTTCTCGGGGAGAGCTTTGCAAGGGCGTTCGAACCGAACCTACGAATATAGATGACATGGGGCTAGGTCTGGCGGTTCAAAAGTCGAGCTGCCAGAATGTCGACGATGGGTCTGGGAATAGGGGTCAGTCATATCAAACGAACATTTTTCGCGGCGCGAAGAGGGCTCGGTCAAAAATTTCGGCAATTCAGATGGAGTTTGGTATGCGGGTTGAGGGCCATACGTCCTCCGCGCTGCGGCGAGGCGTTTGACGGTGCGGAGGAGAGGTTGTTCCATGACGAAGTCGAGTGCCTCGAAAAGAAAAGGCACGGAAGTCTGGCGAGGAGGTTCAATGAGAACGGAGCGTTCGAAACGCCGGATCTGAGTCGTTCCAAACAAACCTCAGCCAGGCAGGAGCCGATCGACGCTTTGCGCTATTCTTGGAATCTGCGGTGGGGGCGTCGCTCCCCAACGGCAGCACGATTGCATTCTCGACCAGATCCCCCCGGCCAGCAGCTATCGCGGGGCCATCCGTCCCGAGGCTGGTCGGTTGCGGGGTGCGCGGAGCACGCCGGCGCACGTTCCGCCGGAGCGGCTATCCGTTCCGCAGCAAGGAGTTAGGAGTTCTCCGATTCCAAGGAGCCGGGGGGACGGGGCGTCACAAGCGGCTCGCCCCGGGCGCGGCGCGCCGCTAGACTCGCTCCCGGCAATCGATGGCGCGCATCATTCACTCCGTGCAGGACAGCCCCCGGCATGTGACGCCGGGCGAGCGGCGGCTGGAGGGGCGGCTGCGGCGGTTCCTGGAGGATGACTACCTGGTGTGGTACGACGTGGCGGTCGGGATCCAGCGCCGTTACCCGGACTTCATTCTGCTCCATCCCGGCCGGGGACTGCTGGTGCTGGAGGTGAAGGACTGGAAGGCGGGGGACCTGCGCACGTTCAGCAAGACCGAGTGCGAACTCTTCACTCACGGGATCACCAAGACGATTCCGAGTCCGCTCGAGCAGGCGCGGAACTGTCTGCTGGCGCTGGTGGACCAGTTGAAGGAGCGGCCGGAGTTGTGTCACGGGCCGGGGCCCTACGAGGGCCGGCTCTCCTTCCCGTACGGCTACGGGGTGGTCTTCCCGAACATCACCCGCCGGCAGTGGGATGCGATGCTGAGCGAGGAGGATCAGGAGCTGGTCCTCCCGGCGCGGCGGCTCATCTGCCGGGACGAAATGACGGAATCGGCCGATCCCCTCGCCTTCCAGGAGCGCTTGTGGGGGATGTTCGAGTATCAATTCGGCGATCCCCTCACCCTGCCGCAGCTCGACGTGGTGCGGGGCGTCGTCTTTCCCGAGGTGCGCATCGAGGCGCTGCAGGGCGAGTTGTTCGAGGACGCCCCGGTCCCCGACGAGATGAAGGTCCTCGAACTGCAGCAGGAGGAGCTGGCTCGCGGGCTCGGTGGCGGCCACCGCGTCATCCACGGGGTGGCGGGATCCGGCAAGACGATCATCCTCGGCTTCCGATGCGTGCAGCTGGCGGAGAGCCTCGTGCGGCCCGGCCTCGTCCTCTGCTACAACATCTCGCTGGCGGCCCGCTTGCGGCGGTTCATCGAGGCGCGGGGGCTCACCGGCAAAATCCACGTCCACCACTTCCACGAATGGTGCGGCGAGATGCTGCGGACCTATCATTTGGAGGTCCCCGACGGCGAGGCCGCGTATTTCGTCCGCATGGTGCAGGCCGTGATCGCCGGAGTGCAGGCCGGCCGCATTCCGCGCAGCCAGTACGGGTCGGTCATGATCGACGAAGGTCACGACTTTGAGCCGGAATGGCTGCAGCTCGTGGTCCAGATGGTGGACCCGGCCACCGATTCCTTCCTCCTCCTCTACGACGACGCGCAATCGATCTACCGCGGGAGTCGCGGGTTGGGATTCAGCCTCTCGAGCGTGGGGGTCAAGGCGGCGGGCCGCACCACCATCCTGCGGCGCAACTACCGGAACACGCGGGAGATCCTGAAGTTCGCCTACGACTTTGCCCACGACCACCTCGGCCCGCGCGACACCGATGACGATCACATCCCGCTGGTGGAACCCGAGACCACGAGCTTCCAGGGTGCGCCGCCCGTCTTCCGGCGTGCCGCGAACCGCGAGGAGGAATTCGAATATGCCGCCCGCTGCGTGGAGGCCTGGCTCAAGAAGGGCATTCCGGCCTGCGAGATCGCGGTGATCTGCTTCAAGCAGTGGCAGGGTGAGCAGTTCGCCCGGAAACTGGCGCAGCGCGGGATCGCGCACCTCTGGATGGGCACGCGGGCCGACAAGCGGGCCTACGACCCTGCGGCGCAACGTGTCACGGTGGTCCTCGCCCCGAGCAGCAAGGGGCTCGAGTTCGAGTCGGTCGCCATCATCGGGATCGGGGACCTCGATGACAGCGAGGATGCCGCCCGCGATCAGACCCGCCTGCTCTACGTCGCCATGACGCGCGCCAAGCGCCGCCTCGCCATGTCCGCCGCCCAGCCGAACCGCTACGTGAACGGTTTGGAAGCGCTCCAGGCCGCGGCGGTGTGAGGGGGGGTGCCGAAAAGGGGTTGCCGGGAAAAGGGTTGGCCGGGAATGGCACGTGATCGAGCCGGGTCTTCGTGGTGGAGGGGCTCTGGCCACGCCGGAGTTTGAGGAGCGAGGGTGGGTCCTCTTCCGGCGGCCTCGCTCTTTGGGAATCTCCATGACCGCAGGGATTGACCACTCGTCGGAACGCGCAGGCGTTCCGCTACCAATCGCCCACGACCGCTCGATCCCACCCCATTCGGGTCGGTCGACGTTTCGTTTACCTAGAGCCCATCTGCACGGCACGGATTGATGCTGCTGGGAGCTCACCCTTTCGAGCCCGATAACCGGAGCCCGGTTTTCCCTCGGCTTCAAGATCAATCGGGCCGACAATCCGGCCAGATTAGATGACCACCTGGATCGAACGCCGCGACAATCTCCGCCGCGACAAGAAGGGTCGGCATGAGAAGCCGCATAAGCCGGTGGTATTGTTGACGGTGCTGGACCTCGTGGAGCGGGGCGAGTTGACCGGGAACCGGATCGCGTTCACCCCGGAGCTGGTGGATCGCTACAAGGAGATTTTTGAAGTGGTGGCGGGCGAGAGCGATCGGCCGAACATCCACCTTCCGCTGTATCACCTCTCGGGCGACGGGTTCTGGCACCACGTGCCGTAGCCGGGGGCGGTTCCGGTGTACGAGCAGGGGAACGTCTCGGCGCCGAAGAGCCTGAAGCGGCTGCGGAAGGAGGTCCAGTGGACCGAGCTCGATCCGGATCTGTGGGCGCTGGTCGAGCAGCCCGAGAGCCGGCGGGCGATCCGGGAGGCGATCTCCTTCGCGGCCCGCGAGCACCGGCATCACAAGCGCAAGGATGGGGAGACACCCTACGTGGCGCACGTCATGCGGGTCGCCATGACGGTGGCGCATGTCTTCGGGGTGCAGGACATCAAAACCCTCACCGCGGCAGTGCTTCACGACACGATCGAGGATACCGGCACCGACTACGACGATCTGCTCGAGCAATTCGGCAAGGAGGTCGCGGATCTGGTCGTCTGCCTGACGAAGGACCCTCGGATGGTCGAGGAGGAGCGGGAGGAGGAGTATTTTGAAGGTCTTGCCAGGGCGCCGTGGCAGGCGCGGCTCATCAAGCTGGCCGATTCCTACGACAACGTGCTCGACAGCAGCACCTCCAAGGTGCGCACCAAGGCCGCCGCCAAGGCCCGGAAGATCCTCGAGATCGCCGGCGACGACCGGCCGGAGCTGGCCGGGGCGAAGGCGGCGCTGGAGGGCTTGATCGCGGCCATGGAGAGCTGAGCGAGACTGTCTCACCCGGGAAGGTAGCGGAATGCTTGCGCATTCCGATTTCAAGTTCTCCGTCGGGCTTGGTATGAATCCGTCGTGCAGATGCGGCTGTCGGAAGGGGCAGCCCTTCCGCGACCAGCGAGAATCCTTTTCTTGAATCCGCAGGCCCCATGTCCGACCACCCGCACCTCCGGTGCCGAGGCCGAGGAGCACGGGGGCGGCGGGCTCGGGGCGTGACGGTCCCGTTGATGGTGAGGGCGTCGAGACCGGTGTTGTTGCCCGCGGACGTGGGCTGGTCCGCGGTGAGCCGCAGGCTCCACGACTCGCCGGTTCCGAGGGTGGGCGGGGCCCCGAAGGTGATGGTGCTGATGCCGGAGCCGCCCAACGGGACGGTGACGCTCCCGCTGTCCACCGCCCCGGATGACGATCCGCGGAATCCGTCAGTCCACACGACCGGGGGAGCGGCTGCAGGCACGGCATTCCCGCCTCGCCGCGTCCCGCTCACTCGGTCGCGGCTCGCTCCGCTACCGGGATGTGGACCACGGTGAGGGCGCAGGTGTTGAAGGCGAGCTTGCCTCGCTTCGGGTCCGGTCCGCCACGGTTGCCGTGCCATGTGATGAAGACCATGCTTCCGTCGGGCGAGACGGCGCTGGCGTAGGTCCCCATCGGCGTGAAGCCGGTGCGGTCCCGGCAGTGCGGGTGGAGAAAGGCGATCACCTTGCGCGCCCCGGTCTCGAGGTCGTATTGCACGAGCGGCGAGCCGTCCCGGTAGCTGCCGCCGTGGGATCCCGCCACGAAGTAGAGGAAGCGTTCCGTCGTCGGGTCGAGGTCGATGGAGGTGATGTACTCCTGCCCGCCGGCCACCAATCGGCCGAGGTCGCGGGCCGTCTCGCTCCGCGTGTCGAACTCCCAGAGGTGATCGCCGTCGACCGTGTAGACTTTTCCGTCGCGGGTTTCGCGGGTGGCGGCCCGCAGGCCGACCCGCGCCGCGACCTCCCGCGGCGGCCCGGGGCGCTCGGGGTCGAAGCGGACCAGCGGGGCGACGATGCCGCGCCCGCCGTCCCGCGAAAAGTAGACGCGCCCGGTCGAGCGGGCGAAGATCATGGCCCTGTATGGGCCGTGGTCATCGGCGTGGAGGACCCGCTTCGCCCGCGTGTCGTAGGCGAGGAACTGCACGCGCTTCTCCCGGTGGTCGCCGTCGGCGGTGCCGGCGTAGAAGATGAGCCGCTCCGGGTCGAGCTCGCCGGTCGGCAGGCATTGGTTCGGGAGCGGGGCGTGCGCCACGACCTCGCAGCGCCCGTCATCCGGCCGGCAGCGCAGGATCCACTCGCCCGTGAAACCATTCCCGGCGGTGGTGGCCCGCGTCCCGCCGCGGTGGGTCGCGAAGTAGAGCCAGCCGTCGGACCCGAGGGTGAGCCGCGTGTGGATCTTGCCCGGGGTGTAGCGCCCCGCGGGCACCTTGATGACGCTCTGCACGTCGGTGAGGAGGCGCAGCGACTTGGTGGACGCGTCGTAGGCGTAGAGGAAGGCATTGCCCCGCGGCGCAAGGTGATCGCCGATGGATGTGAAATAGCGTCCACCGGCCGCGAGGCCGTCGCCCCACACCGACCACGGCTTGCCCGGGTAGCGCTGGCAGTCGAAATACAGGATGTCCACCGTCGGGGCCGCCATGGCGACCGTGACGCCTTCCTTCAGCGGGGCGCTCGGTTTGAGCCAGGCGTCGGAGGTGACCGTCATGACCGCCACTCCGTCCGGCAGGACCGGCGGCCACGCGAGCTCCGCGCCGCGCGCGAGGAGACCGCCGGCCGCGAGCAGCACGAGACAGGAGGCGGTCTTCATGGAATCTCGAAGGTCACGAGCTGGTTCTTCGTCACCCCGGTCCGTGTCAGGCGGCGGTCGGCGTCGAGGTGCAGGGTGACCGACTCCACCGACTCGCGGTCCTCGAGGCCGAAGTGCGCGACGGGCACGTGGCCGCTGGCATAGCCGAAGCCGGTGGCGATCTCGCGGCGGCCGATCCCGGCGACCTCCACCACGAGGCCGATGCCCTCCGCGGGGATCTTCGATTCCCCGCCGCCGGCCACCTGCACCTTGAGCCATCCGCCGCCCTCGGTGGTGTTGCGCAGGAGCCGCGTGTGGTTGCCGGCGAACCAGTTCACGAGGAGGAGATCGAGGCGCCCGTCGCCGTCGTAGTCGGCGGTCGGTCCGGCGGGAAAGTAAACCGGCTTCGCGTTCGCGGGCGCCTCCGACCCCTCGAATCGCGGCACCCCGCCGGGAGGGCACCCGAGGTTGCGGAAGACCAATGGCGTGACAGCCCCCCCGGCATCGAGCCAGCCCGCCGAGAAATAGAGGTCGAGCCGACCGTCGTTGTCGAAGTCCTGCATCTCGACGTGGGGCACGCGCGTCGGCCACTCGGCCGGGAGGCCGGCCTCGGCCGTGACATCGCGGAAGCGCGGCGCGCCGTCGCCGGTCGCGGACTCGCCCAGGTAGAGCCGGTTCCGCGCCGGCTCGCCGTGGATGCTGAGCGCGAGGTCGGGCATCCCGTCTTGGTTCACGTCGCCGAAGGCTGCTCCGCACGGCCAGTCTTCGCCGTGCAGCGGCTCCCACGCGAAGGCATTGCTGAGCGCCTCGACCTCGCGGAAGCGGCCGCCGGTGCCGAGGAAAAAGCGGTTGCTGTGGGCCACGAAGAGCCCGGTGCCGGCGCCGCCGGGGAGCGTCACCACCGCGGCGCCGAGCCCGAAGACGTCCTCCGGGAGGCCGGCCTCCGCGGTGACGTCCCGGAAGCGGAGTCCGCCCGTGTTTCGGTAAAGCGCGCTGCGGGGGCTTTTCGTGAAGCGGTCCTCGATGACGAAAAGATCGAGGAGCCCGTCGCGGTCGTAATCGAGGGGCATCACGTTGCGGGCGGTCCGGAGCCGTTCCGGGCACGCCCCGCTCTGCCCCGAGATGTCTCGCAGCGATCCCTTCACGTTCCGGAAAAGCTGCGAGCGCTGCGTGGCGGCACGCGCCTGGATCTCGCCGCGATCCTTCCGCGCCTTCGCCTTTGCGTTGTTGCCGACGAAGAGTTCCGGCCGGCCGTCGTTGTCGAGGTCCGCGAAGACCGCCCCGCTCGTGCGGGCGTAGCCGGCCGCGGGGCTGTCGCCGACGAGCCGGAAGGTCCCGTCGCCGCGGTTCTCAAAGAGGGCGTTCCGCGGCGGCTCCGGGCGCGGCGCATATTCCGCATCCGGCCGGTCCGCGAATCCCCCCACGAACAGATCCGGATCGCCGTCGCCATCGATGTCGCCCCACGCCGCGCCGTGGCCGAGCATGCCCGCCAGCGGCTCCCGCAGCCCCGCCGCCGCGGTGACGTCGTCGAAGCGAATCGCATTCGCCGAAGCGGGCTCCGCCCACCCCCCGGCCACGATCGTCGCGAGGGTCACACCGCGGAAGGTTTGTTTCACCGCATCCCAAGATGGGGGCCGCCGCCCGGGCCGCCAAGGACAAATGGCGCCCCGGCGGGGCGATGGAGCGGAACGCCCCGCGATCCGGTCCCACGGCACGCATCCGCGCGCGCGCCCGCCTGGCGGGCACGGAGGGAGCGGAATGCTTGCGCATCCCGCGATTGCGCCCAAGGCTCCTGCCGGGCCCTTCTCATGGCTGTGAAGCGTCCTCGATCGGAAGGGGCCCGCCGTCGCGCATCGAGCTACGGCGCGGCAAGAGCCTTTTTGCCACCAAGCAAGATCCGTCTTCAAATCCCATCGTTCATGTCCGACCACCCGCACCTCGAGTCCGCCCTGCCCGGTTTTTCGGAGGCGCGGGGGATCATCAAGGCGGCGGGGGATTCGGTGTTCCCGTTGCAGTATCGCGGGACGAAGTTCGACTTTTACCGCTTTGCGAACCGGTTCCGGATGGCGGTGCGGTTCCGGGGGATTTCTCTCGCGGATTTCGGGGACGAGACCGAGGCCGGGTATTCGGCGCTGACGCGGGTCTTCCTGGTGTGGTCGGTGTTCGAGCGCTACTCGGAGCTGGCGGGAGATCCCCCGCCCTACCGGCAGCTGCTCTCGCTGGTCCCGAGAATCGAGCTGGCGAGGGTGGCGGATCACATCGAGCGGCACGATCCGGAAAAGCGCCTCTATGATTTCCTCTACGACCAGTCGCTCGAGCAGAACCGCGGGTTTCTCGATCGCTACCGGAATGGCGACCGGTGCGGGATCGTCTTCTACGCGGCCGCGATTCGGCACATCTACGTGCACGGACACCTCACGGCCCACCCGAACAAGTGCGAGGCGACGGATGTGGTTTCGATTTGCGATGAACTGGCGGAGTTTGTTCTCGGGCTGATGCGCGACGACTTCGCAAGGCGAGTGGCGGTGGCGCGGGGGGCGCAATAGTGCGTGCGTCGAGAATGGTTCGGGTGACTTGGTTCCGCGGGTTGTCACCCGCGGCTGTAGATGTACCGCCCCTTCCGGGGCTTGGGAATGGTGGGGGCCCCAGTCCGCTGGCTCTCGCCGGCGGCTGTTGATGTCCCGCCCCTGCCGGGGCTCGGGCACGCGGGGCTTGGGCTCCTGGGGGCGTGACTCCGTCGAGTTGTCCGTCCCGGCCGGCGGCAATCCTTGCGGAATGGTGTGGGAGGAGTGATGCTTGGGGGTGAGATGAAGACGAATCGGCGGCAGTTTTTGCAGGCCGGGACGGCGGCGGGAACCTTCGGGTTCCTGGCGAAGGTCCCGCTGGTGACGGCCGCGGAGACCCGGCTCGATCCGGGCTTCGTGCAGTTCCGTCCCGAGATCGAGCCGCTGGTGCGCCTCCTCGAGGACACTCCGCGCGGGCAGCTGCTCGAAGAGGTCGCGGGGAAGATCAAGACGGGCACGAGCTACCGCGAGATCCTGGGGGCGTTGTTGCTCGCCGGGGTGCGCAACATCCAGCCGCGGCCGGTGGGGTTCAAGTTCCACGCGGTGCTGGTGGTGAACTCGGCGCACCTCGCGAGCCGGAACTCGCCGGATACCGACCGCTGGCTGCCGATCTTCTGGGCGCTCGATTACTTCAAGTCGTCGCAGGCGCGGGACGTGAAGGAAGGGAACTGGACGATGGCGCCGGTCGAGGAGCGGCTCGTCCCGGGCGCGGTGGAGGCCCCCGCGATGTTCGCGGCGGCCATGGACCGCTGGGACGAGGCGAAGGCCGACGCCGCGGTGGCCGGGTTGGCGCGCACCGCGGGCGCCCAGGAGCTCTTCGAGATCTTCGCGCGCTACGGGGCCCGCGACTTCCGCGACATCGGGCACAAGGCGATCTACGTGGCGAACAGCTGGCGGACGCTGCACAACATCGGGTGGCGCCACGCCGAGCCGGTGCTGCGGTCGCTGGCATACGCCCTGCTCGAGCACCACGGCAGGAACCCGGCCGACCACGAGTTCGAGGCGGACCTGCCGGGGCGCATGAATGCCGGGCTGCTGAAGGAGATCCGGAAAGGGTGGCAGGACGGCGAAGCGAAACCGGAGGCCACCACCGAGCTCCTCGCCACCTGCCGCGCGGGAACATGGGAGGACGCCAGCCGCAAGGTGGTGGAATTGCTGAACAAGGGAGTCGCACCGCAGTCCCTGTGGGATGCCGTCTTCGAGCACGCCGCGGAACTCCTCATGCGGAAGCCGGGGATCGTCTCGCTGCACGCCTGCACCACCACCAACGCCCTGCACTACGCCTACCGGCAATGTTACAACGACGAGACGCGGCGATACCTCCTCCTGCAGAATGCCGCCTTCCTGACGATGTTCCGGACCAGCGGCGGGGTGACCGACGGGGTCGCCATCGACCGCTTCGCCCCGGCCGACGGCCGGCCGGAAGTCGACGAGATCTTCGCCGCGGTGAGCAAAAACCGGATGCGCGCCGCCCGCCAGGCCCTCGCGTTCCTCGAGCGGGCCGATGACCCGAAGCCCTTCATCGATGCCGCCCAGCGCCTGATCTATCTGAAGGGCACCGACTCGCACGACTACAAGTTCAGCTCCGCGGTGCTGGAAGACTACCATCACCTCTCGCCCCGTCTCCGGAACCGCTTCCTCGCCGCCAGCACGTTCTGGCTGGAAGGGTCCGGCAAGCCGGACAGCCCCCTCGTGGCCCGCACCCGCGCCGCCCTGGCGTGACCCTCGAGCGCCCAAGTTCGGAAGGCCTGCGCCGTCCGATCGGCGGGTGCGTGAGCCGGGACGGACGAGGATGGTTCCCGAGTTCGTAGCGGAAGGCCTGCGCCTTCCGATGGCCGGTGCGCGAGCCGGTTCTGACGAGAATGGCAGTGGCCGGCTACTCATCGGAACGCGCAAGCGTTCCGCTACCAGATCCGCGGCTCCCATTTCCATCGCGGGCGCCGCTCCCGTCGGTCAATCACCCCTAACTGGCGTCGCCGTCTTCCCTGCTCCCGCCCGTCTCCGCATCGTCCTCTTCGGCGGGGTGGGGTAGATCCTCGAGATCGAGGGTCGCCATGGCGGTCTGTTCGTCGCAGACAAAGTGGGTGACGAGACATTGATCGCCGGGGAGGCCAAGCACGGCCTTGGCGATGCGGGACTTCTCCTTGAGGCAGACCGAACAGGGATTGAGGATCAGGAAGACATCGCCGCCGTCATTGCCGCGCTCCTCGTCCCCCCTGACATGCTCCTGGACTTCCTCGAGGGTCAGCAAGCTCATGGGTTCGTAATCGAGGAGGGCTGCCAGTTTGCCGTCAATCTTGGCAACCTCGTCGCGGAGGTCTTCGACTTTTGCCGGCCCCTCCTTTCGGACCGGCATCCAGAGAAAGTCTCCCTCCACCCCGAGATCCGCGAGGATTTTGGTGAGTTCCTCCGAATCGTAGTAGCGCCGGAACATGGTGTGCTCGTCGTCAATGGAACTTCCGCTGGTGAGGATGACGTCGAAGCGTTCCCGCTTCCACCGATTGCGAAATTTGCCCAGCGCCTCGAGGCCCCAGAAGAGGACCTCTCTCGCCCCGGTCTCCATGAAGGGCATGGCGTTGAAGAGTTCCAGCTTGGTCCGGGGCTCGAGGACTTCGTCCCGGAGAAAATCGGTCAGGAAGGCGATCGGGTTGGTCCGCGGGTCGACATCGAAGCCGGAGACGAGGTTGACCAGGGTGAACTTGACCTGGACCTTGAAGCGGTGCTTCAGGATCCCCTCGGTGGGCGGATGGGCCCCGGCATTCCTGGCCCAGTCGAGGACCAACCCCTTGAGCCGTTTCTCCCAGTCCTCAACGCGCCGTGCGAGAGTGAAGCGGAGCTGCTCGGCGGCGCGCGCCATGGTCACCCCCCCGCTGAAGCCGATATGAATCGGAATCACGAGCGGCCTCGGCCGGAGAGCCTCCCGCTCGCGCTTGTCGGTGTACTCCGCGGCGAGACCTGGTTTGTGCGGGACAATCTGGCTGCCGAGTTTCGGATCGGGGACCTCCACCGGGAAATTCCACCGCTCCGTCCCGGACTCCGGGTGCCCCTGGGCCTGCCCCTTCGCCTTCGCCTTGGCGATCTTCCAGATGGACTCCGCGCAGAGCCGCGCCCCGGACGAGACCACCGCCATGCGCTCGCCGTAACTCGGAACGTAGACATCCTTCAGCGCATAGCGGCTTTTCAACTCGCCGGAGAGCAGTTCCTGCATCGGCGGCTCGTACTTCAACCAGCGCCGGGCCGTCACGCGCCCCAGGTCCTGGTAGGGCACGTCGCGCGCGACCTCGATCCCCTCGTTGTGCCGGAGGTAATTCACGATATTGGGCACCGACATCCCCTCCACGAAACGCTGCGCCACAATATCCATCCGCCGCCGCAGCTGCTGCTGCAGGATCCGTGCGCTCTCTTCGTCGCTCTTGCCCATAAATCCGGCCCGCCGTGGCCGCCCGCCAACGGGATCGTGCTCTGTTATACCGGAAATCTTAATGATTTCCAAACACAAATTGTGTCTGCCCTCTGGCCGTCGAATTCAGGATATCTCCAGATCGTAAAATCCAAGGCATAGCCAAGATGTGATTCCATGATATACCTGACAGCAGTTTTTGCAATCTCGTGTTCTTATTACCACATACCTTTTTTTGTATCCCCTGCCGCCCTTGGAGGCCGGACGGACTCCCTGTCGCCGGCGGGACACCAAGGCAATCGACGAGCAGGGAGGCGGAGCGCACGAGTTCACAGGCTCCGCCTTCTAGCACGATCCGGCCCCAGGCTAAATTCCAAACTGACCGGAATTTTTACGACCTGCGGCCTCCCCGCGGGCCGCAACGCCGCGGCATCCGCTCGGCACGAACCACCCCCGGGAGGCTCCCGGAGCCGCCAGCCGTCCCCCACCCGCCGGACTAGCCGGCCCTCACGATCAACCCTGCCAAACCCATGAAGTCCACACCTGATCCCCCCGACCACTGGAGGATCCTCCGCCAGCTCCTCAAGAAGCTCGTCGAGCATTTCACCGCCGCCATCGACCTCCTCGCCCCGGTCCTGCCCGTGCTGAAGGAGGTGCGGGAGCAATGTCGGAAGGATCTCGATGCGCGGCCGAAGGACGATCCCGACCCCGCGCGGGCCTGCCTGCTCGCCAGGCTGGACGGCATCATCGAGGTCCTTGGGCAGGCGAAACACAGGCTGGACCGAGCTAATCGGATCGCGAAGCGGGCCGCCAAGAGGGTGGAGGCCTGCCTGCAGTCGCGGGACGAGGACGATCCGCCGACCGCGCCGACCATCCGGCGATTGGACCTTTACCCCACCGTCCGGGGATCCGACGGCCGCATCGGCTGCTATCGGTGCGAGATCGACGGGAAGGTCATCAAGCTGCCGAGGGTGATGGGGTTGATGCTGATGGCGCTGGCCGACGCGCCCGGCGAGCAGACCGACAACCTCGTCCCGTTCAAGAGCCGGGCGCGGCTCGCGGAGATCATGGAGTCCTGCGACCCGGGACGCCCCATCTCGCTCCACAAAGTCAGCAGCCGCCGCAACCAGCTTAAGAATTACCTCGAGGAGGCCCTCGGCGAATCGGCAGACCTCATCGAGAGCGACAAGGAGGGCCGGAGCCGCCTGCGGCTCGAGTGGCCGCCGCCGGAGAGCAACGACCCGCCTTCATCCCCAGATTCCAAACCCTGAACAACCTTCGACTCATGACTGATCCCACCAAGCCAACCACCGCCTCGCCGGACGGGGCCACCGCGCCGGACGCCGCCGGGACGAGCGTGCATCTCATCGCGGAGCGAGCCGACGGCTCGGCGGCCGTCGTCGAACCCCCGGCCCGCGTCTCGGCCCTGCAGGCGCACGGTGCCGGGGCGCCCGCGCTGGGAGATCCCGGTGACCCGGAGGCGCAGCTTCTGATCGAGCCGGTCCGTTCGCCCGCGGCGGGCGGTCGTCTCCGCCTGCTCTTCGTCGCTTTGAACGGGACGGAAGTGATGTGGAACGACCAGCTGGCGCCGCGGGCCATGCTGCTGCACCCGGGCGACCATCTCCGCGTCGCGGACGGGCCGCTGATGGAGGTGGCGCTCTACCACGTGCCGCGCCTCGGCCCCGCCCCGGAGGACACCACGGCCACCTGCGTGTTTTGCCGGACCCCGGTGGCGGGGCGGCGGTGCTACGTGTGCCCGCACTGCGACGGTTTCTCGCACTGCGAAGACGACGACAGCGAGGCATCCCTGAAATGCAGCACCATCGCGCCCTTCTGCCACGGATGCAACAAGCCGATCTCTCTCACCGCCGGCTACCTCGGCGAACCCGAAATCCTCAACGAACCGGTTTCATGAAAACGATCCCGAGAAGAATCCGCAAGCTCTTGCGCGATGTCCCGGGCACCGCCCCGGGATCGCGCGAACGAGTCCGGCGCGCCCGCCGCCGCCTGCCGCACTACCCCGGCACCACGCCGGAACAGGTGGAGGCCGTCCTCAACGGCCTGTGCGTGCTGGTGGTCGGTTGCGGGGCCCTCGGGCGTCTCGTTGCCATCATGCTGGCGCGCCTCTCCGTGGCCCGTCTCATGATCGTCGACCCGCAGCAGTACCACCCGGACAACCTCGAGACGCAGGCTTACGGGAGTGGCGAGATCGGCGCTTACAAGGCGGAGACCGTGGCCAACATCGCGGCGGAGATCAGCTCCGGCACGTGGGTGCAGTATTACAACGGGCCGATCCAGGACCTCTTTGTCTCCCCCGACCTCGCGGATCTCACGAGGGCCGACGTCATCATCTCGCTCGGGGACAACCTCAAGATGACCGCCGACGTGGGCGGCCTCTCCACGCGCTTCGGCAAGAAGCACCTTTTCGCGGCCGTCGACGGCGCCACGATGGTGTCGCAGGTCCGGACCTTCCGGAACGAGTCGGCCGCCTCGGCGTGTTCTGCATGCGGCTTCAACGACGAGGAATGGGACCTCCACGAGCGCGGGACGATCTTCTCGTGCAACGGCGCCCCGGCCCGGGGCGGCCCGAACAACGCCGAGCCGCCCCCCACCATTGCCGGCCCGGAGACCTGCGGCATGGCGGCGACCCTGACCGTCACGCAACTCAAGCGCCTGGTGCTGGGGCTTGGCGATGACGTGGGCGACACGATGCTCGAATTCTGCGGATTCACGGGCAAGACCGTCGCCAACCCGCTGCATCGTTCCGCGTCCTGCCGGCTGCCGCACGATCGTGACGTCATCCGCGACGCGCCCCGGCCCCTCGCGGACTGCAGCCTCGACGACCTCCTCGTTGAGCCGGGGGGCGCGCCTGCGGGCGACGACGCCCTCCTCACCCTCGACGGGTGGGAGTGGGCCGCGATGGGGCGCTGCGGGTGCCACCGCGGGGAACTCCATGAGCTCGAGCGCTTCATCCCGGCCAAGACGTCCAGCGCCGGAACTTGTGTCCTTTGCAGGAAAGAGATCAGGGCGCCTTTCGCACAAATTTACCCGGGCGTTTCGCCCCGTCTCCTCGCTTCGGTCCGCCACCTCCCGCTCCGGGAGTGCGGCGCCGACGAGATCGACTGGGTACAGCGCAGCCACGGCGACACCACCATCCTGTTCCGCAACCCACAGCAAACACCATGAACCCAGAATCGAATCCCAACCATCCCCACCCCGGCTGGACCGGCGGTCTCGCCGATCTCTCCGGGGTGACCCTCGACGCCACCCACCAGAAGGTGGCTGACATGGCGCGGCGCGGCAACGCCGGCACGGCCGCCTTCCAGGCGTGGAAGAACCACGCCCTGACCGATTTCCTCGCCCTCTCGCAGGTCTCGGGGCGCATCCGAACCGTGATGGCGAGCCTCGTCGGACCGCTGCGCCTCGTGTTTTACCTGCGGGCGCCGGTCCCGACCCTCCCGGATCCCGACGGGGATCTCGTCGTGGCGGACTCCGCCCTGCTCGCCTTGAACTACGAAGAACCCGTCCTGCACCAGCGCCCGGACGGCGCCTCGCTCATGGCCGTCATCGAGCCGGCCAAGGTGTGGCTTCCCAACGTCGGCTCGGCGGACGGCATCCCCACGTCGTTGAGTTTCGGCCAGCCGATCTGTCTCGGGGCAGTGGCGGCCGGCATCGAGGTCAAGGAGCTCATCCTGCAGAGCTTCACGGCCCTCACGATGCAGACCATCCAGCCCGACCCGGCGCACCCCGCCGGGGTGATGAACATCGAGGCGGCCCGCTGGTTCCAGGACCCGCGCAACGCCCGCCACATCCCCCTGACCCGCGAGGGCTTCCTCGAAACTCCCGCCGCCGCCACCCGATGACCGCCACCCTGACAGACCCGGCTGCCAACGGCTCGCCCGCCGCAGTGGCGCCGCGCCACGGCTTCAAATCCCGCAAGCGGGGCGGCTACCAGCGCGGCAGGATGATCCTGCAGCGGAGCGGCGCGGGGTGGCAGCTCACCCTGCCGGCCGGCGAAGCCGATGCGGCCCGCCCGGCCCCGGAGCGCCCCGGATTGTGGAAGCTCCACGGGTCCGGCCCGGCGCGGCGCCTCGCCTTTCCGATCCCCGCCATTTCGGTGGCGGATCGCGCCGGGCTCGATGACGACGTCATCAACGCGAACCTCATCGACGACGGCGTCATCAACGAGACCCGCGACGAGGCCGGGCCCTTCGAAGCGTGCCTCCGGTGGGCTCTCACCTCCCTCGCCGGTGAAGTCCCGGCCGGGTGGGCGGCACCATCCGAGGCCTCCGTCGCGGAGGCCGCCGGCGAAACCGGGCTCACCATCCGGTGCGGGTCGATCCTCCGCCAGATCAAGGTGGTCCGCGCGGAGCGCCGCTTTGCGCTGCGCGTGCCGCTGGCGGGTCCGGTCCCCGCGACCCTCCCCGAACGGCGTGCTGCGTGGCTCGGCGCCCTGCTGCGCGACTCCCAGGACCGCTGGCAACTGGTCCGCTGCGCGATGACTCCGGACGACCGCGCCATCGCGGAAGTCGACCTCACCGGGATGCCCGCCGCGGCCGCACCGTTCCTCCTCCCGGCGGCCCTGGCCTCGCTGCGCTGGCTCACCGGGGCGGTCGTCGAGACCGCCGAGCTCCTCCTCGATCCCGAGGCCGACACCGAACTCTTCCAATGCCACGGGCCCGCCTGACGGGCCTTCCCAGACAAGAAACCACAACCAAATCGAAACCATGGTTACCAACAACGAAAACCAGTCCGAGCCGAACGCCGACTCGTCACTTGGTCTGCTCGATATCGAAGCAGCCGACGTGACGGGCAAGCGATCCGCCTCGGCACGCGGAGTGGATCGTTCCACTCCAGCCGGCACGCTGGCACGCGCCCTCGCGGACGGGATGAACCTCCCGACCGATACCCCCTGGGCGATCCGCAACAACAACACCGGGGCACTTCTTGACGAAGCGGCCCCGATCGGCCGCCAGCTCGGTGCTGGCGCGAAAGCCAAGGTCGTCATGACGCCCCGCACCCATCTCGGTGCGGGTGCTTGATGGCGAGAGAACCCCAACACGCAGGGGTCGGCGGACTCGATGTCCGCCGGCCCCCACCCTCACCAACAACCATGACCACCACCACCGCCACCCGACCGCCGGCCCGGCCGTGCGGAACGCTCGACCAACCCGAGATCGAGGTCTTCCTCGAACCGGAAGGAGGGGGGGCCGTCCTCGCGCGCGAGCCGGTCCGCGCTTCCGATCTCGCCCTTCTCGCTTCGCACGCGAACCTCGAATTCTGCATGCGCCGGAGCCGCCCGGACCGCACCCTCGCCGACCTCGACGTGCGGCTCGTCCTCGTGCCATCGGAGCGCAGCGAGCGGTTCACGGGCCTCAGCCTGCGGGCTTTCGATCCCGACCGCCACGGCGAACCGATGGAGTGCAACTTTTCCATCCTCGCCTTCGAGGCCGTGGCGCGTCGCGCCGAGAAGCGGCTCCTCGAGTCCGGCCGCTTGCGGAACGGCGAACTCTTCCTGTTCGGGATCGCTCCGCCCAGCGGCGAGGCCCCCCCCCCGCCGCCCCCCGAGGAGGCGGCCGCCATCGAGGTCATCGCCCACCACCCCGCGATCCATTACCTCAGCACCCCGGTGGCGCCCCTCATCAAGCGGGCGCGTCGCCACGGCGAGGATCTCGCGGAGGCCTTTCCGGTGTTCTTCACCGAGGAGGCCCTCGCCCGCGCCGAGCAGTGCGCCCGCCAGGGGACCGTCGAGAACCCCCGCTTCGAAAGCGGGGCGCTCCTGGCCGGATCGCTCGGCACCTGCCCCGAATCCGGCGAGTTCTTCCTCGTCGTCACCGACGCCTTCGCCATGACCGGCGCGGAGTCGAGCCTCGTCACCCTGGAACTCACCGGCGAGACATGGCGGCGCATCGACGCCGTGATTCGCGCCCGCCAGACGGCCGAACCGGCCACCGCCCTCGTCGGCAACGCCCACGGCCACAACTTTCTGCCCAATGAGGGGCAGACCTGCGAGGAGTGCCCGCGGCTCCCGGAATGCTCGACGACCAACCTGCAGCCGTCCCCCGACGACCTCATGTGGATGCGCACGCACTTCCCCCACGCGCCCTACGCACAATGCCTGATCTTCGGGCTCAGTGCCCGCGGCGATAACGTCCACGGCCTCTTCGGCTTTCACGACGGCCGCCTCGTCAAGCGCCACTACTTCGTCCTGCCGGATTTCACCCCCGGCGGCCACCCCACGATTTCCGTCCCCCAGTCCCGATAACAACCGCAACCACCGAAAGGACAGACCCATGCCTGATAACAAGAACATCGCCCGCTTTGTCGCCAGCCTGTGCGACCACAAACTCCCCGCGCCGCACCGCATCGAAATGCTGTCCGCCATCGCCGGCGACACCAGCGCCGACGCCAAGGCGGCCCGCAAGAAGATCATCGCCCTCCTCGCCAATGCCGACGGTGAGGAGGCCTACAAGTCGAAGATCGAAGAACTGCGCCAGAAGATCCGTGACCTCGAGGAAGGTCCCTACCGCCCGGCCTACTTCGTCGGGATCCTCAACGACGGGGGACCGTCGATCCTCGCCCAGGTCCTTCTCGACGACGGCACCACCGCCTACCCGGTGGTGACCGATGAAAAGCTGGCCAGGGCCCTCAAGGCCGGGCACCGGGTCCTCCTCGACCGGCAGGGGAAAATGGTGGTGGGCCGCGCCATCGACGACCTCCGGACCGGCGACCAGGCCCGCCTCGAGCGGGTCCTGCCCAATGGCCGGGTCGAAGTGTCGCTCCGCGGCGAGGAGCGGGCCATCTTCCTCGCCTCCCAGCGGCTCCTCGACCACATCGATTCCGGCGCGGTGGAGCCCGGCGCGAGCCTCGTCGTGCAGACGCGCCTCTTTCTTGCCCTCGACGTCGTCCCCCCGGTGGATGGCATCTCCCACTACCGGTTCCTCGACAACTCCCCGGTGCCGGACGTCGTGCCGGAACGCGACATGGGGGCCCCGCCGCTCGTCATCACCAAGGTCATTGATCACGTCCGCACCGAGCTGATGCAACCCGATCTGCGGCGCGCCTACAAGTGCCCGCGGTCCCGCTTCTTCCTCTTCACCGGCCCGCCCGGGACCGGCAAGACCATGACGATCTACGGCATCACGCGGGGCGTTTACGAAGCGTTCAGCGAAGCCACCGGCATCCCGGTCGAGGATGTGCCTCCCATCGTCTTCAAGCTCCGCGCCAGCGAGATCCTCGATCCCTACGTGGGCGTCGCGGAACGCAATATCGACCGGTTCTACGACGAGATCGAGAAGCGGGCCGCCGAGACGGTCACCGGTCCCGACGGACGCGAGTGGCCGATCCCCGTGATGATCGTGATGGAGGAACTCGACGCCCTCGGGCGCCACCGCGGCCAGCACCTGAACGGAGTGCACGACCGGCTCATGGCGACGATGCTCCAGCGGCTCGACCAGGGGCGTCCCGAACTGCGCGACCACCTCATGATCTTCATCGGCACCACCAACGTCGTCGAGCAGGTCGACGCCGCCTTCCTGCGCCGCATCGGCGGGGAGGTGGTGAGTTTCGGTCCCCTCAAGCGCCGGGCCTTCGCGGCGGTCCTCGAGAAGCACCTCGCCGGCCGCCCGGTGGCCGCTGCCAACGGGAATGGGGCCCGCCCCGCAGCCGACCACGAGCGCGCCCTGCGCGACGAACTCTGCGCCTACCTGTTCAGCCCGAACGGATCCGACCCGGGGGTGGTAGAGCTCAACTTCACCGGCGCCGCCTCGCCGGAGGTCCGCTACAAGCGCGACTTCCTGAACGCCGACCTCGTGAGCCGCAGCGTCAAGGAGGCCTGCAACGAGGCCGCGGCCGATGAGAGGCGCGAGGGACGCGAGGCCGGGGGCCTGAGCTTCGAGCGCCTCGCCCGTGCCTTCGACGCACAGATCCGCAGCGTTGCCGCGCAGCTCAACGAGCACAACGTCACGCGCTTCCTCGAGCTTCCCGACGCGGTGCGGGTCGCCAGCGTGCGGCGTCTGCCGCAGCCCGGTGTCTCCCCGCTGGAACTGCAGAACCGCTAACCACCACCCCCGCCAACCGTCATGCCCAACGCCCCCGACTTCCCATCGTCCCCCGCATCACCGGCCGGTCCCCGCATCCCGGGGGCCGGCGGCGGGGAGGACCGCCAGGTGCAGCTCCGCTCCGGGCTCTTCTCGCTCTCGCTTCCGCTTGCCGGACTGACCATCGGGGAGATCCGCCGGCGCTTTGGAATGGCCTGCGATATCCCCCCCGGCGGCCCGAGCCTCGTCGACGGGCGGCTGGCGGCGGAGGAGACCGTCGTGCGGGGCGGCCAGCAGCTCCTCTTCGTGAACGCCCGGGGCGAGATCGGCCCCCCGAGGCGCCCCGATCTCGACCGCGAATGATTTCCACGGGGCGGCCCGCCGCCCGACCAACCACAGAAAATACCAGAAAAACCAACCCACAGAACCATGCACGAGCAAACCAGAACCACCACGCACACCACGCAATCCCCCGCCGGCCCCGGGATCTTCGACGACCCGGACGCCGGCCAGCAGGGGGGCGCGGTGCGGATCAACTCCGGCCTGCATTCCACCTCCCTTCCGGTCGGCGGCCTCACCGTCGGGCAGATCCGCGAGCGCTACGCCGATGTCCTGGAGATCGGCCCCCAGAACACCGCCGTCATCGACGGGCAGCCGGTGGGGGATGAGACCATCGTCCGGGTCGGCCAGAACCTCCTCTTCGTGGAACAGGCCGGGGAGAAGGGCCGCGGGCGGATTCCCCCCCGCGCAGCCTGAGCCCCCACCCCCTACCCCCGAAGCCATGCCCACCCGCCCGCAGCAAAACCCGCGCTCCGAACACCGGATCTCGGTGGAAG
>JABDMC010000371.1 GCA_013001695.1 Akkermansiaceae bacterium
CGCCCGGGCCGCCTAGCCGCGCCCCGGGCCGCTCCCAATTTCGCCTTTGACCGAAAGTTGCCGGCGGGGGAGGATCGTATGATGCGCATGCGAGGGCTCAGTATTATCATCATCGCCGCCACCGCCGCCGGTGCGGTGGCCGGCAACTGGCCGAGTTACCGCGGCCCCGGCGACCAGGGTCACAGCGACGCCGGGAAGCTCCCCACCGAGTGGAGCGAGTCGCAGAACATCGCCTGGAAGCTCCCCATCAAGGGGAAGGCGTGGTCGTCGCCGGTGGTGTGGGGCGACCGCATCTGGGTGACCAACGCCCCCCCGGAGGGCACCCGCGGGTCCGTCATCTGCGTCCACCGGGACACTGGTAAGAAGCTCTACGAGAAGAGGCTCTTCGTGAACCCCGCCCCGCAGTACTGCCACCCGTTCAATTCCTACGCCTCACCGTCCGCGGCCCTCGAGGAGGGGCGCGTCTACGTCACCTTCGGCGCCCCCTTCACCGGCTGCCTCGACATGAAGACCGGCGAGGTCCTCTGGGAACGGACCGACTTCGAGTGCAACCATTTCCGCGGCGCGGGGTCCTCGCCGTTCATCTACAAGAACCTCCTCATCCTCCACTTCGACGGCAGCGATCACCAGTTCGTGGTCGCCATGGACAAGAACACCGGCAAGACCGTCTGGCGTACCGACCGCAGCGTCGATTACAAGGACCTCGACCCGGAGACTGGCAAGCCCAAGCGCGAAGGGGACATGCGCAAGGCCTTCTCGACCCCCGTCATCATGAAGGTCGGCGGCCGGGACCTCCTCATCAGCCAGGGGTCGATGGCCCTCTACGCCTACGAGCCGGAAACCGGCAAGGAAGTCTGGCGGGTGGAATTGACCGGGGTGCATTCCGGCTCGACCCGCCCGGTCACCGGGCACGGCCTGGTCTACATGCCCATGGGCTTCGGGAAAGGCCCGCTCCTCGCGGTGCGCGCCGACGGCAAGGGCAATGTCACCGACACCCACGTGGAGTGGAAGCACACCCGGGTCGTCCCGACGAAGCCGTCGGTCCTGCTCTCCGGGGACCTCCTCTTCATGGTCGACGACGGCGGCATCGCGGCCTGCCTCGACGCCAAGACCGGCGACGAGATCTGGAAGGAGCGCATCGGGGGCAACTTTTCCGCCTCCCCGCTGCTCGCCGGCGGGAACATCTACCTCTTCGACGAGGAGGGAAAGGCCACCGTCATCAAGGCCGCCCGCGAATTCAAGGTGGTCGCCGAGAACCAGCTCGACGCCGGCTGCATGGGATCCCCCGCCGCGAGCGGCGAGATGCTCATCATCCGCACCAAGGAAGCCCTCTACGGCATCAAAGAGTAGGATCCCGATCCCGGAGGGGTCGCAGCCCGTAGCCCGGGATTGAAGAGGGCGCGCCGCGGCCGACGATACCCCGGGGAACCGCGTCCCGAACGGGTCCCGACCCCGGCAGGGGTCGCAGCAACCGCCGATCCGCCATCTACCGCCTCCGCGATCCCTCCGGGATCGGATCAACTCGTCCTTCCGATTCCCGGGGTATCGGCCTCCGGCCTCGACCCCGCGCTACGCGCTGGGATCCCTCCGGGATCCTCCCGGATCGCCCCCACCTCTACTTCTTCTCGAACGCGTAAAGATGCGTCTGGGTCTGGACGTAGAGCGTGCCGTTGGCGGCCACCGGGCTGGAATACACCGGCGCATCGAATCCCACCGTGCCGAGTTCCTTCAACTCCCGCCCGGTCTTCAGGATAATGACCTCCCCGTCCTCGGTCCCGATGTAGATCTTCCCATCCGCCACGAGGGTCGACCCCCAGATGCGGCTCAGGGTGTCGTGGCCCCACTGGACCTCGCCGCTGGCGGCGTCGAGGCAGTGAATCTGGCCGGCGAAGTCCGCGACGTAGACCAGCCCGTCCACCACCGCGGGGGTCGAAAGCGAGCGGCTGATCTCCCGGAACGTCCAGAGGGGCTTGCCCGTCCCGGCATCCACGCAACTCAGCATGCCCACGCCGTCCCCGCTCTCGGGATCCTGCCCGATCGTGACGTAGACCTTGCCATCCGCGAACACCGGCGTGCCGATGATCTCGCTCGGCCCCTTGTGGGTGCCGTACTCGCGCGCCGACCCGTCATCCTCGGTGCGGTATTCCTTCGGGTTGGCATCGTAGCGCCAGAGTTCCGGCAGCACCCCGTCCTCCCCGGCGCTGGCGCCGAAGGCGTAGAGGAACCCGTCGCCGCCGCCGAAGAACACCGCCGCTTTCCCCTTGCACGTCCCCAGGGACGGCGACGACCAGTTGCAGTGGAAGGTCCGCGCCCCGATCCCCGCCGCTTCCTGTCCGGCCAACTTCCCCGACTTCGCGTCGAGCGCGATCAGGCACGGCGCTTCCGGCGCCACCATCTTCTCGTGCTGGCCGTCGACCCCGTTCGAGGTCGAGGTGAAAATCCTCCCGTCGAGCATGGCCGCCGAGCTGCTCGTGATGTTGTGCGGCACCACCCCGAGCTCGCTCCGCATGTCATAGACCCACACGATGTCGGCATCGGTGGGGCCGGGCGCCACGGCCTTCCCGTCGGGCCCCGCCATGTACTTCCCTTCCCCGGTCATCCCCTCGTTGCCGTCCGCGAGTCCGTCGAGATCGAGACAGGCCACTTCCCCCCGGTTGGTGAGAATGTAGCCGAAGCCCCCGTGCATCAGCGCCGAGGAGCAGATCCCGACGTGCCCCCAGTCGAGATCCTCGCCCTCCGGCAGCTTCGGCACGGCCAGTTGCCAGCGGAACGCCCCGGTCTTCTCGTCGAAGGCCATCAGGATCCCGCGATCCCCGAGGATGCCCTCGTTGCGGGGCGACTCGTTGTTGGTCCCCACCAGCACCAGCCCCTCCGCAATCGTCGGGGTGCCGTAGGACTCCGATCCGAGGGTCACCACCCACCGGCAGTTCTTCGCCGTGCCCGGGTCGATGTCGTTCGAATCCCCGAGCAACTCCCCGGAGGAAAACTCCACCGGCAGCCCGGTCTCGCCCGACACCATGTTCTTCGCCGGTCCCCCGCCCCATTCCGGCCAGTCGCCTCCTCCCGCCGGGGCCGCCACTGCCGCCGCCACGCCACAGGCCGCCGTGATTCGTAATATCGCGTCTCTCATCATCAACTGGGCACCCGGCTTGGGCCGGATGACCCGGCGTGCATCCCGCCGGGCCCCCATCATACGCAGCCAATCCGCCGATCATTCGCGGTTGCGCATATATTGCTGCCCGGGCGGTAATCCCTTGCACCGCCGGGGGTCCCCTTTCATCATGCCGGTCGCGGACCCGCGCCGCCCAACCCCCGACCCATGACCCCCCCGGGCTTTCCAGTATCGCTCCGTGCGCTTTGCGCGGCTTGTGCCTTCCTTTTCATCGGCTGCGTCCCGGCTCCGCCGGTCACCGAGTCGCCCCCCGAGCCGATCCGGGCCGAGCGGCCGCTCTACGAGTGGTATGACGACGGCGGCCCCGGCGAGGTCCGGATCCTCATCAACCTGTCCGCCCAGCGCGCCTACTACTCGCGCGGCGGCCGCCCCATCGGCTGGTCCTACGTCGCCACCGGCCGCGAGGGATTCAACACCCCCGCCGGCAATTACAGGATCACCGAAAAAATCGTCGACAAGCACTCCAATCGTTACGGTTGGATCGAAAACGAATACGGCGAAACGATCGACCACGACGCCAGCCCGGGGGACCGGGTTCCGCCCGGCGCCCGCTACGTTCCGGCGCCCATGCCGTACTGGATGCGCCTGACCTCCTACGGCATCGGGATGCACGCCGGCACCATTCCGCGCCCGGGGGCACCCGCCTCCCACGGGTGCATCCGCCTCCCCAAGCCGTTCGCCCCGCAGCTCTTCGAGGCCGTCAGGGTCGGGACCCCCGTCACGGTGGAATACGGCCCCCCATCCCTCCCCGGCGAGATCCACCCCGCCGGCCAGGTCCCCCCCGAAGTCCGCGAACGCCGCGCGCCCGACGGCCGCCGCATCGTCTCACCAAACGACCCGTGGATCGTCCCCCCCGCGGCGCGCTCCCGCCGGTAGATTCGCAAACCCGCCCTGCCCCGCTGATGGCCCGCCCGCACGTTCGGATGGTCCCGCGGCCGCGGGACCATGCGGGATTCCCTCTCCGCCTCAGGCGGACCGCTCGGGGCCATGGAGCGCCCCTTAAAAGGGGCCCGCATTGTCTTCGCTCCGCTCAGACCATGTGGTCTCGGGTTTCCTCCTCCGGAAACCCCGGTTCAGAACGTTCCTTAAAAGGAACAGGACATTCAAACCTCGGCCTCGTTCCTCGGCAGGGGTTTTCATCCTCCCGAAAGCACCACACCCCACCCCGGGCAAGCCGGGGGTATGACTTCACCAGCCAGACGCACGTTCGGATTGTCCCG
>JABDMC010000055.1 GCA_013001695.1 Akkermansiaceae bacterium
ACCCCCGCGAGCGTCTCATCCGCTCCGCCTTCCTCCGCAACTACGACAACTGCAAGCGCCTCGACGTCTTCTCCGACACCATCAGCCGCAAGGCCCTCGCCGAAGGCCAGGCACCCCAGATCGGCGCCGGCCCGGACGCCGGCGAATCGGTCCGCATCCGCTACATCATCGACCCCGCCGCCAGCCCCGGCGCCGAGAAGATCATCCCCAATCTCGTCATCAGCCCGCCCGGGTTGCGCGACGGGAAGACCGACGAGTTCGGCATCGCCCAGGCCAAGAACCTCGCCGCCGCCCTCTCGCAGGCCGGCCTCATCGAGCATCCCGCCCGGGACCGCATCATCGCGCACTACGAACGGGTCGCCAGCGAACCGGACCCCGCCGTCCCCGACGAGGCTGGCAAGGAAGCCGTCCCCACCCCGTAGCAGACCCTGGGGGACCACACGGCACCTGCCCCCCGGAAAACCGAGGCGACTTGAGAGAGCTTTTTCCGGTCGGCGCGGTGCCCCCGAATCTGGACGGGCCGAATCCTCAGCAGCCTGCGGCAGTGCGTCGACACGAACGCCGCGGCGTCCGGCCTGCGGCCGCGGGATCATCCGAGTTGCGGACGGGCCGTCCGCGCTCCCAGCCCGGATCGTCCCCTACGCCGGGGCGGCGGCATGAATCAGCCGCGTGATCTCGAGGGCGACCTCCAGGGCCGCCGCCCCCTGCTGGGCCGTCACGGCCGGCGCGCTCCGGCCGGTCACCGCCTCGACGAAGGCCTGCAGCTCGAGCTTCAGCGGCTCGCCCTTCTCGACCTCGACCTCCTTCTTCCCGATCGCGGCCCCGTCCCGGAAATACATCTTCCCGTCCTGTTCCTGGTAGTCGAGTGACAGGTAGCAATCTTCCTGGAACACGCGGATCTTGCGCATGCGTTCGGGACTGATGCGGCTCGCCGTGACGTTCGCGACGCACCCGCTCTCGAACTGCAGGCGCGCGTTGGCGATGTCCTCGTGCTTGGTCAGGACCGGCACCCCCACCGCATCGATCCGCGCGATGGGAGACCGCACCAGGTGCAGGATGACCTCGAGGTCGTGGATCATGAGATCGAGCACCACCCCGATGTCGAGGCTCCGGTTCGGAAACGGCGAGAGCCGGTGCGCCTCGATGAAGCGCGGGTGCGTCAGGCGTTCCTCCAGTTCCCGCAGGACCGGGTTGAAGCGTTCGATGTGCCCGACCTGCAGGATCCGCCCGGTCTCGCCGGCGAGACGCACCAGCGCCTCGGCGTCCGCCTCCGTCGAGGCGATCGGTTTCTCCACCAGGATGTGGACCCCGTTCCGGAGCAGCGCCCCGCCGACCGGGGCGTGCGCCTCGGTCGGGACCGCCACGCTCACCGCATCGCACTGCGCGGCGAGATCCTCGAGGGTCGCCACCGGCTCCCCGCCGAATTCCGCGCAGACCGCCTCCGCCCGGGACGGGTCCTGGTCGAAGACCGCCACCAGCTCGACCCCCTCGAGGGCCCCGTAGATCCGGGCGTGATTCCGGCCCATGGACCCCGCCCCGGCGACACCTGCTCGAATTCCCATGCCCCTTCCTGCCAGAGGCACTCCTTCCCGGCAAGGGCGGGGCGCCCCCCTGGCCGCCGCGGCCGGCCGGCTGTTAATTGTGCCATGAAACCCGTCCCCGCATGGCCCGGGTGCCCGGCGTTCCGCGCGCCTTCATCCCCCACCCCAGCCCCGGGACCACCCCGCGGATTCCCGCCGTCCGACCGCCGAAAATTTCCCCTAAGCCCGGGGGATCCTGGGACGTTGCACCATCGACGGCGCCGGATGGTTGCCCGCGATCTTCCCGTTCCCGGTCCGACCACCCCCGGACAATCCATACCCAACCCGCAAAAATGAGCCTCCACGCCCAATTGAGCCCCGAAGCCGAAGCCCGGCTCCACGCCCAGAAGCGCAACTCCACGATCTCCAGCATCGTCATCAGCATCCTCGTCGTGATCCTCGCGGCCCTCATCCTCTCCTTCTTCGCCCTCAAGGCGCTCCTCTTCGAGTCGCCCACCATCGTGACCTACAACGCCCCGCTCGATGAGGACGACCAAATCGAGCAGAAGCAGATCACCGACCAGATCCAGCGCAAGCCGTCCGCCCCCTCGTCGTCCATGGCCAAGGTCATCGCGTCCAGCACGCCCAGCCCGACCGCCATCCCGGTCCCGGAAATCCACGTCCCCGACCCCGCCGCGGAGTTCGGGAGCGGCGACGACTTCGGCGCGGGATGGGGCACCGGCGGCGACGGCCCCGGCGGCGACTTCGGCACCATCCCCGAGACCATGCGCAAGCGCTGCTCGGCCGCCGACCGGATGGCGCGCCTCGAGGCCAACGGCGGCAATCCCAGGTGCGAGGAGGCCGTCATGGCCGCGCTGCGATTCTTCCAGAAGAACCAGAACAAGGACGGCAGCTGGGACACCAACCACAAGGTCGCCATGACCGGGCTCGTCCTCCTCGCCTACCTCGGACATTGCGAGACGCCCCTCTCCGCCGAGTTCGGCCAGACCGTCACCGACTCGATCGTTTTCCTGACCGACGTCGCCATGAAGAACAACGGGAAGCTCAGCCTCGACCTGCAGAACAAGCACTGGTCCTACGAGCACGCCATCGGCGCCTACGCCCTCGCCGAAGCCTACACCTTCTGCAGCCAGCTCAGCATCAACATCCCCAATCTCGAAAAGGCCTGCCAGGACTCCGTCCAGTGGATCATCAGCAACCAGCACAAGTCGGGCGGCTGGGACTACAACTACGACGAGGACGGCCCCCGTGGCGGAGACCTCTCCGTGACCGCCTGGCAGATGCAGGCCCTCAAGGCCGGCAACCACACCGGGCTCGAGTTCCGCAACATGCGCTCGACCATCCTCAACGGTCTGAATTACATCCGCGACTGCCAGGATTCCAACGGCGGCTTCGGGTACACCACGAACAAGAAGCCGGTCGGCGGCGCCAATGGCCACTACACCCTCACCGGCGCCGGCGCCCTCTGCCTCCAGCAGCACAAGGGGTCCGCGAACTCCAGCGCCCGCAAGGGCATCCGCTACATGGACGAGAACTGCAAGTTCGACTGGAAGGCCGGCCCCGCCAACCTCTACGAGCACTACTACGTCAGCCAGGCCATGATCAACCACGACGGCGAAGCGTGGGCGAAGTACAACAAGATGGTCCGCGACGAACTCCTCGACAACCAGCAGGAGGATGGATCCTGGGGCGCCCCCGCCGGCGGCGGTCACGGCCCCAACACCGCCGTCTATCGCACCGCCCTCTGCACCCTCATGCTCGAGGTCTACTACCGCTTCCTCCCCGGGACCGGCCAGAAGAACTGAGTCCCCCCCCGGCGATCACGGCCGCCGGCCCGCGCCTCCTCCGGAAGGAGGCGCTTCACGCCACGAGGCTCTTCCCGGTCATCTCGCCGGGTTGCTCGAGGCCGAGCATGGCCAGCAGCGTCGGGGCCACGTCGGCCAGCTTCCCGTCGCGGACCGTCTTCCCCTTGGCGTCCTCCGCCACGTAGATGGCGTGCACGAGGTTGGTCGTGTGGGCCGTGTGGGGCGACCCGTCCGCGTTCCGCATGAACTCGCAGTTCCCGTGGTCGGCGGTGATGAGGAGCTTGCCGCCGAGCCGCAGGGCCTCCTCGACCACCTGGCGCACGCTGTCGTCGATGGTTTCCACCGCCTTGATGGCGGCTTCCACCACCCCGGTGTGCCCCACCATGTCCGGGTTGGCGAAGTTCAGGATGACGAGGTCATAGTCCTCGAGCTTCTCCACCACGGTGCGGGTCACCTCTTCCGCGCTCATCTCCGGCTTGTAATCGTAGGTCGGCACGTCCTGCGGGGACGGGATGATCACCCGGTCTTCCCCCTCGAACTGCTTCTCGACCCCGCCGTTGAAGAAGTAGGTCACGTGGGGGTACTTCTCGGTCTCCGCGATGCGGAGCTGGTTCTTCCCGGCCGACGACACGACCTCCCCGAGGACGTGGGCCAGCGTCTCCGGCGGAAACGCCACCGGGCAGTCGTAGGTCTCGTCGTACTCGGTGAGCGTCACGAAGTGCACGTCGGGCCGACCGCCGGTGTCGAATCCGTCGAAGTCGGCGCGCAGGAACGCATCCGACAACTGCCGGGCGCGGTCGGCCCGGAAGTTGAAGAAGAGCACCACGTCCCCGTCGCGGACCCGCTGCTTCCCCGCCTCGGCGAACACCATCGCCGGCAGGAACTCGTCCGTCTTCGACTCCTCGTATTTTTGCGCCACCGCCTCGCTCGCGAGGACCTCCTGGGCCTCGCCGACGCCGTGCACGATGGCGTCCCACGCCAGCTTCGTCCGGTCCCACCGCTTGTCCCGGTCCATCGCATAGTAGCGCCCGACCACCGTCGCGATCTTCGCCCCGTAATTCGCCAGCCCGTCCTCGACCTCGCTCAGGTATCCTTCCCCGCCGGTCGGCGAGGTGTCGCGGCCGTCCGTGATGGCGTGCACCATGATGTCGCCCACCCCCGCCTCCCGGGCCGCGCCAGCCAGCGCCACAAGGTGGTCCTGGTGGCTGTGCACCCCGCCGTCCGAGACCAGCCCGATGAGGTGCAACCGGGTGTCCCCGGCCTTGGCAAAGGCCTCCTTGAGCACCTCGATGGACCCCAGCTCCCCCTCCGCAATGACCTTGTTAATGCGCGTCAGATCCTGGTACACAACCCGCCCCGCCCCGAGGTTCATGTGCCCCACCTCCGAATTGCCCATCTGCCCGTCCGGAAGCCCCACGTCCAGCCCGCTGCAGCTCACGAACCCCTTCGGATAGTTGTCTAACAACTCGTCGTGAAACGGCGTTTTCGCCAGCTCCACGGCGTTCCCGTCCTTTTCCGCAGTCGCCGCCCCGCCCGGGTTCACCCCCCAGCCGTCGCGAATGATCAATACTACCGGTGCCTTCGCCATACGCGGGGGACTTTACGCGCCAATGACCCCTTGAAAAGCGGCATCTGCAATACAAATTCAGGCCGGAATATCATTGAATCTATCACGGATTGCGAATAAGTTACATGGCCCAATCGTCGCATTGGGAAACCCTCATTCCAATGCCGTGGTCACTCAGATCTCTCTTCGCACGCCGCAAGGCGCACCACGAGCGTCATGACCGGGCCTCGCTTGACAAAATCCCGCACCTGAAGCTCGGGCTGGCGCTCTCCGCCGGCGGCGCCAAGGGCCTCGCCCACGTCGGCGTCCTCCAGGTCTTCGAGGAGCACGGCATCGAGATCGACGCCATCTCCGGCTCCTCCATGGGATCCTACGTCGGCGCCCTCTGGGCCTGCGGCTACTCCGGCCCCGACCTCCAGGAGCTCGCCGAGGAGATGCATGACCGCAAGCAGCTCCGCAAGCTCGCGGACCCCATCATCCCCCCGCTCACCGGCCTTTTCCGCGGGGAACGCGCCAAGCGCCACCTCATGGAATCCATCGGCGAGACCCGCTTCGAGGACCTCGCCCGGCGCCTCCTCATCGTCACCTTCGACCTCGACACCAAGGAGCGCCTCGTCCTGCGCCGCGGCGTGGTGGCCGACGCCGTGCACGCCTCCTGCGCCATGCCCGGCATCGTCGCCCCGGTCATGCTCGACGGTCACCGCTGCTGCGACGGCGGCGTGGTCGACCCCCTCCCGGTCGGATCCCTCCGGAAGTTCACCGACGTCGATGTCGTCATCGGGGTGAACGTCCTGCCCACCCTGCAGCAGGTCGACACCAGCGCCCACGAGGACGAGCCCCCGCCGGCCCCGCCCAGCCCGTGGAAACGCCTCGGCCGCGGCCTCAACCGGTCCATCAACCTCGCCGCCCACGGCAACGTCATCGACACCCTCCGGAAGTCGATCAAGGCCGCCCAGCTCCGCATCGCGCAGGAGTCCACCAAGAACGCCGACCTGTGCCTCCACCCGCGCTTCGAACTCCCCGGGCTGTGGCACGACTATTCGAATTTCGCGCACTACATCGAGGCCGGCCGCGCCGCCGCCGCCGCGCAGATCGACACGATCAAGACGATGCTGAACCAACGACCCCCAAGAACCAATGAACCCGCCCAACAACCCATGGTGGGAGAAAACGTCGCATGATGAGCTTCTCCACCGGCAGTCGAAGCGCCTGAGCCGCTTCCTGCGCGACCGCGTCGTGCCGTTCGCGGCCTACTACCGCCGCTTGTTCGAGGACAACGGCATCGACCCGCGCGACATCAAGAGCACCGACGACCTCGTCAAGATCCCCTTCACCTCCAAGCGGAATCTCGGGGAGACGCGCGATTTCGTCATCATCCCGGACGAGGAGGTCCTCAAGAAGCAGCCCGGCACCCTGCTGAAGGTCCTGCGGCACGGGCCGAAGGGCACCAAGCGCGTCCTGCAGGAGGAACTGCGCCCGGTCCTCATGACCAGCACCACCGGGCGCTCGTCCGATCCGGTCCCGTTCCTCTACACCAAGCACGATCTCGCCAACCTCGAGGCGGGCGGCATCCGGCTCATGGAGATCGCCCGGAGCGACCCGTCCTTCCGGCACATCAACGCCTTCCCCTTCGCGCCGCACCTCGCCTTCTGGCAGGCCCACTACGCCGGGCTCGGTTTCAACACCTTCATGCTGTCCACCGGCGGCGGCAAGGTCATGGGCACCGACGGCAACGCCCGTCTCATCAGCAAGATCAACCCCGACGCCATCATCGGGATGCCGACGTTCCTGTACCACCTCACCCAGCACGCCGCCTCCGAGAACCTGCGCTGGACGAACCTGAAGCGCGTCGTCCTCGGGGGGGAGAAGGTCCCCCTCGGGATGCGCCGGAAACTGCAGTCGCTCTGCGCCGACCTCGGGTCGCAGCAGGTCGAGATCGTCAGCACCTACGGGTTCACGGAGGCCAAGATGGCGTGGACCGAGTGCGTCCCGCCGCCCGGGGAAGAACCGTCCGGCTTCCACATCTACCCGGACTTCGCCTTCATCGAGATCATCGACCCGGAGACCGGGGAGCGCGTCCCGGACGGGCAGCCCGGCGAGATCACCTTCACCCCGCTGGACGCCCGCGGGTCGGTCGTCCTGCGCTACCGCACCGGGGATCTCATCGACGGGGGGCTCACCCACGAACCGTGCCCCCACTGCGGGCGGACCTGCCCGCGCCTCGTCGGCAAGATCTCGCGCGTCTCCGACATCAAGCGCCTCAACATCGGGAAGCTCAAGGGAACCCTCGTCGACTTCTCGGCCCTCGAGCACGTCCTCGACGACACCGACGGCCTCGGCGCCTGGCAGATCGAGATCCGCAAGCACAACGACGACCCGCTCGAGACCGACGAGATCCTGGTGCACGTCGTGCCGCTGGACGGGCATCCGTCCGACGGCCTCGCCGACCGCATCCGCGACAACCTCCGCCACTCGACCGAACTCAGCCCGAACGACATCATCTTCCACTCGTGGGACGAGATGCGCGTCCTGCAGGGCGTCGGAAAGGAACTCAAGGAGGAGAAGCTCGTCGATCACCGCCCGAAGGCCGGCGAACCCGAAACCGTCGAAGACAGCACCAACCAGTAACCCCCCGCCATGCAGATCCTCGCCGCCACCCGCACCCCCTTCTCCAAGATGGGCACCGAGCTTGCGCCCCTCACCGCGGCCGACCTCGGGCGGCATGCCCTCGTCTCGCTCCTCGCCGAAACCGGCGTCGACCCCGGCGAGATCTCGGAGGTCATCGTCGGATGCGTCGGCCAGCCGCCGGACTCGGCCAACGTGGCGCGCATCATCGCCCTGCGGGCCGGCATCCCGGACCACGTCCCGGCG
>JABDMC010000057.1 GCA_013001695.1 Akkermansiaceae bacterium
CGAGAAGCTGGGGAAAGGTCTGCTGGAGGCCGTCGAAATGCGACGAGTTGTTGTCGAGAAAGCCGTTCATGTGGCTGTGCTTTCCGGTCAGGATGCAGGCCCGCGACGGGCCGCAGATCGAGTTGGCGCAGAACGAGTTCTCGAAGAGGAGGCCGTCCTTCGCGATCCGGTCGATGTTGGGCGTCGGCGCGATCTCGTCGAACAGCCCGCCGGGGTACGCCGAAATGGCATTGCAGGCGTGGTCGTCGGAGAAGAGGAAGACGATGTTGGGGCGGTCGGCCGCCATGGCGGAGGCGGCCAGGGTGGCCAGGGCGGCGAGGATCAGGATCGGTTTCATGATGAGCGTGTCGGGAGGGGATGTGTAGCGGCCCGGGCGAGGGGCGGCAAGCTCCGGAAATGTGGTCATGCTCGGGCCGGTCATGCTACTTGCTTCCGGCGTCGGCCGGCATGCCGGCGTTCCATGCGAAGACCGCCTTGGTGAGCCGGGCCACGACCTCCGGGTGCTCCGCGGCGAGGTTGGTCGCTTCGCCCTGGTCCGCGGCGAGGTCGTAGAGGCGGGGACGGCTGCGGTCGTACTCGACGTAGAACTTCCACTTCCCGTCGCGGACCGCGAGGTCGGGGAGCCCCTTGAAGTGGCGGAAGTTCTCCCGGTCCGGCGGGCGCCGGAAAAAAAGCGGCGCTTCGCGGCCCGCCTCCGACTTTCCGAGGAGCGTGCCGGCGAGGTTCTCGCCGTCGAATCGCACCCCCTCCGGGGGCTGCACTTCCGCGATGGCCAGCAGCGACGGGACGAGGTCCATGGCCGAGAAGGCCGAGGTCGTGTTGACCCTGCCGGCCCGGTCCTCCGGGATGAGCCCCGGCCCCCACACCACCAGCGGGGAGCGCACCCCGGCTTCGAAGAGGGTCGCCTTCGCGCCGCGGAAGGGGCCCGGCAGCCCGTAGCCGACCTCCGGACCGTTGTCGGAGCAAACCACGACCAGGGTGTTGTCGCGAAGCGCCTCGTCGTTGCGGATCCTGTCGAAGAGGACCCCGAGCTGCTCGTCCATGGTTTCGAGCACGGCGTTGTAGAGGGTGCGCGGCTTCCCGTCGCCCCACTTGTCGAGGGGGGGAACCACCGGGGTGTGCACGTCGTCCGGCCAGAGGTTGATGTAGAACGGCTTCCCGGCCCTGCGGGCCCCGCCGATGAACTCGAGGGCGTCGGTGACAAAGGCCTCGGTGACCAGGGGGCGATCGACCCAGTGCAGGATCCCGCGGCCCAGGGTGTCGGACCCCAGGACGTGCTTCTTCGGTTCCCCGCCGTCCGGCGTGTGTTTCAGGGCAAGGACCCGGTCGCCGAGCCCCTCGAAATTCGTCAGCGACTCGTCGAACCCGTACTCCGTGATGAGCGGGGCGTCGCCGACGTCGCGCTGCCCGCCCATGTGCCACTTGCCGAAGTGCCCGGTGGCGTAGCCGTTCATCTGCAGGATCCGCGGCAGGGTGGGGGCCTTCGGGTCGAGCCACTGCGCCACCCCGCGCTGCCGGTTGTGCTTGCGGTTCGACAGGTAGGAGGTGATCCGCCATCGCTGCGGGTACTGCCCGGTGGTCAGGGCGGTCCGCGACGGCGAACAGATCGGCGAGTTCACGTAGAAGTGGTGGAAGCGCAGCCCCTCCTCCGCGAGGCGGTCGATGTGGTCGGTCTCGGCGGTGGTGTTGCCGAAGCACGAGAAGTCCCCCCAGCCCATGTCGTCGATGAAGACCACGACGATGTTGGGCTTCTTGGCGCAGGCGCACGAGGCGGCGAGGAGGAATATCAGGAAGAGGCGCATGGCAGAGAACGTGGCGGAGCGGTTCACGCTTCTCGCCCGGAGAGATGAGACCCGGACGCAGATGGGCGTTCTGGCAGGTTACTCGTTCGCGGGGCCGGGTATTTCATCCCATGTCCGCCGCGGGGAATCGCGCCGGCGCCGCTCCCCGGAAGAATATGGGCCGGCGGATGGCTTCCGCCGCCCCGGTCACCGGAAGCGAGGCGCGCTCATCCCGGCGTCGAGCTTCTGCCAGAGCGCTTTCAATTCCTCGAGGTCGTCGGCTTTTCCCTCGGCGAGGTTCGTCTCCTCGGAGAGGTCGGTGGCGAGGTTGTAAAGCTCCCACCGCGGCTGCTTGCGGTTCATGTTGACCAGCTTCCAGTCGCCGTGGCGGAGGGCGGTCTTGAATCCCTGGCGCCAGTAGAAGGTGCGCGTGGGGAGGTCCTTCCCGCCGGCCAGCACGGGAGCGAGGTCCACGCCGTCGAGATGATCCGGAATATCCGCCCCGGCCGCAGCGAGGGCGGTGGGGAGGAGATCGAGCGAGCTGACGGGCTGCTCGCAAACCGATCCCGCCGCGATTTTCCCGGGCCAGCGCATCATGAAGGGGACCCGCAGGCCGCCCTCGTACATGGTGCCCTTCCCGCCGCGCAGCGGGGCGTTGCTGGAGGTCAGCTCGCGCGTCGGCCCGCCGTTGTCGCTCAGGAAGACGACCAGGGTGTCGTCGGTGAGTTCCAGCTCCTCGAGCTTCCCGAGGACGGCCCCCACCGAGTCGTCGAGGTTGGCCAGCATGGCGGCGAAGATGCGGCGGTGGATGTCGTCGAGGTGCGCGAACTTTTCCATGTAGGCATCGGCCCCCTGCAGCGGGCTGTGGACCGCATTGTAGGCGAGGTAGAGGAAGAAGGGCCGGTCGTGGCAGCGCGAGATGAAGTCGAGGGCCTCGCGCGTGAAGGCATCCGTCAGGTAGGCCGGCTCGTTCACCGGCTGGCTCATGCGCACGATCGGGTTGTCGGCGTCGTAGTGCGGCTCGTCGGTGCCCATGTGGGTCCCGTAAACCATGCGGCCGTCGGCGCTCGTCCAGCGCCCCTCGGATCCGCCCGGGAGCGCTTTGCGCCGCAGCATGGTGGTGACCCCGTCGTAGGGCGGCGGGACGAAGTAGTGGCCCTCGTGGGTGAAGCCGAAGAACTCGTCGAATCCGCGCCGGTGCGGGTGGTAGGGGGCGGTGCCGCCGAGGTGCCACTTGCCCACGAGGGCGGTGGTGTAGCCGGCGTCGTGAAGCAACTCCGCCATGGTCTTCTCGTCCGCCGGCAGTCCGAAGTCCGGGTTCTCGTTCTTCGCCCCGGTCGGGTTGAACTCGTACCCGAAGCGGGTCGGGATGCGGCCCGTGAGGAGCCCGGCGCGCGACGGCGAGCAGTTCGGGGCCGTGACGTAACCCTGCGTGAAGCGCACCCCGTCCTTCGCGATGGAATCGATGTGGGGGGTGGGAATGTCGGTCCCCGGACGCTGGCAGGAAAGTTCCCCGTAGCCGAGGTCGTCGGCCACGAGGAGGACGACATTGGGTTGGTCGGCGGAGGCCGATGAACCCAGGAGAATGCAGAGAAGAGCCGTTCTGAATCGATCACCGGAACGCATGGCAGCAATGTAGGGCAGGCGCCCCGCCTGCCGAAAGCCGGATCTTGACCGTCGATCGACGGGCCATGGACCGGCGCGATTTTGAGGACGGGCCTTTGGTTTAAAAGCCTTTGGAGGGCGGAGCGCCGCCCCTAGAAGCTGTCCGGCTCGTTCCGGATCTTCTGGAGCAGGGCCTTGAGCTCCTCGAGCTTCTCCGGCTTGGCGGCGGCGAGGTTCTTCTGCTCGCCGCGGTCGGCGCCGGTGTCGTAGAGCGCGCCGGGCGCCTTGACGGCGGTCATCTCCCACGGGCCGAGGTGCTCCTTCGTCTTCCCCGGCGGGACGAACTTCCATTTTCCGAGTCGCAGGGAAAGCGCCTTGGCCTCGTGCACGAGGTGCGGGCGGCCGGTCGGGTCCTCGCCGAGAAGCGTGTCGAGTTCGTTGCGGGAGTCCGGCAGGGCGCCGGATGGAACGTCGACGTTGGTGAGCGCCGCGAAGCTGCGGGCGAGGTCAATCTGCCCGAAGAGGGCATCGGACACCTGCCCGCCCTTCACTTTCGCCGGCCACCGGACGAGAAACGGCGTCCGGGTCCCGCCCTCGAAGAGGGAATACTTCCCGGCGCGCCACGGGCCGTTGGGATCGTGATCGCCCAGCTTTTCGTTGGCGTCGTCCTTGTACCCGTCATCGAGCACCGGGCCGTTGTCGGAGCCGAAGATCACGAGGGTGTTCCCGGCAAGCCCGTTCTTGTCGAGGTAATCGAGAAGCTGCCCGACGCACCAATCCGCCTGGACCATGGCATCGCCCCGGGGACCCTGTCCGCTCTTGCCCACGAAGCGCGAATGCGGAATGCGCGGGACGTGAATGTCGTGCGTCGAGAAAAACAGGAACCACGGGGGCTTGTTCTCCCCGGCCCCCGGCTTCTGCCTCTCCAGGAAGGCCAGCGCCTTCTCCGTGAAGACATCCGCCATGTCTTCATCCACCCACCGCGCCTTTTCGCCGCCGGTCATCCAGCCGATCCGCGAGATCCCGTTCACGATCGTGCAGTTGTGCCCGTGCGACCAATCCTGCTTGAGCGTCTCGCGCGCCTCCGCGCCGCTCGGGGCGTCCCCGATGCGCTTCCGGTAGCTGACCGTGATGGGGTCCGCCGGGTCGAGCCCGACGACCATGCCCTGCTCGAAGTAGACGCACGGCACGCGGTCGCCGGTGGCGGGCATCAGGAAGTGGTAGTCGAAGCCGATGTCGGCCGGGTTCGGGGTGACCTTCTTGTTCCAGTCGGCCTCGCCTTCCCCGAGTCCGAGGTGCCATTTTCCCACCACGCCGGTGGCGTAGCCGGCCTTCTTGAGGGTGTCGGCCATGGTGAAGGTGTCCGGCTTGATGATCATGCCGGCGTCGCCCCGGGCGATTCCCGTGCCCTTCTGGCGGAAGGCGTACTGGCCGGTGAGCATCGCGAAGCGCGAGGGCGTGCAGGTCGCCGCGGAACAATGGGCGTCGGTGAACTGGATGCCCTCCTTGGCGAGGCGGTCGATGTTCGGCGTCGGGGTTTTCGAGCCCTCGTAGCAGCCGACATCACCGTAGCCGACGTCGTCGGTGTAGATCAGAAGGATGTTGGGACGTTCCCCCGGTGCCGGGGCCTTGGCGGGCGGATCCGCGGCGCGGACCAGGGATCCGGCGCCGGTGAAGAGGAGGAGAAGGCATGTCAGGCGGACCATCATGACCTTGTGTTACCCGCACCTCCGCCGCTTGGCAAGGGGGGAGGCCCGTCATTTGCGCCGCGCGCGGACGAAGTCCCTGCCGGACATGAGGACCACCTCCACGTTCGTCTCGAGACCGGCGGCCGTGAAGCCCGCCGCGGGGATGAACGGCGAAAATCCGTCCAGCCCGGCGTCCGCCTCGAGCTCGTATGCCAGCCCCGGGAAGGTGTCGACCGTGATGGTGAACACCGGGTTCGTGTCGCCGTCAAACCCCGGCGCCGTCTCGATGCCCACGATCCGGAAGAGATCCCCGGCGTCCAGCGGATCGGTCATGTCGTCGAGCTCGGTGGCGTCGGTGCGCCCGTCCCCGTCGGTGTCGAGCCCGCGGTCGTCGACGCCGACGGTCAATTGCGGGTAGGCCGCCTCGATCCGGTCGTCGATCCCGTCCCCGTCGCTGTCGACCGGCGCCAGCGTGGCGAAGGCGAAGGCCTCCACCGCCCCGATGTCGGGGAGCGGCCCGTTCGGCCGCCCGAACCCGCGCTGGTCGGTGGCGGGAGTGCCCGCCAGCAAAACTGCCCCCTCAATCGCCGGCGAGCCGGGCAGCGGCGGCCGCGTCATCGTCGGCCCGCCGTAGTCGGCGAGCGGGGCGAGGCGCGGATCGCCGCCGAGGAGGTTGGTGCCGTTGAAGACCCCGCCTCCACCGACGGTGGTGAGGTTGGTCCCGGAGTTCCCGGCGACGATGGTGTTCTCGGCGGTGGCCCCGACGAAGGTGATCACCGTTTCCGCGCCGGTGTTACCCGTGAAGGTCGAGTGAATGAGCGTCACGGGTCCGCTTCCCTGCGCCCAGATGGCGGCGCCGCCGCCCGCGAAGTTGCCGGAGAAGGTGGTGTTCACCGTCGTGATTTCGCCGCCAAAACTCATGACACCCCCGCCGACGTTATCGATGGCGGAATTGTTGGCCACGAGGCTGTCGATCAGGGTGAGGGTCCCGCCGCCGTAGAGCAGGAGGCCGGCGCCCCGATTGGCGGAGTTCTCGACCACGCTGCAGCGCCGGAGGGTGAGGTTCGCCCCGTCGACCACCGTCGATCCGCCGTCGGCCATGGCAGTGGCGTCGCGCAGCGTCAGGGAGTCCATCTCGACGTCGGAGCTGCCGCCGACCACGAAGTGGCGGATGGCGTTTCCACCGCTGACGGTGACCCCCGGGGCCGGGATGCCGGAGCCGTCGATCACCAACTCGCGATTGCTGATCGGGATCTGCCCGTTGGCAGGGAGCAGGGTGATGGTGGCCGGAAAGATGCCCGGATCAAATGTGATGCGCTCCACCGGCACCGTCCCGGCGTGTCCGATGGCGTCCCGCAGCGACACGAGGCCGATGCTGATACCGTCGTCCTCGTCGTCGGTGGTGTCCACCACGAGGGTCACCACTTCCACGGCGCCGCTGTCGGCGGCGAAGCCGCTGGGCCGGTCCGCGCCCCGCTGGTCGGGAGAGGGGACCGCGCTGCCGGTGGCGCCGTCCACTGCCGGGCTGCCGCAAAGCGGGCGCATGGTGAGCGTTGCCCCGCCATTGTCGCTGAGGGGCCCCAGGAGCGGATCGAGGGGCGCGGCGGTGGTCCCCACGAGGTCGCCGTTCACGTTGGGGGTCCCTTCCGGAAAGGAGTCCACCGTATTTGTGTTGTCGCGGATGAGATTCCCGCCCCGGGTGGTGAACACCGCCGCGGCCCCGGCGGACTTGAAGTCGACGTTCGACCCATCGGAGGTGTTTGCCGCAATGATGCAATTGTCGAGGGTGAGGACCCCGAAACTTCGCAGGCCCCCGGTGGGGCCGGTGGCGTGGTTGCCGGTCAGGGTGCAATGCGTCACCTCCATGATCCCCACACCGGAACTTCCGCCGCCGTTGTGCAGGGCGCCGCTTTGGCCGACGGCGGTGTTGCCGCGAAAGGTGCAGTTTGTGACCGTCATCCGGGGGGAAACCAGGGCCGGCCCGTTGAACATCCCGCCGCCATTCCGGGTGGCGCTGTTGCCGATGAAGCTGCACCCGCGGGCCTCCACGATGCTGCCCGAGTTGCGGCTGTCGACCGCGCCGCCATCCGAGGTGCCGGCCGCCCCCGCCGCGTTCGACGCGAAGGTGCAGTCCGTGAGCCAGAGGCGGTTCCGGTTGCCGATGCCGCCGCCGGTGCCCTGCGCGGTGCAGTTCGATACGGTGCAGGCCGCCAGGGTGGCGGTCCCGAAGTTCTGCAGCGCTCCGCCCACTCCTCCGAAGCTCCCGGCGGTGTTGGCATTCGTCAGGGTCAGGTCCTGGAACCCGGCGGTGGCGGTGTCCGTCACATTGAAGAGGCGGGTGAAGTCCCCGCCGTCGATGGTCACCCCCGTGCCGCCCACATCGGAGCCGTCAATGAACACCGTCTTGCCGGTAATCTGGATGAAACTCGCGAGAGTGGTGGCGAACCCTCCGCTGAATGTCCCGCTGTCGAACAGGATGCGGGTCCCGGGGGCGCTGGCGGCGGTGACCTGACCGCGCAGCGAACCGGTCCCGGAATCGGCATCAATGCTCACCACGAGGGCCGGCCCGGTCTCCACCGCCCCGCGATCCGCCGCGAGGGCCTGGCCGCCGTCGACCACCCGCGGGAAGCCCCGCTGGTCGATCCCGCTCGCGGCCGGATCCCCGGTGTCGATCGCGAGGCTCGCCGCCAGCGGATGGTGCACCGGGGTGGGGCCCCCGTAGCAGCCCAGCGGCGAGAGGCCCGGGTCGGGGACATTGGCGATGTCCCCGGCCCCGGTGAATACTGCCGTCGGGCCGCCGGTGCCGATCAGGTTCGAGCCGGATGTCATGAATCCTCCCGGGCCGGCGGTGCCGACGTGCTCGATGTCGGTGGCGTCATTGCCCGCCACGATCGAGTTCCGGATCACGAACTCGGCCGTCGCCGCGGACCAGCTCGCCGCCCCGCCGCCGCCCGACCGTCCCGCGCTGGGAAGCGGGGCGGAGTTCGCTGTCACGGTGCAGTTCGTCAACTCGGTGCGGCCCCGCTCCGCGTAGATCCCGCCGCCCCGCACCGCGGTCCGGTTCCCGCTGATGGTGCACCCGCTGATGGAGGCGAGCTGCCCCGGGCTGTTCGAGATGGCCACGCCCCCGCCGCCCGAAACGGCGAAGTTGTCGTGGAGGGTGCAGCCCGTGAGCGCAAGGGGCGTCCCGACATTGAGAATCCCGCCGCCGAATCCCGGGAACCGGCCGGCGCCATTCCCGCCCGTGATGGTCAGGTTTGCCAGCGAGATCGACCCGGCGGAATTGAACAGGAAGACCCGCGAGTTCCCGTCGGCATCGATGGTCAGCCCGCGGGGCAGGGAGGAGGCGTCGATCGAGAAGCTCTTCCCCGCGTCGCCGGTGAGCTCGCCGCCCTCGAGGACAATCCGCTGGCCGTCGAGCCGCGGGCTGAAGGTGATGACCGGGCCCACCGGGTCCGCAAAATCGATCGCCTCCCGCAGGGAGAGGCCGCCGGAAAAGGGGTCGTCGGAGGTGTCCGCGGCGAGGTCCACCACCACCCGCTGCCGGGCTTCGACCGCCCCGATGTCGGACCCCGGCCCGTCCGGGCGTTTCGCGCCCCGCTGGTCGATGCAGAGGGTGCTGCCGCCGGCATTGTCGAGCGCCAGCGACCCCGCCAGCGGCCGCCGCACCCGGGTCGGACCACCGGAACTGCCCAGGGGCTCGAGCGCCGGATCGAGGACGGCCGTCCCCGGGCTGCCGACGAAATCGCCGTTGGCATTCGGCAATCCGGCCGGGAATTCCGCGGTGGCACCGGAATTGTCGCCGATGAGGTTGCCTCCGCCGGTCATCGCCTGCGCGCTCACGTCCGGTCCGGATGTGCCGGAGTTGCCCGTGACGATCGAGTTGCGGACGAGATAGGCCCCGGAGGGTGAACTGCTGAGTCCCGGCTCGGTGTTATCGGTGATCGTGCAGTGATTCACGAGAATCGGCGGGACAGACTGTTGGGTGTAGACCCCGTCGCCATTGTTGGAGTCGATGGTGCAGTTGGTCAGGATCGTGTCCCCTCCGGCCGCCACCGCCGCACCCAGGTTATTGGTGTTGGCCGTGAAGGTGCTGTTGCGGACGTCGAGGTAGGCCGAGAAGTTCTGGATGGCCCCGCCGGCAATGGTGGCGGTGTTGTTGGTGAAGAAGCACGAGTCGATCAGCATATTCGTGCCGCTCGTCGGCCGGACCGCTCCCCCGAATCCCGAACGTCCGTCCACAAATGTCAACCGGCGCAGGGTGACCCGCGAGTCGTTGATGGCCTCCATGCAGCGCACCGTGCCGCCCCCGCTGATGGTGGCGTTCCCCGCGCGGGTGGCATCGATCTCGACGTTCCTCCCGTCGACGGTGAGTTGTCCCAGCGTAAGGATGATCTCGTCGCCGGGTTCGCCGTTGAAGACGGTGGGATCGAAGTCGATGCGGGTCCCATCCGGATCGGTGGCGGCCGCGATGGCGTCGCGCAGGGACGTCCCGGCGCCCGCCCCGGGGCCGTCGTTCTCATCCACGGCCGTATCGACCACGATCGTCGGCGGCGCTTCGTAGGCCCCGATGTCGATGGTGGCGGTGGCGTCGCGGTCCCCGTCGCGGACCCGCCGGACGCCGCGCTGGTCGGCCGCGAGGAGGTTCGTCTGCCCGGCATCGATCGCCGGGCTGCCCGCCAGGAGGGCGTGCGTCCGGGTGAGCGCGCCGTTCCCGCCGAGCTCACCCAAGAGGGGATCGAGCGGCGAAGCCGGCAGTCCGACGTAGTCGTCGTTGACGTTCGGAGTGCCGGCCGGAAAGTCCACCGCCATGCCCTGGTTGCTGCCGAGGAGGTTGCCGCCGAGGCTGGTCACCGTCGATCCGCCGACCGCGAACAAGTCCACCTGGTTGCTGAAGGCGGTGTTGCCGGCCACGATGGTATTCTGGATCGTGAGGCCGCCCTGGTTGCGGACGCCGCCGCCATCGCTGCGGGCGTCGTTCCGGGTGATGGTGACGTTGGTGAGGACCGTCGTGGTGGAGCCAGTGTTGCTCCAGACACCTCCGCCGAAGGTTCGCGCCGAGTTGCCGCTCACGGTGCTGTTGACGAGTTCAAGCCGGCTGGCGCCGTTCAGCACGATCCCTCCGCCCCCTTCGGCGGAAGTATTGCCGGTGACGGAGGAGGCAAAGAGAATGGCTGAACTCCCCCCGTTGTTCCGGATGCCCCCGCCGTTGCTCCCGGCGGCATTGTCCGAGACGGTGCAGCGGAAGAGGGTGAGGGTCGAGCCGGCCCCGTTGCTGCTGATTCCCCCGCCGCTCTCCGGGCTGCGGTTGCCGGCGACCGTGCATTCGATGAGGGTCAGGTCCGTACGGTCGATGTTGCGGATGCCGCCGCCCTCTTTGATGGCGAGCGGCGAGGCATCACCGCCGGTCATCTTGAGGCCGTGCATCGCCACGGTCGATTGCCCCTGGGTCAGGAAGACGCGGCTGGAGCCCCCGCCGGCGATGGCGACGCCGCCCGGAATGTCGGAGGCGTCGATGAAGACGTTCCGCCCGCCGCCCACCGTGAGCTGCGAGTTGGTCCCGATGCGGGCCGGAAACACCGCGGGATCGAAGTAGATCCGCGTCCCGGGGGCGCCCCCGGCATCCACGATGGCCTGGCGCAAGGAACCCGCCCCGTCGTCGTCGGTGTTCACCACCGTAATGACGGGTCCACCCTCCACCGCGCCGATGTCGGGGGCCGCGCCGCTGTTGCCGGAGAACCCGCGCTGGTCGGCGGGTGTGCTCGGCGAGAAGCCGCCATCGATGGCGGGCGACCCCGCCAGCGGATGCATCGTCCGGGTCCGTCCGCCGTAGCGGCTGAGTGGAGCGAGCCGGGGATTCACCGGATTGGCGGCGTCGCCGATGAGGATGCCGTCCGCGGGCAGCTCGTTCGCGTAGGGGCCGGTGTTCTCTCCAATGATGTTGTTTCCGCCCATGCACAGCGAGGAACCGCTTCCCCCGATGTCGGGGTCCACCGATCCGGCATTGGCCGCCACAAGGGAATCCTCGAGGACCACGGTGCTGTTCGTGATGACGATCCCACCGGAGCCCGCCGTGCCCGTGTTGCCCGCCACGGTCCCATGATACATGTCAAAGTTGGAGTCCCGGGCCAGGATGCCGCCCCCGAACACGGCGCGATTCCCCGTCACGGTGCTGTTGCTCACAACCAGGACCGCACTGGCGGTATTACTGGAAATGCCGCCGCCCCCGGCCCGGGCCTCGTTCCCCACGATGGTGCATCGCTCCACCGTCAACATTCCGGTATTCTGGATTCCTCCGCCGTCATTCGCGATATTGCCGGTGATGGTGCATTCCGCGAGCGTGAGCGTGCCGGCATTGCTGATGCCGCCGCCGCTCGCAGCGTCGCCGTCGGCGATGATGAGGGCCGAGAGATCGACCACGAGCCCGGCGCTGATATGGAAAACCCGCGTGGTCCCGCCACCCGATACCGTGATTCCGGAGGAGAGACCGAAGCCGTCGATGGCGAGATCCTTGGCAATCGCCAGCTCGCCCATGGTGAGCGTGATGGTTTCGCCATCGAGCGACGGGTCGAACTCGATAAAGCCGCCGGGCGGGACGTCGCGAATCGCTTCGCGCAGCGAGACGCCAGTTCCGGCGTCGGCGGGCACGTCCAGTTCATCCGCGGTGGTGGTGACCGTGATGGAGGGTGTGAGGAAGGAAAGGGCCACCCCCGAGAGGTAATTGCCCCCCAAGGCCGGGATGATGATGGGCCCTCCCACCGGAATGCCATAGGCCACCGGCATGAAGGCATCGAGCAGAATGGACTGTCCGCCGATTCCGACGGCATTCTCCTTCCCGAAGACCTGGAGGGTGTCGATCACCACCAGGTTGGTCGCGAAGGCGATGCCCCCCGGGCTGTTTGTCACCACCACGAAAACCGGTTCGTTGAACAGGGATCCATCGCCGGGAACGGCTGTATCCGGGATCGGAGCGGAGGCCGTCATCGAAAACAGCCCGTCAAACCCGGGAAATCCGCCGAGTGGTGGCTCCGCGACTTCCGCGCCGAATTGGGTGAAGGCGGCGAGAATATCGGGGACCGGTTGGTTGAAGTTGAAGCCCGGTGGGAAGGTCCCCACGGCCGTCGATCCGGCTGCGAGCGGGATGCCAAACTCATCCAAGATCGGGAGGCCGATGACCGGGTCGACAACGTTGGTAACGGACAGATCATAGGCGGAAACCGGGCATGTCAGCAGTCCGCACGCGAGGACAACGGGTTTCACGAGGCGGGTGATTCGGCGGTGGATGGTAATCATGCGAAGGCGGGGACGCAGGGGTGCACCGCGGGGCCGCCCGAGGCATGCAGCGCACGACGGCGGAGACGACTGGCGGTGACTGGCCTCAGGGTGTGTGAAGTGGTCTCGGCCGCGGAGGCGACGGCCATGTGATGTTGTTCTCGATGCTGGGCGGGACGGTGCGTGGGGGGAGACCGAGGCTCACGGCTACTTGCCAAACCTCATATTCCATTCGAAAAATAATTTCGCGGCGGTGTCACGCCTTTGTTGTCTTTCATCGGTGGCGATCGGATTTCGCCCCGCCGAGGGCGGCAATCCGAAGCGGTTAAGATGACGGGACAATTCCGCCGCGCAAAGGTTTTCAGGGCACGGCGGGCTTCTCGGCTTCGGCGATCACGGACAGGAATCGGGGGGCATCCGGGGCAAGCTTGGGATGCTCACCGGGAATGCCAGGAAGGCCGTCAGCGGGCGGCGATGGTGGCCCGCTCGGGTGTTCCTGCTGAATCCCGCGGACGGGGCGGGGACGTTCTCGTCATCTGCACCGACGACCTGCGCGGCGCACCTGGGTGCCATGGCGCGGCAGGCGTGAAGTCGCCGCAGCGCGACGCCTTTGCGCGACGCGGGATGGCGGGGACCTCGACTCCCCGCGCCAGATGCTGACGGAGGTGGTTCCGTGACGCGCGGGAACGTCCCGCCTCCTTACTTCCCGATCTTGGCGGGATACTTCAGCATCTCGCGGATCTCGGCGACGTTCATCTGGTCGACGGTGGCTTCATCGACCCCGAGGGCGATCAACCGCCGGCGTTGCTCGAGGTGCCGCCGGCGCTTGGCACCCGCCGGCTTGCGGGGGCGGGTCAGATGGGTCTTCTGGAACTTTCTTCTGGTGCGCATGGCGGTGCTTCGGGTCGCGGGGTCGGGCCGCTGCCGGCCTTCGGGGCGGGAGTCAATACTGCCCGAAGCCCGCCCGGTCAATCGCCGAATTCACCCGAATTCCCCCCAATCGCCGCCTCCCGGACCCCGGCCGGGGGGGCAATCCACCCGGATCCGCCGGCGGGCGGATCGATTGGGTCCGCGGCGATTTTTCGGGCTGGCGGGGACGAGGGGCGGGGGGTGAGGATGGCGGGCAGACCGGGATGGCGGACGATTTTCAAGGCGCGAGATTCACCCGGGAGATGCGGGTGCCCGACGAGGTCATCGACGAAAACGGTCACGTCAACAATGTCGCCTACGTGCAGTGGATGCAGGACGTGGCGATCCGGCACTTCCGCGCGCTGGGCGGAGAGGAAGCCCTCGGGGAGTCCGGGGCGACATGGGTGGCGCGGGCGCACCGCATCGAGTACCTGCGTCCGGCCTTCGCGGGGGATGCCCTCGAGATTGCGACGTGGATCGCGGACGTGGGACGGGTGAGCTCGAAGCGGTGCTACGAATTCTTTCGCGCCGGCGAGGAGAAGCCGCTGGCGCGGGGCGAGACGGATTGGGTCCTGGTGGACATCGCGTCGGGGCGCCCGAAACGGATCCCGGAGAACCTGCACGCCCTGTTCAAGCGGGGCTGATCCGCGGGGCGGCGGCCGGGGGAGGAAGGAAGAAGCGGTGGCAGGAGACTGGGCTCCCCCCCTGTCGTTCCTACCACCGCCCGCCTTGATCAAGGACCCTAGGGTCCTCGCGGTTAGCGGGTAGCAGTGTTTTAGATTTGGGGAGCGGGGAAAATAACCCAAACGGGGTAGTGTGAATGGGCGAAAGCTCTGCGGATATGAGGATTCCGGCGGGAAGAGTGGCGGCGGAAGCCGCCCGGCGTCCTTCGCGGGACTGCCTGCTCCCGCGATCCGGGATGCATGGGGGGGTTGAGGAGCGGCGACGGCAGTTGGAGGGAACATGAACCGCCGCCGCTCTTCGATACGGGCAGCTTGCGCCGGATCCATATCTTGCCGGGAAGCTTAGCCGCTTTTCGGCGCCTGGGAATCCCACGGTCGAACTACCATGAACGGCAGGATCAGGATGTTCCGGGGGACGGCGGTGCGGATTCCCGGCGGGAGGGCGGCCCGGCCGGTCGCCGGGAAGGGACTCAGCGGGTCTGCGCGAAGAGCCACTTGAGGACGTCCGGGTCGGCGTAGGTCATCGACCATGAGTCGTGGCCGGCGTCGGGGTATTCGGTGTATTTCACCTTGGTGGAGCCGGCGTCCTCGAGGGCCTTCACCATGCGGCGCGACTGTTCGGCGGGGACGACCTTGTCCATGGCGCCGTGGAAAACCCACACCGGGATGTCCCTGATCCTGGCGGCCTCGCCGGGATGGCCTCCGCCGCAAATCGGGATGGCGGCCGCGAAGGCGTCGGGGTGCCGCCGGAGGAGATCCCACGTCCCGTATCCGCCCATCGAGAGGCCCGTGACGTAGAGCCGGCGGGGGTCGACCTTGACGGTGTCCTTGACCTCCTCGAGGAGTTCCATGACGAGCTCCTGTTCGGTGGTGGCCGCGGCGTCCTTCGCGAGCGACATCGTCTTGCGGTCCAGGGACGCCCAGGACTTCTCCCTTGGACACTGCGGCACCAGCACCACCGCGGGGTTCTTGGTTTCCTCGCACCAATCGAGGATGTCCTCGATCCCGTGCTTCAACGGGGCCGCGTTGTCATCCCCCCGCTCTCCGGCACCGTGGAGAAACAAGATGAGCGGAACCCGGCCGTCGATGTTCGGGGGAACGTGGATGCGGTAGGGGATGTCCCCGTTCTTCCCGGTGAAGGTTTTCGCGGCGAGGCGCGAGAGGACGTCCCCGGCGGCAGGCGCGCAGGGGACGAGGGCCGCGAGGATGAGGAGGGAGAATCGGATCATGCCGGGATCCTTGCAGGCCGGGCCCCGGGATGCAATTCGCGGGAGCGATTCGCGGCAGGTTCTGATGCCCGCCCTGCCGCCGGCGCCTCCGCAGGCGCGCGGGCCGCGTTCAGTTCTCTTCCAGATACGATTCGAGGAAGGCGGTCAGGGAGGCGACGGCCGCCTCGAGTTCCGCGTAGATCTCCTCGCTCCCGCGGAGGTCCCCCCCGGCGGCCATCGTCTCGAGTTCCTTCGCGGGCCGGCATGGCGGCACCTCGCCCAGGAAGAGGAGGGAGCCGTGCAGGGCATGGGCCGCGCCCTGCAACCCCTCCGCGTCGCCGGTGTCGATGGCCACCTGGATCTGCGCCAGCTTCTGCGGTGAATCCTCGAGGCAGATCTGCAACAAGCTCCGGAGCAGCGACCGGTCACCGTCGACGGTGCGCAGCGCCGGCGCCCAGTTGAACTGATCGGCCTCGAGGACCTGCACCTTGCGCGTGGGGGTCGGCCGGCGAGCCGTCGTGGGCCGCGCCGGGGCGGGAGCCTCCTCGCGGGCCGGTTGGGCGCCCATGACGTCCGCAAGCTTCTCGAGGACGGTGGCGACGCGGATCGGTTTCGCGATGTAGTCGTCCATTCCCGCTTCGAGGCAGCGCTCCCGGTCGCCGATCATGGCCCGGGCCGTCATGGCGAGGATGGGCACCTTCCTCGTCCCCTCCCGCTCCGCCTCGCGAATCATCCGGGTGGCGGCAAACCCGTCCATCACGGGCATCTGCACGTCCATCAGGATGAGGTCGAAGTCCTGGCTGGAGGCCGCCGCCACCGCTTCCTTGCCGTTGGCCGCCACCGTGACGTGGTGGCCGCGCGGCTCGAGCAGTCCGAGCGCCAGCTGCTGGTTGATGGTGTTGTCCTCGGCCAGGAGGATGCGGAGGGGACGGAGTCCGGGCCCCTCGCCCGCGGCGGACCCTGCCTCCTCGCCCTCGGCCCCGGTGACCCCGAGCGACTGGGAGACGGCCTCGAACAACTCCGACTGCTTGGCCGGCTTGAGGAGATTGCGGCTGATCCTCAGCTTTTCGCGCCGCGGCCCGTCGCCGGGGCGGCCGCTCGAGGAGAGCATGATGACCGGCGTGTCCGCCAGCTTCGGGTCGGCCCGCATCCATTCGACGAACTCGAACCCGTCCGCTTCGGGCATGTTGACGTCGCTCACGACCAGCTTGAACGGCGTGCCCGCTTCGAGCGCCTCCTCGAGTTGCTGCAACCCGGCCCGGGCCCCGGAGACCAGGGTGGGGTTCATTCCCCAGCTGCCGAGCATCTGGTCGAGGATCTGGCGGTTTGTCGAGTTGTCATCCACGACGAGCACCGGGGCATCGATGACGGCCGCGGGGCTCTTCTCCGGTTGCTTGCCATCCCGCTTGTCCACCTGGCAGCGCGCCGTGAAGTGGAAGCAGCTGCCCTTGCCCTCTTCGCTCTCGACCCAGATGCTTCCATCCATCAACTCCACGAAGCGGGTGGAAATCGCGAGGCCCAATCCGGTCCCGCCGTAGCCGCGCGTGGTGGAGGTGTCCGCCTGCTGGAACGACTCGAAGATCTTGTCGCGCTTGTCGGGGGAAATCCCGATGCCGGTGTCGGAAACCGAGAAGTGCAGCAGGGCGGAATCGTCGCGGAGCTCCTTGGTGCGCACGTCGAGGACGACCTCGCCCTTCGCCGTGAACTTGATGGCGTTGCCGACGAGGTTGACCACGATCTGCCGGAGCCGCGTGACATCCCCGACCAGGGCGCGCGGCACCCCGGGGTCGACCGAGAAGGCGAGTTCGAGGCCCTTGTCGTGCGCCCGGATCGCGAGGGATTTCATGGTGTCCCCGATGCTTTCGCGCAGGTTGAACACGGACTGGTCGAGCTCCATCTTGCCCGCCTCGATCTTGGAGAAATCGAGGATGTCGTTGATGAGGGTGAGCAGGTTCTCGCCGGATTGCATCACCATGCTCATGTATTCCCGCTGGGTCTGGGTCAGCTCGGTATCCATCAGCAGCTCCGTCATCCCGATGATGGCGTTCATCGGGGTCCGGATCTCGTGGCTCATGTTGGCGAGGAAGTCGCTCTTGGCGACGCTCGCGGCGTCCGCGGCCTCCTTGGCCTCGCGCAGCTCGTTCTCGATGCGGACGAGGTCGGTGATGTCGCGCGTGATTCCGAAGGTTCCGACGATCTCGCCGTCGACATCCCGGAGGGGCAGCTTCGTGGTGGAACACCACGTCTCGCGACCGTCCTCCCAGGTTTCCTTCTCGACCTTGGCGAGGACGGGTTCCCCGGTGGACATGACCCTTTGCTCATCGGCGCGGGCCGGGCCGGCGTGCTCCTCGGTGAAGAAGTCGGCATCCGACTTTCCGATGAGGTCGTCGGCGCTTTCGACGCCGAACTTCTCGGCCAAGCCGCTGCTGGTGCGGATGAAGCGGCTCTCCTTGTCCTTGAAGTAGATGCTGTCGGGAACGTTGTTGAGGAGGGATCTCAGCAGGAAGCGTTCGTTGTCGAGGGCGGCCTCCACGGCCTTCTGCTTGGTGACCTCCCAGAAGACCGCCTGGAGGCCGCAGATGTTCCCGTGCTCGTCGCGGGTGGGGGACTTGCGGACTTCGAAGTGGCGGACCTGCCCGTCGCTCTCGTTTTTCTCGATTCCGGTGAAGAGCTCGCCGGTTTCCATGACGCGCCGGTCATCCCGCGTGTATTTTTCGGCGAGTTTGGGGGGACACAGGTCGAAATCGGTCTTGCCGATATGTTCCTCGATCGACTTGTTGGCGAGATCCGCGACCGGCTGGTTCACGAAGGTGACCTTGCCCTCGCGGTCCTTGCAGACGACGCAGACCGGCAGGCTGTCGAGCAGCGAAAGCAGGTCGGTGACGTCGTGATGGTCGGCACGCTCATCGTTTGCCGGCGCCGGGGTGCCGGCGGCTTTGGGAGGCGATGGAGAATCGGGTGCCATGGGATGTTTCGAGCGGGCGGTGGTCCGGGCGGGCGCTATGGTAATAGAGCCGAAACGGGGCCACCGGTGCAACCGCTAATCACCCGGACCACACCCCGTGGCACGGGCGGAATGCGGCGAGACCCGTGGAATCCCGGGTGAGGCGGCTGATCGGGCGCCATCCGGGACCCCGGCTCCGTCAACAATCCGGGTGCCTCCCGCAGGGGCCGGCGGGTGTTACTCGCCGAAGATCGCCGCGAAGAAGGCCTGCATGTGGCGCCACGAGCGCCGGTCGGCGGTGGCGTCGTAGGCCGCGCCCTTGGACGGGTCGTCCCCGGCCATCTTCTGGGTGAAGGCGTGCACGGCGTTCGGGTAGGTGATGATCTGCCAGTCGGCCCCGGCGGCCTGCATTTCCTTCCAGAAGCCCTCCACTTCGCTGAAGGGGACGTAGGGATCGTCGGCGCCGTGGAGCACCAGGATGCGCGCCGGGACGCCGCCCTTGGTGGCGGCGTGCCCGTCGCCGGCGCCGAGTCCGCCGTGGAAGGAAACCACCCCGGCAATCCCGGCCCCGCTCCGGGCGAGTTCGAGGACACCGGTCCCCCCGAAGCAGTAGCCGATGGCGGCGATGCGCCGGGGGTCGGTGCGCTCGTCGTTGCGGAGCACCTCGAGTCCGGCGGCGAGACGCGCCCGGTAGAGGTCGCGGTCGCCCTTGTACTTTCCGGCCTCCTTTCCGGCGGCGGGAGGCTGGGGACGGATCCCCTTGCCGTAGATGTCGGCGGCGAAGACGTTGTAGCCCATCCCGGCCAGCATGCGGGCGCGCAGCTTCTCGTAATCGGTCAGGCCGGTCCACTGGTGGATGATCAGGACGGCCGGGCGCTTGCCGTTCCGGGCATCGTCGTAAACGTGGAAGCCTTCGAGGGTGGCGTCGCCTTGCTCATAGGCCACGGTGCGTTCGACGAGGGCGGCGCAGGCAGCCGCGGGCAACATGGAGAGGAAAAGGAGCAGCTTCATCATCGGCATCATCAATAGCGCCGCCATCCCGCTTGTCAATGGAGACGGACGGGCCCGGACGCCCCGGGCCTGCGGCGGGCCATTCGCCGGCGGCGGGATCCGCATCGTGCCGGCTCCGAAATTGTCCTGCAACCGTGAGGCCCTGCAGCGGTTGAATTCGCCATGGAGAGCAGGGGGAATCGAACGAACAAAAGGCTCCTTGGCACGCTCGCCCTCGTTCCGCTCGTGGTGGCGACGGGCCTTCCCGGCGTCACGGCCCACGAACTCGGGGATCCGTCGCACACCCATCTCGTCCAGGACCGGCCGCAGCGCCCGGGTGGCGGCAAGGGCGGGGCGGCGAAGATCAAGAAGCCGCGGATCGAGGACACCATCAAGGCGAACATCTACGCGGACAACTGGTTCGTGATGTACATCAACGGGCGCCTCGCGGCGGTCGACTCGATCCCCTTCATTCCGCACAACGTGATCTCGGTGGAACTCCTGCCGGAATACCCGATGACGATCGCGGTGATGGCGCGTGACAACGGGCACCCGCGGACGGGAATGGAGTACAACAACACCAACACGGGCGACGGGGGATTCATCCTGAAGTTCGGCGATGGCACGGTGACCGGCACGAAGTGGAAGGCGAAGAACTTCTTCCACGGGCCGGTGGGGGGCGACGAGGCGAACCCGAAGGTGCAGGTCGAAAAGATCCCGGCGAACTGGTTTGCGGTGGACTTCGACGACAGCGGCTGGGGAAACGCCAAGGAGTACACCGAGGGGGAGATCAACCCGAAGCAGCCGTTCTACGATCACGACTTCAAGGGCGCGCAGTGGATCTGGAGCGACAGCCTGAAGCTGGATAACACCGTGATCTTCCGCCGCCGGGTCGAGGCCCCGCCGAATGGGGACGCGGTGGTCGACGACTGGCCGCGCGGGCACATCGTCCCGGATGCGAAGGAGGCCCCCGCGGTGGAGGATGCCTCGACGAAGGCGGTCGGGAAGGTGTCGGCGGCGCCCGCGGCGGACCCGGCGGGACGCATCGATCCGTCGGCCCCGTGGCAGGCGAAGGCCTTCGCCCCCTTCGTGGAGGAACTGCGGGTCCGGTGGGACGACGAATTTGTTTACGTCGGGGCGGATGCCCTTCCGGACCATCCCATGATGACGGGCATCACGGCATGGAACCAGCAGGTCCCCCTGCCGCAGAAGTTCTTCGGCGACAACGCGTGGCGCCTGCCGCGGAAGCCGGTGCGGGCCGGGAATCCGGTCTCGGCGAAGACGAGTTTGTTCAAGGGCGCCATCGCGATGGCCATCAACGGGGTGCCGATCTTCAACCCGATCAAGCAGGACGGCCGCACCGACACGAAGCTCGCCGGCGAACTCGACGAGTACGGCGGTCACGCCGGGCGCGCCGACGACTACCACTACCACCTCCCGCCGACGTTCCTGAACAAGGTCGTGGGCGATGCCCGGCCGATCGGCTTCGGGATGGACGGCTACGCGCTCTACGGCTTCAACGAGCCGGACGGCACGCCCGCCAAGGGGCTTGACGAGTTCAACGGCCACGAGCACGGCGACCTCGGGTATCACTACCACTCGACGAGGGACTATCCCTACCTGAACGGCGGGCTGCGCGGCGAGACCGAGATCCGCGACGGGCAAGTCGCGAACCAGCCGCGGACCCGGGGGGTGCGGCCCTACACGCAGCCGCTGCGGGGCGCGAAGATCACCGGCTTCGAGAAGGCCTCGGAGGACCGTTACAGCCTGACGTACGAGCACCGCGGAGAGACCCACACCATCAACTACACGATCAGGGAGAATGGCGGCGCCGATTTTGAGTTCGTCGGTCCGGACGGAGAGGTGAAGAAGGAGAGCTATGAGCCGCGGCAGCGCGGGGGAGGTGGTGGAGCCCGAGGAGGCGACCGGCGCCCGGGCGGTGATCGCGGCGGCGGGCCCGGGGAGCGCATGCGTGATGGCGATCGTCCCCGCGGGGAAGGCGGCGGTCGGCGACGGGGGGAAGGTGGCCGCCCGCGCCCGGACGGGGAACGTCCTCCGCGCGGCGGAGAGCAGGCCGGCGACGGACCGCGCACGCCTTGGATCCTGGTGCACGCCCCGGAGCTCGATGCCAACGAGGACGGCACGGTGGAGTTGACGGAGGTCATGGAAGAAGCACGCGCCGTATTCGCCGGATTCGATGCCGACCAGGACCGGTTCCTCAGCGGGAACGAGATGCGCGGCGGCAAGAGCGGGGTGCGCTCGGCCCTGAACGGCTTTGTGAAGCAGCACAACCTCGAGATGGACCGCAACGGGGACAAGAAGGTCTCGCCGGAGGAGATGGCGAACCAGTTCCGGGGGTTCTTCACGCGCCACGACAGGAACGCCGACGGCAAGCTGACCCCCGATGAATACAAGGTGGAGGGCGGGGTCCGCCCGGTGCCGGGCCGGGAGCCGTCATCGAAGGCGGAGGGTGACCGCCCCAACGTGGTTCTCTTCCTCATCGACGACATGGGATGGAACGACACCGGATTCAGCGGGAGCGATTACATCGAGACGCCCCATATCGACCGCCTCGCGGCGGAGGGGGTCGTGTTTTCCAATGCCTACTCGAGCGCCCCGAACTGCGCCCCGACGCGGGCCTGCCTGATGTCCGGCCAGTATCCGCCGCGGCACGGGGTCTACACGGTGGTCGACGATCGTCACGCCCCCGGCTCGGCGCACCACAGGATGCTGGCGGCGCGGAGCAAGGCCGAGATGGCTCCGGAGGTGGTGACGATCGCGGAGCAGTTCAAGGCGGGCGGCTACGCCACCGCGATGTTCGGGATGTGGAACCTCGGGCGGGGCAGCAACGGCCCGTCGACGCCGCTCGGCCAGGGATTCGACATCTTCCAGCGGCCGCATTGCCTCGGGTTCGAGAAGGACCGTTACTTCACTGACGACGGGGCCTATCTCACCGACCGCTTCACCGACGAGGCCCTGAAGTTCATGGAGGCCAGGAGGGGCCCCTCGGCGGGCTCGGGGCAGGCGGAGCCCTTCCTTGTGTATCTCGCCTACCATGCGGTGCACTCCCCATTCGAGCCGAAGCCGGATCTCGTGGCGAAGTACCGGACCAGGGGCGGGGGCGATCCCGAATATGCCGCCACGGTGGAGGCCGTGGACCAGAACGTGGGGCGCGTCCTGGAAGCGCTCGAGCGGCTCGGGGTGGCGGACAACACGGTGGTGGTCTTTACTTCCGACAACGGCGGCAGCCGCCGCAGCACGGCGCCACTGCGCTCCGGGAAAGGATCGCTTTATGAAGGCGGGATCCGCGTTCCGGCGGCGGTGTGGGGGCCGGGGTTGGGCATCAAGGGCGGCCTCACCAACGACGAGCCGATCCTGAGCATGGACATCTACCCGACGCTCCTCGAACTGGCCGGGATCCGGGCGAACCCGCGGCATCAGCTCGACGGGGTGAGCTTCGCGGCGGCCGTGCGCGGTGGCGATTCGCCGAAGCGCGAGGCGGTCTTCTGGCATTTCCCGTGTTACATCGGCGGGGGAGGACCCTCGAGCGCGGTGCGGGCGGGCGACTACAAGCTCATCGAGCTCTTCGAGGAGCACCGGGTGGAGCTCTACAACCTCGCCGGGGACCCCGGGGAGAACGAGAACCTCGCGGAGCGGATGCCGGCGAAGGCGAACGAGCTCCACGCGGCGCTGCAGCGGTGGCAGCGGGATACCGGAGCGGCGCTTGTGACGGAAAAGAACCCGGAATACGATCCAAACGCCGTGCCGAAGCGCGGGCGCGATCAACGCGGCAAAGGCCGCAAGCGGTAGGGAGGGTTGTCCCCAACCCTCCGGCGGCCGGGCGTCCAATCCACCTTCAACAACCCGCACAACCATCCACCAAATGAAACTCACCACCACCGTCCTGATCGGGCTCTTCTCGACGGCATTGCTGCCGGCCGCCAAACCGAACTTCCTCCTCCTCCTGTCCGATGACCAGGATTGGACGGGCTTGTCGGTGGCGATGCACCCGGAGATTGCGGGATCGAAGAGCGCCGTCATCCAGACGCCGAACCTCGCGAAGCTTGCGGGCCAGGGGATGCGCTTCAGCGCGGCCTATGCCCCCTCGCCGGTGTGTTCCCCGACGCGGATCAGCATCCAGACCGGCATGAGCCCGGCGCGACTGCACTGGACGAAGGCCGCGCCGAATCTCGACGCCTCGGCGGGCTACAAGCTGACCGCGCCGGCGGGCCGCAAGAGCATCCGGCCGGAGGAAGTGACCATCGCGGAACTCCTGAAGACCGCCGGTTACGCCACCGCGCACTTCGGGAAGTGGCACATATCCGGCGGTGGTCCGGAGCGCCACGGATACGACCAGAGCGACGGCGACACCGGAAATCGCGACGCCGCCCCGCACAAGGGGGACAACCCGGTCGACATCTTCGGGATGGGCCGCCGGGCCGCGACCTTCATGGAGGAAAACGTGAGCCGGGAGCAGCCGTTCTTCATCCAGATGTCGTATCACGCCCTGCACTATCCCGAGAACGCCAAGCCGGAGACCCTCGCGAAGTACGAAAAGCTCGGCGACGGGAAGAATGCCGGGCGGGCCGCGATCTCGGAAGATCTCGACACCGGCGTCGGGAGGTTGCTCGCGAAGATCGATGAGCTGGGGATTTCCGAGATGACCTACGTGATCTACATGTCCGACAATGGCGGCGGCGGCGGCGGAAAGCGGGGCGGAAGACGTCCCCTGCAGGGCGGGAAGGGATCGCTGTGGGAAGGCGGGATCCGCGTGCCCCTCATCATCCGCGGCCCGGGGATCGAGGCGGGTTCATGGAACCACCAGCGCGTGGTGGGATTTGATCTGCTGCCGACGCTGTGCGATCTGGCGGGCGTGGCGCCGGATCTGCCGGAGGAAGTCGAGGGCGGGAGCTTCGCGCCCCTCCTCGACGGGTCGTCCGATCC
>JABDMC010000094.1 GCA_013001695.1 Akkermansiaceae bacterium
GCCCTCCTCAGCGAACCCGTCCTCTTCGTGCAGGTGACCGCAAGCGAGTAGCCCGCGGTGCCCCCACCCGTCGCGCCGCTGTTGTAGGGCGGGCGCTCCGCCTGCCAAGGCCGGGCCCATGGCGCCCCCCCACCGGGATGTCTGGCTTCCGGGGTGTTCCGATGGGCGTGGTTGTCCGGGTTGTAGGGCGGGCGCTCCGCCTGCCGAGGCCGGGCCAATGGCGTCCCCCCAACGGGATGTCGGGCTTCCGGGGTGTTCCGACGGGCTTGGTTGGCCGGGTTGTAGGGCGGGGCGCCTGCCCTACAATTTCTCCGGGGTGTTCCGACGGGCTTGGTTGGCCAAGGCCGGACCAATGGCGTCCCGGCGGGCGTGGCGTAAATCCGCGTCCGATATCCGCATAATGACTGCAAAACTCCCGGGGGCTGCCCGGTATCCTCTGGGTTACAACTCGGCGGCAGGCTGAACCAAGCGCCCACCCGACCCGAACGAGAGCATCCCTTTCCACCGACGATGACCATCGATTCCAAGCCCGCCGCGGCGATCCTCAGCCTGCTCGTCACCACGATCCTTCTCGCCCCGGGTTCCGTCGCGGCGCCGAAGGGCAAGATGACGAAGCCCGACTTCACGAAGGGCGACGCCATCCCCGACGGTGCGAGCCATGACTGGAACCTCGGGGCCACCGGGGCGCGGGGATGGATGTTCAGCGACAAGCTCGTCACCACCGACGCCCGGCAGATCGCGGTGACCACGGTCGAGGAGGGCTCGCCCGCGGACGGCGTCCTCGAGGCCGGCGACGTGATCCTGGGCGCCGGCGGCAAGCGGTTCGCCCACGACCCGCGGACCGAGCTCGGCAAGGCGCTCACCGTGGCGGAATCGGATGCCGCGGCCGGCAGGCTCTCCCTGCTCCGCTGGCGCGACGGCCGGGAGGAGACGGTGGTGGTGACCCTTCCGGTGCTTGGCAGCTACAGCGCCACCGCCCCCTACGACTGCGCGAAGTCGAAGCGCATCCTCGAAGACGGATGCCGGGCGCTCGCGGCGCGGGTCGCGGACCCCTCCTACCGGCAGAATCCCATCACGCGCTCGCTGAATGCCCTCGCGCTCCTGGCCAGCGGCAATCCGGAGTATCTCCCCCTCGTCAAGAAGGAGGCCGAGTGGGCGTCCGGTTACTCGGCGACCGGGATGCAGACCTGGTTCTACGGCTACGCCATCATGCTCCTCTCCGAGTACGTCATGGCGACCGGCGACGACTCGGTCATGCCGGGGTTGCGGCGCCTGGCGCTGGAAGCGGCCAACGGACAGAGCATCGTCGGCTCCTGGGGGCACCGGTTCGCGGGCGATGACGGCCGCCTCGTGGGCTACGGGATGATGAACGCCCCGGGTGTTCCCCTCACGACCTCGCTGGTGATGGCCCGCGCCGCGGGGGTCAAGGATCCGGAGATCGACCGGGCCATCGAGCGCAGCGCCAAGCTGTTGCGCTTCTACATCGGCAAGGGGGCGGTGCCCTACGGCGATCACCACCCGTGGACGCAGACCCACGAGGACAACGGCAAGTGCGGAATGGCGGCGGTCCTCTTCAGCCTTCTCGACGAACCGGCGGGGGCGGAGTTCTTCTCCCGCATGAGCGTCGCGTCGCACGGCGCCGAGCGCGATTGCGGCCACACCGGCAACTTCTTCAACATCCTCTGGTCGCTGCCCGGCGTGGCCCAGTCGGGCCCGCATGCCACCGGGGCGTGGATGCGGGAGTTCGGCGCCTGGTATTTCGACCTGGCGCGCCGCTGGGACGGGAGTTTCCTCCACCAGGGGCCGCCCGCGATGAAGACCGACAAGTACCGCGGCTGGGATTGTTCCGGTGGATACCTCCTGGCCTACGCCCTGCCGCTCCGGAACATCTGGCTCACCGGCAAGCGCCCCGTCACGATTCCCCAACTCGATCCGTCCGGGGCGCAGGCCCTCGTGATGGACGGGCGGGGCTGGTCGAACAAGGACCGCAACAGCGCCTACGACCAGCTCGGGGGCGATCTGCTCTTCGAGGCCCTGGGCAGTTGGTCGCCGATTGTCCGCGAGCGCGCCGCGATGGCGCTGGCCCGCCGCGGGGATGTCCCGGTCCCGGCCCTGCTGAAGATGCTCGAGGCCCCGCGGCTCGAAGCCCGCTACGGAGCCTGCCAGGCGCTCGCCCACATCAAGGGCAGTCCCGCCGAGGCGGTGCCGGCATTGCGACGCTGCCTCCGGCACGAGGACCTCTGGCTCCGCATCGAGGCCGCCGAGGCCCTCGCGCACATCGGCGGACCGGCCATGGAGACCCTCCCCGACCTGCTCGAGATGCTCGCCCGGGGCCCGTCGGCGGACGACCCGCGGGGCATGGAGCAGCGCTACCTGAGTTTCGTCGTCTTTGGGAAGATGCTGAAACGCTCGCTCGACGGCGTGGATCGCGAATTGCTCCGGAAGGCCGTGGTGGCCGGCCTGAAGAACCAGGACGGCCGGGCCCGCGGCGCGGTCGGCGGGATCTACCAGAAGCTCAGCTACGATGAGATCCGGCCGCTCCTCCCGGCGATTCACGAGGCCATCGTGGTCCCGGCGCCGAGCGGCATCATGTTCGCCAGCGGGGTGCGTCTCTCCGGGATCGAGGTGCTCGCCAAGCACCGGATCCGCGAGGGCATGCCGCTGTGCATCGAGGTCATGGAGATCGACAAGTGGGGGAAGGGGAGCCGGATCCCGCGATGCCTGAGCGCCCTCGGGAAATACGGGGCCGCCGCGAAGCCGATGCTCCCGCGCCTCGAGCAGCTCGAAGCGGACCTCCTCGCCCACCGGGAGGCGAGGAACCTGAAACCTCACATCGAGAAAGTCCGGGCCCTCATCGCGGACATCGGAAGCGCCACCGAACCGGTCGAGCTGCGGAGCCTCGATTGACACGACGCGACCCGCACCGTCCCGCGACGGGACCCGGTGCCGCCCCATCAACCCACCAACCACCAATGACGACGAAACGAAACACGCTCGCCCGATGGATTCTCCTGGCCGCCCTGGCCGTGCCGCTCGGCGGCGCGGTGCAGGCCAAGCCACTCCCGGCGAACGGGAAGCTGAAGATCTTCATCCTCGCCGGCCAGTCCAACATGGTCGGCTTCGGCCAGGTCGCGGGCAGCCCGGGGACGATGGAGACCTACACCCGGGAGAAGCCCGAGGACTACGGCCACCTCGTCGGCAAGGACGGGAAACCGGTCGTGCGGGACGACGTCTGGATCGTGAACCTGTCCCACGAGGACAAGAAGCAGCAGGGCTGGCTCACCACGGGATACGGGGCCGGCGACGGCCACATCGGGCCCGAGTACGGATTCGGATTCGCCGTCGGCGACTACTACGAGGATCCCGTGCTTCTCATCAAGTCGGCGTGGGGCGGCCGCTCGCTGCATCATAACTTCCTCTCTCCGGGTGCCGCGGATTACCCGAAGCCGGAGAAGGACGGCGACAAGGGGTTCCATTACGCGGAGGTCCTGCGGCACGTGAAGGAGATCACCGGGGACCTCGAGAAGTACTTCCCGGACTACGACGGGAAGGGGTATGAGATCGTCGGGTTCGGGTGGCACCAGGGATGGAACGACCGCATCAGCCAGCCGGCGGTCGACGTCTACGAGAGCAACATGGTCCATTTCGTGAAGGACCTCCGGAAGGACCTCGGGATCGGGAAGCTCCCGGTCGTGATCGCCAACACCGGCATGGGCGGGTGGGACAACCCGCCCCGCTACAAGGCGAAGGTGGAGAAGCTCATGGAAGCCCAGCTCGCCCTCGCCGACCCGAAAAAGTACCCCGAGTTCGCGGGCAACGTCGCCGGGGTGGAGACCCGCGACTTCCAGCGGACGCGGGAAGAGTCGCCGTCGAAGCAGGACTACCACTGGATGAGGAACTGGGAGACCTTCTACCTGATCGGCAAGGGCATGGGTGACGCCATGGTCGGGCTGGTGTCCGGCGGGTCCCGCTAGCCCCGCCCGATCACGCCACCTGCCCCGCACCGCATCATGAAGACCGGCCGCACATCACTTCCCGCCCTTATCCTGCTCCTCGGCTGCGCCGCGTCCGGGGCGGCGGACCCCGGGACGACGAAGGGAATCATCGACATCCGCAAGCCGGACCGGCCGGCGGACGCGGTGCAGCTCGTCGGGCCGGAGGGCCACGCCCTCGTTCCGGAAGGCAAGGGCCCCTCGAAGTGGGTCTTCAAGGACGGGGTCCTCACGGCCTCGCCCGTCTGGGACAGCGTGGTCACGAAGGA
>JABDMC010000104.1 GCA_013001695.1 Akkermansiaceae bacterium
TCTCGATGCCGACTGGCCGTTTCTCGAAGCGCTGGCGATCACCAAGAGCGCCAGACCGACCGTCTATCGCGCGGGTGAATTGGTCACCTACCAGATTGACCTGGAGAATTTCAAGGCGCCGCCGATCTGCGACGAGATCGTCGCGTGGGGGAGCAACGTCGTGCTCAACGAGTTTGCCGAGCCGCCGCCCGGAGCGAACGCCGCGGACGGCGACAACGGCACCTACGCCGAGGCCACCTGGGCCGGGGACAGCGACGGCATCGAAATCAACCAGTTCGATGTGAGCGCGCTCAACTCGGGGATCGCCAAGGTGGAGGCCCTGGTCAATCTCTACATCGGCCCGAACGTCCTCGACAACGACGATGCGAACATCATCGTCCCGGACGGCCTCGGCGGGACCGTTTCCTATCCGCTGACGGAGGTTGATCTCAACGCCTTCGCGCCGGGCGCGGGGGCGGAGGCGACCCTCGCGGTGGACATCACCGGCTCGCGGGCGGCCTGGGACACGGCAACCTTCACCGACCCGGGCTTCTACGTGCGGTTCCAGGCGGACAAGGAGACCAACGACGACCGGGAGACCGCGTTCATCGATGCCGTCGGCGTCCGCGTCACCTGCGACGGCAGCGGAGCCTCATTCGCCCCGTCGCCATCGAGCATCGATCCCCTGCCGCTCACGGACAGCTACGATCCGGCGCGGCTGCAGTTCATGAGCGCGTCGATCGCGCCCGATTCGGTGGATGCGGCCGGCGGAACGCTGACATGGAACAACGTCGGCCCCCTGCATGCCGGCGCGCGAAAGACCATCGAAGTGACCTTCCTCGCGCTCGATCCTCCGGACGCCGGCACCGATGGCGAGCCGGACCCGGCCGACACGACCAACACCGCCGCCAGCACCGGAGCGCTGTTCCTGGGCGGCGACCCGGCCAACGACGCCAATGACACCCAGGACATCACCATCAACCCCGGGGGAGCGATCGGGGATTATCTCTACTGGGACGTGGATGGCTCCGGGACGCAAGATGCGGGTGATCTCCCGCTGCAGGGCGTGGTGGTCGAGCTGACCGATGGCGGGGGAACCGTGATCGCCACCACCACGACTGGTGCGGGCGGCTTCTACCAGTTCGCCGCCCTCGCGGACGGCACCTACACGGTGCGGGTGGCTTCCACCAACTTCGACCCCAACGGGACCCTGGAGGGCTTCAGCCAGACCGACGATCCGGACACAACTTCCGACAATGAGAGCACCTTCATCATCGACAACAACGACGGCAACCCGGCCAACGATTCCCACGACACGGCGGACTTCGGTTATGACATGGCCAACAACGTCGTCTCCGGGACGCTGTGGTACGATTATGACGGCGACGGAGTGCAGGATGCTAACGAGCCGCCCATCGCGGGTCACAGCGTGGGGCTCGATACCGACGACGATGGCACGCCCGACGTGTTCACCACCACCGATGCCGACGGGTTCTACAGTTTTTCGGACGTGGTGGACGGCACATATGACGTCATCGTGACCGGCCCCGCGGGGACCGTATTGACCACTCCCGAGACGGTGGCGGGCGGCCCGGCCGACCTCGAGGTCGACGCCGACAGCGCCGGGGCCATCGACGGCGCCAGTTTCTCCGGCAACGGCTTCGGGTTCCAGCCCAGCGGATCGCTGACCCTGGGCGACACCCTCTATGTGGACTGGGACGGGGACGGCATCCAGGGCCCCGGGGAGGAGGGCCTCGCGAACATCACGGTATCCCTTTACGCCGATGTCGATGGCAACGGCGTCTACGAGCCGTCCGTGGACGCCCTGGTGGCCACCGCGGTCACCGATGCCGCCGGGAACTACCAGTTCGGCAATCTCGCCACCAGCGGCGACTACCTGGTGGTGGTGGATACCAACGATGCCGATTTCCCGGCGGGCATTTCCCAGACGGACGATCCCGACGGCACCCTCGACAGCGTGGGAGTGGCCACCGGCCTGGCCGCCAGTGACGACGCCTACGACTTCGGCTACCAGCCGCTCGGCTCGGGATCGATCGGCGACACGGTCTTCGTGGATGCGGATGGGGACGGCATTCACGACACGGGGGAAGCGGGCATCGCCAGCATCACCGTCACCCTCTACGAGGACAGCGACGGCGACGGCCGGATCACCGCGGCGGACGCGGTGGTCGGAACGGCGGTGACCGACGCCGATGGCAACTATCTCTTCGAGAGCCTGGCGCCCGGCGACTACCTCGTGGATGTGGACGGGACCGACGCGGACCTGCCCACCGGACTGGCCTCCGACGGGGTGACGGTTCTCAACTACATTCCGACATCCAGCGACCCGCACGCCGTGACCCTCGCGGCCGGGGCCCAATACGCCGGTGCCGACTTCGGCTTCGCCCCGGGAGGCGGGATCGGCAACTTCGTTTGGGAGGATCTCGATGGCGACGGTGAGTTCGACGACACCGAGCCGCCGCTGGCCGGAATGACGGTCAACCTTTATGAGGACGTGAACGGCGACGGAATCTACACCCCGGGAACCGACCTCCTGGTCGATTCCACCACCACCGACGCCAGCGGGCTTTATTTCTTCGACACCTACAACGACGGCGGAACCAACACCGGGCTGCCAGCCGGCGACTACCTCGTCGAGATCGAGATCTCCCCGACCCAGGCGGTCACCTACGACTTTGACGGCAACAACGACGAGATCGCGCCGGTCACCCTGCTGCCGGGACAGAACTTCGGGGCGGCTGACTACGGGGTGACGGATTCCTCCACCCTCGTGATCGGCGAGACGGTGTGGCTGGACAGCGACGGGGACGGGCTGGTGGGAGCCAACGAGACCCTCCTGGGCGGGGTGAAGGTCGAGCTGCTGGATGGCGGCGGGACCGTGATCGGCACGGCCTACACCGACTCCCTCGGCAACTACATGTTCGGGGTGCCGGACGACGGGTCGACCTACAGCGTGCGGGTGGACGAGAGCACCCTGCCGTTCGCGGGCCTGGCCAACACCACCGACAGGGACGGCGATCTGGACAGCGACTCGGGGCAGTTCGCGATGGTGGCGGGCATCGACGTGCTCGATGCCGGCTTCGGCTACCAGCTGCAGGGCGACTACGATCTCACCGGGACGGTCTTCAATGACACCGACAGCAGCGCCACCTGGGAGAGCGGCAGCGAGCCGACCTACGAGGATGTGACGGTCTATCTCTGGTATTCCCCGGACGGTGGCAGCACCTGGATCAATGTCGACTCGCAGCTGACCGGGGCAAACGGGAGCTACCGCTTCGAGGGCTATCCGCCGGGCGATTACACCGTCTCGGTTTCGCCGGGATCGCCGGTCCTGATCGGCACGGACCCGACCACCCCGCAGAATCAGCAGGTCGCCGTGGTGGACAGCGACGCGAGCGTCGACTTCGGTTTCGTGGGAACCGCCTCGATCGGAGCCACGGTGTTCTACGACACGGACGGCGACGGAGTGCAGGATGCCGGCGAGCTCGGAATTCCGGGGATCCAGGTGACCCTGACGTATCCGAACGGCCAGACCGTCACCACCACCACCGATGCCAACGGCAATTACCTCTTCGAGGGGCTCGGGGAAGGGCCCCACACCATCACCGTCGACGCCGGCACGCTTCCGGCCGGAACCAACCAAACCGCGGACCCGGACGGGACCAACGACAGCAGCACCCTGGTCAATCTCCTCGAAGGGCAAAGCCACACCGATGGTGACTTCGGGTACCAGGCACCGGGTGAAGGGTCGATCGGCGACCGGATCTGGGCTGATCTGGACAGCGACGGGGCCTACGAGCCGGGGGCCGGCGAGTTCGGGATCGAGGGCGTGCTGGTCGAACTCTACGACGCCAACGATCCGGCCCGGGACGAACCGGGGGTCGACCCGCCCCTGGCGACCACCACCACCGATGCGGACGGCCTCTATGGATTCGCGGGGCTCTCGGCGGGCGATTACATCGTCCACATCGCCGACACCGGCGGCGCCCTGGATGGTTACGACGCCACCTTCGACGAGGACGGCGGCACGGTTTCACCCGACGGGCAGGCGGCGATAAACCTTCCCGCCAATGACACCCTGCACGACACCGCGGACTTCGGATACAGTCCGAATTACGCCTCGATCTCGGGGACGGTCTACGACGACAACGACACCAGTAATGACGGCGTGATCAATCCGGCGGACGACGGAACGATCAGCGGGGTGACCATCGAGTTGTGGAGCGACCCGAACGGTGACGGAGACCCGGGCGACGGGGTGGTGGTGGCCAGCACCGTCACCGACAGCGACGGCAACTACCAATTCGACAGCCTCCTGCCGGGAGACTACGTGGTGGTGGAAAGGGATCCGGGCGGATTCACCAGCGATGCCGACACCGGCGGCCTCAACGACAACCAGATCCCGATCGACCTGCAGGGCGTCGACAGTGCCGGCAACAGTTTCCTGGATGACGGCGGGTCCCTCTACACGGTGGGCGGACAGGTGACGGACGGGTCCGATCCGATCCCGGGGGTGACGGTGACCCTCAAGGACGGGAATGGAAACGTGATCGACACCGCGGTGACGGACGCGAACGGCGACTACGGATTCCCCAACCTGCCATCGGGCGATTATCTTCTCGAGGAGACCAACCCGGCCGGCACCACCGGAGGCAGCGACAGCGACGGCGGTGATCCGGACGTGATTGCGATCACGAGCCTGGGCGGCGACAGCGTGGCCAACAATTTCGTGGACACCGGGTTCACGCGCGAATCGATCTCCGGGACGGTTTACAACGACACCCTGGAGAACAACCTGATCGATCCGGCCGGCGACACGCCGATTGGCGGGGTGACGCTCGAGTTGGTGAGTGATACCGATGGCAACGGCGTGGCAGATCCCGGCGAGCCGGTGATTACGACCACCCTCAGCGGCACCGACGGGAGCTATTCCTTCGACGGACTCCCCCAGGGCGATTACGTGGTGGTGGAGCACGATCCGGGCGGCGCCACCAGCGAGAACGACACCGGTGGCCTGCCGGCGGACAACAACGTGGGCGTGACGCTGGACGGGACCGGGGACAGCAGTGGCAACGCCTTCCTCGACGACGGGGTGGCGACCTCCACCATCAGCGGCCAGGTGACCAACGGGACGCACCCGATCCCGGGCGTGACCATCACGCTGAAGAATGATCAAGGCAGCGTCATCACCACGACCGTGACGGATTCGAACGGCGAATACAGCTTCCCGAACCTGCCCGACGGCGATTACACGATCGAGGAAACGAATCCCGACCGCACCACCGGGGGGAGCGATTCGGACGGATCGGCGAACGGCGACGACGCCATCGCGGTGACTCTCACCGGTGGGACCGGCTCGGGCGGCAACGACTTTGTCGACTTGCGGAGCACCGCGCAGAATTACGACGACTTCCTCGTCGACTCGGGCCTTGTGGGCGGGACGGCGGACGCCCAGGCGGTCCCCGACGGCACGGGCACCGGCGGCAACCCGGACGGAGACAATGCCAGCAACCTCCTCGAGTTCGCCCTCGGCAACCCGGCCGACAGCGGGCTGCCGAGCCAGGCGGGTTTCTGCGTGGAGTTGAGCGATCCCGCCACCGGCCAGATCGACGCGAGCTTCACCCGCCCCGAGGGCGTGGAGGACGTGATCTACACCCTGCAGGGGAGCAACGACCTGCGCGGGGCTTGGACCGATCTCGCCAGCATCGCGGCGGGCGCCGCCGCGGCGGCGCCCTTCACGGTGGCCAGCAACGGCGACGGGAGCGAGACCGTGACCCTCGGCGACGTCTCCAGCACCACTGTCGGCGCGGCGGCGGGCCTCACCGCCGACTTCGGGCTCCTGCGCCTCTGCGTGAGCCTCGATGTCGACCAGGATGGGTCGCCCGACACCCTTCCCTCCGACGGCACCGAGGCCACCGACTACACCGCGACCTTCGGCTACCAGGGGACCGCCTGCAACGCGGCACAGTGCGCCTCCTTCAGCAGTCCCTTCAGCCGGAAGCCGGTCTTCAGCGGCACGGTGGACTCGATTACGGGCGCGGTGGTGGATGTCTCCAGCGCCGCCAACGGGGCCGATCTCTCCACCGCGATTTCGGGAGGCGGGACCCACTACCTGCAGGTCACCAGCGGCCCCCTCGAGGGCGAGCGCTGGGATCTCGCCGGCGCCGGCGTGGACAGCCTCACCCTCGTCGGCGACGCCGACATCTTCTCGGAGACCACCGGCGGGGCGAGCCTCAACACCAGCGACGGCCTGCCGTCCAACGCCGATCTCGCCGGGGCCACCTTCGAGGTCCTCCCCCACCGCACCCTCGACGATCTCTTCGACAAGTTGGGCGCCTTCGCGGGGCTGGAGGGCGATCCCACCACGGGCGCGCGGCTCCTCATCCACGACAACCGCCTCGACACCCCGCAGTGGGTCATGCTGATCCTCCTCGACGACGGCGGGACCGTGAAGTGGGTGCGCTCCGACGACCTCGCCGCCAAGAACGACCAGGGAAGCCTGCCGGTCTCGCGCTGCATGGGCAACTTCATCCATCCCCTCCTGGGAGGTCTCACCCAATATGCGGTGGGAGTCGTGGCCGGCCACGATCTCGCCTGCGCCTTCAACGAGGGCCTCAACCTCGGCGGGGCCTTGTGGCCGATGGACCAATCCGTGGCGGGACCCAACGGCCGCGCCCTGACCCTCGCCAACGGACTGGTGGGCGGCAAGTCGCCCAACCTCGCGGCGCAAATCTACTTCTGGAAGGGTGACGAGGCCGTCGACCTCTCCGCCACTTACGTGGAAGGCTACGAGAGCAACTTCCTAATCGACTACCCCGGCTACCAGTACTGGACCGACATCAATGACCGCAACCTCCCCGACATGAACGGGTCCATCATGCTCCCGCGGCACCGCGCCTTCATCCTCAAGCTCATGGAAGGCAACACCATCAGGCCGCTCGTCGCCCCCGTTCCGGCGCCGTAACCCCTCTCTCAAGGCACACCACCATCCCAGCAAGGCGGCACGGCCCCGGGTCCACCCCGGGGCCGTGCTGTGCGTCGGGGCAGGGTTTCCCCACCGGGGAAGCCGGGGATTCGTTCTCCGCTTTCCATAAAAAAGTCCTTCCATCGTGCCCGGACGGGCTCCCCGCGGGGAGGCCCTGACTGGGCACCGTTCCCGGCAGAACCGCGACATTCCCGCTCATCCATCCCGAGCCCCGGCTCCAAAATCTCAGGTCGAGCCGAGTCTTAAGGCGCTGACTGTAAGTTATCAGCGTAAATTTCGCGCCCAATTCGCCGGGGATCAGGCGCCCCCTCCGGAAATCCCGAATTAATTTAAGAAAAGTTTAGTAAATACTTTAGTTTTCCAAAATTTCACCCTAAACTCCCGTCCCGTCCGGAGCGCTCCGGATCTCCCCGCCTGAAGCCGGTTCCCGTTTCCGCCCGATGATGCACCGCCCAACCCAGTTCAAGCGCTCCTGGCCGCTGCGATTCCGCCCTTCCCTCCGGATCCTGGCCCCGGGGGTGGCCGCGGCCACGATGGCGATCGCATCGACCGCGATGGCGGCCGATGTCGACTTCGCGTATGCCGTGGCGGACAGCGGCGACACCCTCGTGAAGATGAACCGCTTCGACGGGACGGGCTTCCAGGTCATCGGCAACACGAATACCGGCGCCATCGAGGCCATTGCGTGGAACCTCAGCGCCACCATCCTCTACGCCGCCAATGCCAATGTCCTCGGGACCTTGAGCGAGGCCAACGGGGATTTCACCGCGGTGGGAGGAACTTTCGGAACCGCGGATGGCGCCATGGGGACCCTGAACATCGATGACGTCGACGGTCTCACCACCGATCCGTGGACCGGAGTGTTCTACGGGTCCCACCGGGAAGGCAATTCGGTCGATGACGTCCTCATCGTGATCAATCCCGGCAACGGTGCCGTTCTCGCCGATGCCTTCGGGCCCGGCATCGACTACGTCGTGATCGATACCAATTCGCTGGGCCTGGGCATCCGTAACGTCGATGACATCGCCATGAGCCCGTCCGACGGGCAGATGTATGCGGTGGCCAACAACTCCGGCGGCAACGATCACCTCGTCACGGTCGACAAGGCCACCGGGGCGGTCACCCTGATCGGGCGCCTCCGCCTCGCCGACGGCACGCCGATCGATGACGTCGAGGGCTTCAGTTTCTTCAACGACGGGACCTTCTACGGAACCACGGGCGGGGGCGGGACGCAGCCCAACAGCCTCTTTCAGATCGATCCGGCCACGGGCATCATGACCTTGATCGGCGCTTTTGGTTCGGGGTCGGACTACGAGGCCGTGGCGGACCTCACGGCGGGCTCGAACACCATGACCGGGAAGGTCTTCCTCGACAACGACAGCGACGGTGCCTTCACGGTTGGCGACACCGGCGAGCCGAACGTCCTCGTGAAGCTCTACCGGGACGACAACGGCAACGGCATCATCGACAGCGAGGATCCCCTCATCAACACGAAGCTGACCGACGGGTCCGGCAATTACACCTTCGAGTTCGCCCTCGTCGGCGACTTCCTCGTGGAGATCGACACCGACACCCTGCCGGCGTCCTACACGGCCCTCTCGACCGACAACCTCGAGACGGCCACCTTCACCGACTACGGGAACACCGAGACGGGCAACGACTTCGGCTACGTGACGGGCGCCTCCATCGGCGACACCGTCTGGCTCGATCTCGATGGCGACGGCACCCAGGACCCGGGCGAGCCGGGGATTCCCGGGGTGACGGTGGATCTCAGCAATGGCGACAGCGCCGTCACCGGCCCCGACGGGAAGTACCTCTTCGGCAACCTTGGCGCGGGCAGCTACACCGTGACGGTGGATTCCGGCACCCTGCCGGCGGGGGTGACCCAGACCGGCGATCCCGATGCCACCCTCGACCACGCCACCACCGTCAACGTGCTCGGAGTCGAGGCCTACCGCGACGGCGACTTCGGTTACCAGGGCAGCGCCTCCATCGGGGACTTCGTGTGGTTCGATGCCGACGGCGACGACTTCCAGGACCCCGGCGAGCCCGGTCTCTTCAACGCCCTCGTGACCCTCACGTGGCACGGGCTCGACGGAAACCCGGGCGGCGGGGATGACGTCACCATGACGACCTTCTCCGACAGCCAGGGCGCCTACGACTTCACGGGGCTGCCCGCCGGGAACTACTCGGTCGATGTCGACGAGTCCCGCTTCCCGACCCTCGCGGTGACCTCCACCGATCCGCAACCGGTGACGGGCCTCACGATCGGGCAGGACTACGACGGCGCCGACTTCGGATTCGACGGGACGCAGCCGGCCACCAAGCAGCTCTACCTGACCGACGAGAACACCCAGGGGCTCGACCGGAACGATCCGGTCGCCGGGAGCGACGCCACGACCTCCACGAGCGTCCTCCTCGGCGGGGTGGGCACCTTCACGGTCCGGGACGAGTTCGCCCTCCAGGCCTACGACAACCAGGACGGCACCAACCCGTGGACCACCGACTGGATCGAGACCAACGACGACAACAATCCCGCCGCGGGGCTCCTTTACGTCGACGGTTCCAACCACTGGCTGCTCCTCGACCACCTCGACGACAGCAAAGACATGGAGAGCATCGAGCGGCAGGCCGACCTGTCCGGCGCCACCACCGCGACCTTCAGCTTCGACTTCCTTTCGGTCACCGACATGAACGAGGACGAGATCGTGATCGAGGCCTCCTCGAACGGGGGGGCGAGCTACACCCAGCTGGAACTCATCCCGGGGACCGACTTCGGCAGTTCCGGCAGCAAGTCCTACCAGCTGGAAAGCTTCATCGCCCTCACAAACCAGGTCCGGATCCGCTTCCGGTTCACCGATGACAAGGGATTCTCCGACCCCGGCGAGTACTTCGCGGTGGACAACGTGCAGATCGAGTACGACGGGGTCCCGGGAAGCACCAGCACGAGCTTCACGCAGACCAGCAGCATGGCGGCACCGCTGGTCCTCCCGGCCTCGGGGCCGGTGCAGCTGACGACGCACCTCTGGATCACGTATGGCTTCATGCCCTACCGGCCGGACATCACCGCCACGGTGCGCTACGGGGCCACCACCGTGGCGACGCTCACCGACGTGGTCTATGCGGACGGCAAGCTGGTGTGGAACGGCGTGGTGTCCCCGGGCGCGACGGTGCCCGCCGGGCAGACCCTCGTGCTGGACATCACCAACAACCAGCCCGGGGTGGCCTATGAGATCCTCTACGACAGCATCGCGGCCCCGTCGGTTCTCCACCTGCACACGACCTCCTTCATCAACGTCGATTCCCTCGAGGTGTATGACGCGGCCTACCCGGCGGGATCGTCCATCACGAGCGCCCTCCCGAGCGACACGGTTTACGTGCGCCTGACGGTCAGCGATCCCTTTGGTGCGGACGACATCACGGACGTGGACCTCACCATCGATGATCTCGGGAGCGGCCCGGTGGCGGTCACCCTGGGGGCCGCGAACGTGGTGGCCAGCACCGCCGCCACCAAGACCTACGAGTACGCCTGGAACGTGGGCAACAGCGTCGGCACCCACACCATCGCGGTGTCCGCCAACGAGGGGACCGAGGGCGTGGTCCACACCGGCCAGATGAACTTCGAGCTGACGGGCTCATCGGTGAGCGACCGAGTCTGGCGGGACCTCGACGGGGACGGCCAGCAGGACGGCGGCGAGCCGGGCCTCGACGGGGTCACGGTGCGGCTCCTCGATCCCAACGCCGGGTTCAGCGTGGTGGCCACCACCACCAGTGCGGGCGGCGGGGTTTACAGCTTCCTCGACCTGGTGCCGGGCGACTACGTGGTGGAGTTCGTTTCCCCGGCCGGCTGGATCTTCAGTCCGCAGAATGCCGCGGCCGACACGGTGGACAGCGACGCGGATCCGGTCACGGGAAGAACCGCGACGATCAACCTCGCTCCGGGGGAGGACGACACCAGCGCGGACGCCGGACTCTTCCAGCCGGTCAGCATCAGCGACCTGGCGTGGAACGACCTCGACGGCGATGGGGTGCAGGACGGCGGAGAACCCGGACTGGACGGCGTCACGGTGCGGTTGCTCGATCCCAACAACGGCTTCGCGGAGCTGGCCACCACCACCACCGCGGGCGGGGGCCTCTACAGCTTCACGGACCTCGTGGCGGGCGATTACGTTGTCGAATTCGCGGCGCCCGCGGGCTACGCGCCCAGCCCGCAGGACAGCGCCAGCGCCACCGACGCGACCGACAGCGACGCCGGCGCCGCGACCGGCCGGACCGGGACGATCACCCTCGCGGCGGGAACCGATGACAATTCGGTCGATGCCGGATTCTACCTCGGGGCGAGCGTGAGCAACTTCGTCTGGAACGACCTCGATGCCGACGGGGTGCAGGACGGCGGCGCGGAGGTCGGCCTCGACGGGGTGACGGTGCGGCTCCTCGATCCCAACAACGGCTTCGCCGAACTCGCCACGACCACCACCGCCGGGGGAGGCCTCTACGGCTTCACGGACCTCGTGGCCGGCGATTACGTGGTGGAATTCGGGACGCCCGCGGGCTTTGCCCCCTCCCCCCGGGACCAGGGCGGGAACGACGCCACCGACAGCGACGGCAGCACCGTGAACGGCCGCACCGCCACCATCAATCTTTCGGCCGGCGAAGATGACACCAGTATCGACTCCGGCTTCTACCAGCCCGCGAGCATCAGCAATTACGTCTGGAACGACGTCAACGGCGACGGCCTGCAGGCCGGGGAATCCGGGATCGACGGCGTCACGGTGCGCCTCCTCGATCCCAACAACGGCTTCGCGGTCATCACGACGACCACCACCGCGGGCGGCGGGCTCTACACGTTCACCGGCGTCGCGCCGGGCGACTACGTGGTCGAGTTCGTCCCCCCGGCGGGCTTCACCGGGACCGCCGCCGGCCAGGGCGACGGGACGAATGACAGCGACGCCAGCCCGGTCACCGGCCGCACCGGGACCATCACGCTGGTCGCCAACCAGGACAACGTCGACATCGACGCCGGCTTCTACCAGCCGGCGACCATCGGCGACTTCGTCTGGAACGACCTCGACGGCGACGGCGTCCAGGACGGCGGGGCGGAGACCGGCCTCGAGGCCGTGACGGTGCGGCTCCTCGATGCCACCGGCACCGTGACGCTCGCCACCGACAGCACCGACGCCAGCGGGGCCTACAGCTTCGGCAACCTCGCCCCCGGCGATTATCTCATTGAGTTCGTCCTTCCCGGCGGGTTCATCTTCAGCCCGCAGGGCGGCGGCACGGCCTCGACCGACAGCGACCCCGACCCCGGAACCGGGCGAAGCGGGACCGTCACGGTCACCGGCGGCCAGACCAACGGCGACATCGACGCCGGCATGTTCGACCCGGGCAGCATCAGCGACTTCGTCTGGCTGGACCTCGATGCCGACGGGGTCCAGGACTTCGGCGAGCCGGGGATCGCGGGCGTGACGGTGCGGCTCCTCGACCCCGACAACGGGTTCGCCGAGCTGGCCACCACCACCACCAATGGCAGCGGCCTCTATTCCTTCGCGGGGCTCGCGGCCCGCAACTACGTCGTGGAGTTCGTGAGCCCGGGCGCCTCGTGGCAGGGCAGCCCGGCCGACGCCGGCGGGGACGACGCCCTCGACAGCGACGCCAATGCCGCCACCGGCCGGACCGCCACCATCGCGCTGGGCGCCGGGGAGGACCGGGCCAGCACCGACGCCGGGTTCTATGAGCCGGCCAGCATCAGCAACTTCGTCTGGAACGACACCGATGGCGATGGCCTCCAGACCGTCGGGGAGCCGGGGATCCCGGACATGACCGTGAACCTCCTCAAGGGCGGCGCGCAGATCGACACCACCACCACCGATGCCAACGGGATCTACTTTTTCACGGACCTTGTCCCGGGAGCGGACTACCAGGTCGAGTTCATCAAGCTCGGTCCCCTCTGGGACCCGAGCCCGCAGGATGCCGGCGGCGACGACACCGTCGACAGCGATGCCGACCAAACCACCGGGCGCACCGGGATGATCACCGTCGCGAACGGCGACGCCCTCGATGACATCGACGCCGGATTCTACATCCCGCCGAACGTGGGGAACTTCGTTTGGGAGGATTACGACAATGACGGGGTGCAGGACGCCGGCGAGCCCGGGCTCGCGGGGGTCACGGTGAACCTCCTCGACTCGGTGACCTTCGCGGTCATCCAGACGACCACCACCAACGCCAGCGGCCTCTACGTGCTCGAGGGGTTCCCCCCGGGGGACTACATCGTGGAATTCGAGCAACCGGCGGGCTACGAATTCAGCCCGACCGACAATGCGGGGGACGACACCCTCGACAGTGATCCCAACGCGGTGAACGGGCGGACCGGCGTTTACACCGTGAACCCCGGGGACATGATCATGACGGTCGATGCGGGCTTCTTCCCCCCGGCGACGATCAGCAACCTCGTGTGGGACGACCTCGACGGCGACGGCGTCCAGGATGCGGGCGAGCCGGGAATCGACGGGGTGGAGGTGCGCCTCTACCTCGCGGGCGACCTGAGCACCACCATCGGCACGACGACCACCTCGGGCGGCGGCCTCTACAGCTTCGACAACCTCGTCACCGAGGACTACGTGGTCGAGTTCGTGACCCCGGCGGGCTACGCGCCGGTCCCGCAGGATGCCGGCGTCGATGACGCCGTGGACTCGGATGCCTCCGTGGCCACCGGCCAGACGGCTTCCATCTCGCTGGCGCCGGGCGAGGCCAACACCAACACCGACGCCGGGTTCTACAAGCCGTCATCGATCAGCGACTACGTCTGGAACGACATCAACGGCAACGGCGTGCAGGACGGCGGCGCGGAAGCCGGAATCGACGGGGTCACGGTGAACCTCCTCGACCCGGACAATGGCTTCGCGGTCCTCGCCACCACGACCACCGCGGGCGGCGGGGCCTACAGCTTCACCGGCCTCGGGGAAGGCAACTACGTGGTGGAATTCGTGACGCCGGGCGGCTACGTGATCACCCCGCAGGACCAGGGTGGCGACGATGCCCTCGACAGCGACGCCGCCCCCGCCAACGGCCGCACCGCGACCATCGTGCTGGCCGCCGACACCGACAACACCGATGTCGACGCCGGCTTCTTCCAGCCTTCGTCGATCGGGGACCGCATCTGGAACGACATCGACGGGGACGGCCAGCAGGGACCGGGCGAAACGGCGGGCCTCAGCGGCGTCACGGTGCGGCTCCTCGATCCGAACAACGGCTTCGCGGTCCTCGCCACCACCATTTCCGGGGCCACCGGGGACTACAGCTTCACGGGCCTCCCCGCCGGGGACTACGTCGTCGAGTTCGTCAAGCCGGGCGGCTACGCCGCGAGCCCGCAGGACCAGGGCGGGGACGACGCCGCCGACAGTGACGCCGCCCCCGCCGACGGCCGCACCGCGACCATCGCTCTCGGTTCCAACCAGACCGTCACGAATGTCGACGCCGGCTTCTTCGACCCGGGCACCATCAGCGACTTCGTCTGGAACGACCTCAACGGCGACGGGGTGCAGGACGGCGGCGAGCCGGGCCTTGACGGCGTCACGGTGAACCTCCTCGACGCCACCGGCACGGTGACGCTGGCGACCACCACCACCAGCGGCGGCGGGGCCTACAGCTTCGGC
>JABDMC010000117.1 GCA_013001695.1 Akkermansiaceae bacterium
GGTGGCATTGCGGTTGATCCCCACCGCCTTTCGCGGCTGGAGCTCGAACGGATGAGCAGGGCGTTCATCCGGGAGATTGCGGATGTCATCGGCCCAGATCGCGATGTGCCGGCACCGGATGTCTACACGAATCCGATCATCATGGGCTGGATGATGGACGAGTATTCGAGGATTCGAAGGGAACGCTGCCCGGCGGTGATCACGGGAAAGCCGATTCCGTTGGGAGGGAGTCTCGGGCGGGACGATGCGACAGGACGGGGCGCATACCACTGCATCAAGGAACTGGAGAAGCGTCGGAAGTGGAATCCGGCGGAGACTACGGTCGCCGTCCAGGGATTCGGCAATGCAGGTCAGAGCGTGGCCTCCCTGTTGGCGGCGGACGGCTACCGAGTGGTGGCGGTCAGCGACGTGCGAGGAGGAATCTTCAATTCCCGTGGCCTCGACATTCCAGCGGTGATCGAAAGCAAGAACCGGCGGGAGTTTGTGGAGGACGTCTATTGCGGCCGTTCGGTCTGCCAGTGTTCGCATTGCGGGGACGGGAGCGGTGAGTGTGGGTGTGATGATTGTGAGTGCCCGGCTTGCGGGGCGGAGGCGGTCACCAACGAAAAGCTGCTGGAACTGAAAGTGGACATCCTGATTCCCGCCGCGATCGAAAACCAGATCACGGTCGAGAATGCGGGGCGGATCGATGCGAAATACGTCGTGGAAATCGCCAATGGTCCGACTACCGCCGAGGCGGATCCAATCCTGAACGAGAAGGGAGTGGTTGTGGTGCCGGATATCCTGGCCAACGCCGGCGGGGTGACGGTGAGCTACTTCGAGTGGCTTCAGAATCGAAGCGGACCCTGGCCGCTCTCAGCCGTGCAGAATAGGCTGGAGGCAATGATGGTCACCGCGTTCGAGGCCGTTGAGAGCATGGCGGAGGAACATTCGGTGGACTGGCGGACAGCCGCTTACGGAGTGGCGCTATCACGACTGCAGGAAGCCATCGAGTGTCGTGGCACCCGGACATTTTTCAGCCGGCACGATGACTGAGCGATGGAAATCCGAGTCCGTCGCGCGGCTGGTAGTTCTCCTGTCGATGGTCGCATTCGCGCCCACGGGAATGGCGCAGGTCTCCAAGGAAGAGCACCTCAAGCATCACCCCGAATTGGCGAAGGATGGAAAGGGGGACGAAGCGACGAAGGAAGAGGGGAAGGGGCCCGGAGGGATGATGGGCGGAATGATGGGGGACATGGGAAAGATGATGGAGCAGATGGGGGCGCCAAAGGACCGCGAGCTTTACCCCGAGTTGATGCGATTGCCGGATCTGCCTCCCGAGAAACGCGCCGAGGTGCAGGCCAAGGCGCACGAGAGGATGAAGTCCGGCGCGGCTCTCCTGGCGACGGGGGTCAAGGAGCTCAGCGATGCCGCACCGGGCGACGACTTTGCCGCCATGCAGACCGCGACACACAAGGTGCGGGAGGGTCTCGCGGAGTTCGACAGCGGCCTGGCGGCCCACCGGGCCCTGGCGGAAGGAGGAGAACCCCGCAACGTGGCGCTGCAGTGGTTCCGAAAGGAAATGAACCTGGCCGGAGGAGCGGACTTTCCCACCAGACCTCAGGGAGTTTTCGGGATGTCGACGTTCCATTTCTTCTCGATGGCGCTGCTCATCGCATTCGCTGTTGCGATGTTTGTCATGTACTTCTTCAAGATGCGCCGGGCCTCGGGGTTGCTCGAGCAGCTTGCCTCGGATGCCGGGAAGGCGTCTTCCGCGGTTGTGGAGCCGCCGGCGCCGCAAGCCGCTGCACTGAATCCGGGAAACCCTGCGCCGCAGATCGTGCCGGTCGCGCCGAATGCATCCTCTCTATCACCCACCGCTCCAGTGAAGCCGCCGGAGTTTCCCCCGATGCGCTCCACAACCGAGCCCGTCGAGAAGTGGACCGGTAAGCTGCGGGTCGATCGAATTCTGGAGGAAACTCCGGAGGTCAAGACCTTCCGGCTGGCGGCGCCGGACAACGTCGCCCTGCCCTTCGTCTACTATCCCGGGCAATTCCTGACGATCTCGCTCCCGACCGATGACAAGGCGATCAAGCGCAGCTACACAATCGCCTCGACACCCACCCAACGCCACTACTGTTCGATCACAGTGAAGCGGGAGGAACTGGGGCTCGTATCCCGCTATCTTCACGACGACGTGGAGGAGGGGGACCTGCTTGAGGTCGCCGCACCGAACGGCAAGTTCACCTTCACGGGCGAGGAGGCCGATAGCATCGTCTTGATCGGGGGCGGGGTCGGCATCACGCCGCTCATGAGCGTCATTCGCTATCTCACGGATCTCAGCTGGGACGGGCAAATCTACCTGCTCTACTGCTGCCGGACCACCCGTGACTTCATCTTCCGGACCGAACTGGAACGTCTGCAAGAACTTCATTCGAATCTCAACGTCTATGCCTCGATGACACGCGAGGCGGGGACAATCTGGATGGGACTGAGGGGATATTTCACAGAGGGTATCGTGGGACATCTCGTGCCGGAGATCGAGA
>JABDMC010000384.1 GCA_013001695.1 Akkermansiaceae bacterium
CGGCTAGGCGGCCCGGGCGCGACGGCCGGAGCGTCGCCGGCGGCGGCCCTGGGGGCGGGGCTTGCCATCGCGACGCGATCGGCCCTGCCGGGGCGGCTTGGATCCTCCCGCCTTGCGGGCGTGCCTCTCGTCGAGCGACTCCTCGTGCCAGCCGTGATCGCGGTCGATCGGGATCGGCTGCTGGATGAGCTTCTCGATTTCGCGCAGGTAGTCGAGTTCGTCGGCGGAGCAGAACGAGACGGCGTGTCCGGTGGCGCCGGCCCGGCCGGTGCGGCCGATGCGGTGCACGTAGGCTTCTTCCTCGTTGGGCAGGTCGAAGTTGACGACGAGGGTGACGTCCTTGATGTCGACGCCGCGCGCCGCGACATCGGTGGCGACGAGGACCGGGAGGCGGCCGCTGCGGAAACGCTTCAGGGTCCGGTCCCGTTGCGCCTGGGAACGGTTCCCGTGAATGGCCTCGGCCTGGATGCCGGCCTTGATGAGATGGCGGGCGAGCTTGTCGGAGCCGTATTTCGTCCGGGAGAAGACGATGGAGAGTTCGCCTTCCTTCTGGGCGGCGAGGCGCTCCACGAGGAGGGCGCGCTTGTTATCCCTCGAGACGAAACAGACGCTCTGCTCGACGCTCTCGCAGGTCGTCTTCTCCGGTTCGATGCGCACCGTGGCCGGATCGCGGAGAATGGTGCGGGCCAGTTCGGAGATGGCCGGCGCGAGGGTGGCCGAGAAGAACAGCGACTGGCGCCTCTCGGGGAGCATCGTCACGATGCGCTTCACGTCGGGCAAAAATCCCATGTCGAGCATGCGGTCGACCTCGTCGAGAACGAAAAACTCGACGGCATTGAGGTCGAGGTGGCCCTGCTCGATGAGGTCGAGGAGGCGGCCCGGGCAGGCCACGAGCACATCGACCCCGCTACGGAGGGCGTTGACCTGCGGGTTCTGGCGGACCCCGCCGAAGACGAGGGCGTGCCGCATGCGCAGGAAGCGGCCGTAGGTCTCGAGGCTCTTGCCGACCTGGGTGGCGAGCTCGCGGGTGGGCGTCAGGACGAGGACGCGGGCCGACTTGGGCCGCAGGCGGCGCTGGTCGGTGTGCAGGGCGTGCAGGATGGGCAGCGAGAAGGCCGCGGTCTTGCCGGTGCCCGTCTGGGCGCAGCCGAGAAGGTCCCGGCCCTCGAGGAGGAGCGGGATCGCCTGGGCCTGGATCGGCGAGGGGGTGGTGTAGTCGCGCTCGGCGAGCGCACGATGGAGGGGCTCTGCGAGAGGCAGCGCCGCGAACGAATTCGGGGTCATGTTTCGGTGTGCCCGGCGTCTCCTTGATGGGGCCTGGGCGGGTCTCGATGAGGGGGTATATCAGGTGGAACCCAGAACCATTCTCTCATCGATGAAGACCGGAAACGGGGGCGGGGCGTCAGGTGCTCCGCGGACCCGGCGCGGACGCCGGGGGGCGGATTGATACCGGTGATCCCGGGAATAACAAGAGCTAAATGGATCGGGACCGATTAATCTGCGGGGAATCGGGGGGCGGATTCCGCTTCAGGAAGGGCGCGATCTTCCGGGAGGACCGATCCGCGGCCTCGGCACCGGGGGCTTCCAGTGGTAGGAATCGCCCATGCCGGAGGCGCATGAGGTGATCGTCATCGGGGGCGGGGCAGCGGGATTCTTCGGGGCGATCGCGTGCGCCGAAGCGGGGAAGGAGGTCCTCATCCTCGAGCACGGCGCCGAGGTCCTGACGAAGGTCAAGATTTCGGGCGGGGGGCGCTGCAATGTGACGCATGACTGCGAGGATCCCGGGGTCCTCGTGGGAGCCTACCCGCGGGGGAGCCGGAGCCTGCGCGGGCCGTTCCACCGGTGGCGGGTGAGCGACACCGTGGACTGGTTCGAACGGCACGGGGTGGATCTCAAGACCGAGGCCGACGGGCGGATGTTTCCCGTCACGGATGATTCGCGGACCGTGATCGATTGCCTGACGGGCGCGGCACGGGAGCTGGGGGTGCAGTGGCGGACGCGCTGCGGGGTGCGGGCCATCCGCGGAAAGGAGGATGGGGGATTCCGCCTCGAGACGACCAGCGGCGACGAATTCGAGGCGGCCCGGGTCCTGGTGGCGACCGGCGGCATCCGGAGCGGGCCCGCCCGGGTTCCGGCGGCGGATCTCGGTCACGAGATGATTCCACCGGTGCCGTCCTTATTCACCTTTCGGATTGAGGACGAGCGCATCGCGGAGTTGCCCGGGGTGTCGGTTCCGGCGGCGCGGGTGCGGGCCGCGGGGCGGGACTCGCAGGGGCCGCTCCTCGTCACGCACTGGGGACTCAGCGGGCCCGCGGTGCTGAAGCTCTCGGCCTGGGGGGCGCGGGAACTGGCGGCTTGCGATTACGAATTCGACCTGGAGGTCAACTGGACCGGGGGCAGTGCGGAGGAGGCCGCGGCGGTCTTCCGCCACGAGCGGGAGAACCACGGGGCGCGGCGGGTGGCGTCGCGCTCGCCGCTCGAGGGGATCCCGCGGCGGCTTTGGCAGGCGTTGTGCCGGGCGGCGGGCGTGGGCGGGGAGGTCACCTGGTCGAAGCTCTCCCGGGAGGCCGCGGCGGCCCTCCGGAAGGAATTGACCGGCGGCCGGTTCGCGGTGCGCGGGAAGAGCCTCAACAAGGACGAGTTCGTGACCTGCGGCGGGGTGCGCCTCGAGGACGTGAATCTCAAGACGATGGAGAGCAAGCTTGTCCCGGGCCTCTTCTTCGCCGGCGAGGTCCTCGATATCGACGGCGTCACCGGCGGCTTCAACTTCCAGTCGGCATGGACGACGGCCCGCCTCGCCGGGGAAGCGATGGCGAAGTAAGGATGCACGCCGTGGTGGCGGGGAGTGGTGGAGTGGTAGCGGAAGGCTTGCGCCTTCCGATTGGTGAGTAGTGGAGTGGTGGAGTGG
>JABDMC010000157.1 GCA_013001695.1 Akkermansiaceae bacterium
CGCGATGCCCGCCTTTCTCGAAGCGGCGCCCGCCGCCCCGGTTTCCCTCCTGGCGGCCGCGCTGGCCGCCGCCGCGACGATCCTCGCGTCCTCCCCCCCGCCGGTCGTGCCCGCCGCCGCGCTTCTCGCGCCGGTCGCCTTTCCCGCCGTGTTCGCGGGGCTCGCGGGGCTCGCGGGGCGTCGCGTCCCCCTTCCCCTCCCCGGGCTTGCCCTTCGCCGGACCCCGGGCCCACGAGGGACCAAAATCGAGCGCGGTCAGGTCGACAAAGCTCTCCTCTGGTTTTTCCGGTGTGTCTCCGCCCTCGCTCATGTCCTGCAACTGACTCAATGGTGGCTACCACAATTCCCCGGATGCCAAAAGACCGCAAACCGCAAATCATGGCCGCCCCGCCGCGACCGCCATCGCCCGAAGCGGCCATTTTCCGGCGCGGGACGACGCAGGCCGTTCAGGCTAAGTCCGGCACCGCCGAAAGCGGCTCGCCGCGAGGCATCCCTCAGGCCACGTTCGTGAACACCCCCTGCACGTCCTCGTCGTCCTCGAGCTTGTCGATCAAGGCCTCGATGTCCTCGATCTGCTCGTCGCTGAATTCCTGGGGAGACGTCGGGATGCGCTGCAACGTCGCCTGGTAGTTCTCGACCCCCAGCTGCTCGATCGCCTGCGTCAGCCGCCCGAATTCCGTGTACTCGCCCTGGACGAAGGCCCGGCCGTCATTGACCTCCATTTCCTCGAGCCCGGCGTCCATCAACTCCAGCTCGATCTCCTCGAGGTCCATCGCGTCGGTCACCGGAAACTCGATCACGGCCTTCCGCGCGAAAAGGAATTCCAGCGAGCCGGTCTGCACCAGCGCGCCGCCCGCCTTGTTGAAGGCGGTGCGCACGTTCGTCACCGACCGGTTCGTGTTGTCGGTGGCGCATTCCACGAAGATCAGGGCCCCGTGCGGCCCCTTCCCCTCGTAGTTGACCTCCACGATGTCGGCCTGGTCCTTCCCCGAGGCGCGCTTGATCGCCGTCTCGATGTTGTCCTTGGGCATGTTCTGCGCCCGGGCGTTCTGGATCGCGGTGCGCAGCTTCGCATTCGAGTCGGGGTCCGGCCCGCCCTCCTTGGCGGCCATCGTGATGGTGCGGGCCAGTTTCGGAAAGAGCTTCGACATCTTGTCCCAGCGCTTTTCCTTCGAGGCCCGGCGGTATTCAAATGCTCGTCCCATAACGTCTCTCGCGGCAGGGATTTAGCGCACTTCCGATGCCGCGTCCACCCCCGATGAAAATCCGGCTGGCCCTCCCGCGAATCCCGCTTACCCTCCGGCCCATGCCGCATCGCAGCGCCGAAGTCGTCACCGAGCTCGAGCAGGAAATTCTCGACGGAAAGCTCACCCCCGGGGAGCGCCTCCCCTCCGAGGAGAAACTCTGCGAACGGTTCGACGCGAGCCGCACCGTGATCCGGGAGGCCATCCAGCAGCTGCGCGGCCGCGGGCTCCTGCGCACCCTCAAGGGGTCCGGCTCCTACATCGCCGATCCCAACCTCGAGTCGGTCGGATCCGCCCTTCACGCCTACTCGACGCTCACCGCGGAGGACTCCTTCCTCGAGCTCATCGATTTCCGGATCTTGCTCGAGACCGAGTGCGCCCGGCTCGCGGCCCACAATGCCGGCGAGAAGGACATCGAGGCCATCGTGGCACGCCAGGATGCCATGGTGGCCGCCAAGGGCGACCGCGAGGAGTTCGGCCGTGAAGACGTCGCCTTCCACCTCTCGATCGCGAATGCTTCCCACAACCCGCTTTACGCCACGATCCTCGGGGCCCTCGAGCGGCGCTGCGTGGATTACACCCAGGCCAACCGCGCCGAGGGTGACTGGTACGACCGCGTTCTCGAGACGCACCGGGAGATCATCGGGGCCATTCGGAACGGGGATTCCGACGCCGCGGCCCAGGCCATGCGCCACCATCTCCTCCTCTCCCGCCGCCACTACATCGACGTCGGGGAGACCGGGGAACCGGCGGCCGCGCATTGAAATCCGGAAATTCCCGGAATATTCCGGAATAGGATTTCGTCGAATCGCTCGTAATCAATACGGGGCGCCGCGCCCCGAACCCGAAAACCTTATCATGAAATCGATCCTCCTTGCCACCCTCACCTTCGCCCTGGCCGGTTTTGCCCCCGCCCAGGATGGCGACCCGAAGCCCGCTCCCAAGCCGCCGGAATGCAAATTCTGCGATCTCCCCGCCGGGCGCGCCGCCCTGCTCGCCGGGAAGAAGGAGTGCCCCGAAGGCTGCGAGAAGCTCTGCTGCACGGGCACGAACGCGACCTACGTCGTGACCGGAATGACCTGCCCCGCCTGCTCCGGCAAGGTCGAGGCCGCCCTCGCCAAACTGGACGGCGTCAAGGTCGATGCCGTGGACCACAAGTCCGGGCGGGCCGTGGTCAAATACGATCCCGCCACGGCGCAGCCGAAGGACATCATGGCGGCCATCAACGCGACCGGCTTCAAGGTGTCCGGCGAGCAACTCACCTTCGCCGTCACCGGGATGACCTGCGGCGGTTGTGCCGGCAAGCTCGACGCCGTCCTCGCCAAGACGGAAGGCGTCACCGCCGTCGACAAGGTCTGCCACGAGTCGGGATGCGCCACCGTCACGATCGACCCGGCCAAGACCGACCAGGCCAAGGTCGAGGCCGCCATCAACGCCACCGGCTTCAAGGTCCCCAAGGACGACTGAACGTGACGGCGGACACCATCCGCCATGCCCACCCGTAGCATGACCGTCGCGGTCATGACCGAATCCCCCCGGCGCCCCGCGCCGCACTCTGAAAAACGTGGCGGCGGATTGCATCCGCCATGCCCACCCGTAGCATGACCGTCCCGGTCATGACCGAATCCCCCCGGCGCGGGCGGCGCAATCCGGAGGATCGGTCGGCGCCCACATCCACCCGGACCACGACCGCCGCCGCTCCCCGGGACAGATTTCTGGACACTCCAGAACGAGCCCCCCATTCTTTCGCCCATGCGCTGGAGAGGACGCCGGCAGAGCACGAACGTCGAGGACCGGCGGGGCCGGCGGACTGGACGGCGGACAGGCGGAAGACCCATCGCCCTGGGTGGCGGCCTCGGCATGGTGGCCATCGTGGTGGTGGTCATGCTCCTCGGCGGGGATCCGACGCAGTTGCTCAATTCCATGGCGAGCGGCCCGGCGCGGGCCCCGGCGCCATCCCAGCAGCCCCTCGCTCCCGGCGACGAGACCGGCGCCTTCGTCAAAACCCTCCTTGCCGACACCGAAGACGTCTGGACCGCGATCTTCCGGCAGGCGGGCGGCACCTACGACCCGCCGCGACTGGTCCTCTATTCCGGCTACACCCGGATGCCCGGGGGCGTCGCCAACGCCGCCACCGGTCCGTTTTATCTCCCCGCCAACCAGACGATCTACCTCGACACCTCCTTCTTCAGCGAGATGGCGAACCGCTTCCAGGCCGGAGGCGACTTTGCCTACGCCTACGTCGTCTCGCACGAGGTCGCCCACCATGTCCAGAAGCTCCTCGGCCTCACCGACCGGGTCCACTCCCGGCGCGGCCGCGTCAGCAAGCGCGAGTACAACCAGCTCTCGGTGCGGCTTGAACTGCAGGCCGACTTCCTCGCCGGCGTGTGGGCCCACCACGCCCAGCGACGCTGGCAGATCCTCGAGGAGGGCGACATCGAGGAGGCCATGAATGCCGCCACCGCCATCGGCGACGACCGCCTTCAGAAACAATCGACCGGGCGCGTCGTGCCGGACGCCTTCACCCACGGGACCTCCGCGCAACGGGTCCGCTGGTTCACGAGGGGCCTCCGCACCGGCGACATCAACCAGGGCGACACCTTTTCGATCCCCTACAGCGAGCTGTAGGCCGCGGACACCGGTTACATCTGCTCGCGGAACCAGGCATCCATGCCGGCCACCATGTCGTCGAACCACGGGAGGCGGTTCCAGCATCCGTGTTTCCCGCCCTTGTAGACCTTGAGGCCCGTGGCGATCCCGTATTCCTCGAGCTTCTTCCGGGACGGCGCGTTGCGCTCCGGGTTGTCGTGCTCGCCGCACATGAAGAGGAGCGGCGGGTCGCTCTTCGAGATGTGCTCGTGGGCATCCGCCAGCCGGTAGAGCTCCGGCGCCTCGTCCACCGTCTTCCCGATCCACCGGTTCGAGTTCGACTTGCTGCCCGGGGTGCGCGACCGCTCCGCCACGCTGCCGGTCAGCATCTGCATCGGCCCCGCCATCACGATCGCGGCCTGGACGCGGGAAGAATGGTCCCCGGCGTCCCTTCCGTGCAGCTCCGTGACATCCCAGGTGGTGGCGAGGAGCCCCACGAGGTGCCCGCCGGCCGACCCGCCCACCGCCCCGATCCTGCCCGGCTCGATGCCGTACTCGGCGGCCTTGCCCCGCAGGAAGCGCACCGCTTCATGACAATCGCGCGCCGCCGCCGGGAACTGGGCCTCCCCGCCGAGGCGGTAGTCGATCGCCATCGTCACGTATCCGCGCTTCGCCAGCGCGATCGCGAGGGCCCGGAACTTCGTGCGGTCCCCCTTCAGCCAGCCGCCGCCGTGGACGACCACGATCGCCGGAAGGAGGCCGTTCCTGTCCGTGGGGCGAAAGATGTCGGCGAGCATCCTGCGATCGCCGAACCGCGCATAGACCACGTCGAGCTCGGGCGCGATGCCCTTCGGAATTGCGGTCGACGGCCGCCCTTCCCGCGCCGGCTGGTCCTTCTCCGCGGCGGGAGGGTGCGGCGGGACGCCCCCGATCCGCATGCGGATCCGGGAGAGCCCCCCGAAGCCGGTGATGTAGAGCGTCCGCAGGTCGTTGTCGCCGAAGGTGCAGTTGATCGGCCGCTGCGGGCAGGCGATCTTCCCGAGAAGCGTGCCGGACGGGTTCCACACCCAGACGTCCGTCGCCCCGGCGCAATAGACGTTCCCGGCCCGGTCCACCGTCATGCCGTCCGCCCCCTTGGCCTCCCCGTCGTCCATGGCGGCGAACTCGCGCTTGTTCGAAACCCCGCCGTCGTCCGCCACATCCCACGCCAGGATCTTCTTCGGCACGTAGGATGCCACGTACAAGGTGCGCCCGTCCGGCGAGAGGGCCAACCCGTTCGCCGACTCCGCCTCCTTCGTCACGGTCCGCGCCGCGCCCTTCGGGCCGATGTAGATGACCTCCCCCGGCCCGGTGAGCGTGTAGTAGACCCCGCCGTGCCGGTCCACGGTCAGGTCGTTCGGCCGGCGCGGCGGCTTCGCCTCCTGATCCTCCTGGTGCAGGGTCACCATCTTGTCCCCCTCCACCCGCACGATGCGGGCGTTGGCGTTGTCGCTCAGGTAGAGGCGGCCGTGGTTCACATGGCTGGCGCTGATCCGGCCGGCATTCTTCCTCCACGGGATCACCTTGTCCTGCTTCGGCTGGTAGCGGAACACCGTCTGCCCCTTCACATCGGGCACCACCAGCGCGAAGTCCATCCACGACGGCCCGTCCGCCAACCCGAAATCGGCCGAGACCAGCTCCAGCTTGGCTCCGGGTTCGAGCGGAAGCTCGGCAGCAAGCGACGACGCAAGGGCGAGAAGAACAGAGAGCAAGCGCTTCATCTGCCAATTCAAGTGGAATTGCAGCGGACTTACAAGACCTCGACCCCAGCGGGGTCGCGGATCGTAGCCCGGGGTCGAGTCCGAAGCGCAGCGAAGGACGACTACCCCGGGGTTGGCGCGTCCGGAGTGAACCCCGACCCTGAAGGGGTCGCGGAAACCGTCGCGCCAACCTACCCCGCCGACTTCTCCATCGGCCGCCACACGAGCAAGGTCCACCCGACGAGCAGGGCGATCCCACCAGCGGGGGCGAAGACCGCGATCCAGCCCGGGCAGTTGAGCGAAAGGAGGTAGAGACTGCCCGGGAAACAGACGATTCCCGCCACCAGGAACCAGACGGCCCGTATATTCGGCTTCTGCACCGCTCCAATCGCGAGGATCGCGACGGCGTGGATCAGATGGTAGGTGACAGCCAACTCCCATGTATCGACGCGCCCATTCTTCTCGAGGAGTTCCTCGAGACCGTGCGCCCCGAAGGCTCCCAGTCCCACACCGAGAAACCCGAGAATCGCCGCCAACCGGATCACAATCGCCGATGTCATGCCGAGTTTACGCTTCCGATCCCCTCAAACTTAGCGCTACCCCTTGCGACGGGGCGCCACAGGCCTGCGGCAGGGTGCCACAGCCACCTACCCCCCCAAAAAAAAGAGCCCGGCTCCCTCTTTCGAAGGAGCCGGGCAAATACCTGGCGACGACCTACTCTCACAGGACCTTTCGTCCCACTACCATCGGCGCAACAGCGTTTCACTTCCGGGTTCGGAATGGGACCGGGTGGTTCCACCGTGCTGTGGTCACCAGAGGGCGCGCTTCGCTTGAGACCGCAGGCTCCAAGCCTGCCACCCAATCTCAAAACGCGCCCTCCAACGACCGCCACCGCCAGGGCTGCTCCCTGACATCCATGTGAAGTATCTGTTCTAGAATCCCGCTTGGTGCGTTTGTCTTGGTCCTTGGAGTCTCGATCTCGAGAGAACAGGAATCAAGCCAATCGGATGATTAGTACTGGTGAGCTGAATGTGTTGCCACACTTACACCGCCAGCCTATCAACGTGGTAGTCTGCCACGATCCTCAGGGAAAATTCATCTTGGGAAGAGCTTGGCGCTTAGATGCTTTCAGCGCTTATCTCGTCCGCACTTAGCTACCCAGCGGTGCCACTGACGTGACAACTGGAACACCAGAGGTGCGTCACTTTCGGTCCTCTCGTACTAGAAAGTGAACCCCGCAATTTTCCTACGCCCACAGAGGATAGAGGACCGAACTGTCTCGCGACGTTCTGAACCCAGCTCGCGTGCCGCTTTAATTGGCGAACAGCCAAACCCTTGGGACCTTCTCCAGCCCCAGGATGCGACGAGCCGACATCGAGGTGCCAAACCGCGCCGTCGATATGAACTCTTGGGCGCGATCAGCCTGTTATCCCTAGGGTACCTTTTATCCGTTGAGCGATGGCAATTCCACATTCAACCACCGGATCACTAAGGCCTACTTTCGTATCTGCTCGACTTGTAGGTCTCACAGTTAAGCTGGCTTGTGCCTTTACACTCGACACGCAGTTGCAAACTGCGCTGAGCCAACCTTCGCGCTCCTCCGTTACTCTTTGGGAGGATACCGCCCCAGTAAAACTGACCGGCTGCCAGGGTCCCCCGGCCGGTTTCACGGCTCGGGGTTAGATCATCCAACACCAAAAGGTGGTATCTCACTGGTGGCTCCCCAACCCCCTAAAGGGCTGGTTCAATGCCTCCCACTTATGCTGAGTATTGAAATCGAATAACCAGTAACAGCTTACAGTTAAGGTCCATAGGGTCTTTCCGTCCTTCTGCGGGTAGCCGGCATCTTCACCGGCGTTACAATTTCACTGAGCACCTAGTCGAGACAGTGCTCAACTCGTTGCACGATTCGTGCAGGTCGGAACTTACCCGACAAGGAATTTCGCTACCTTAGGACCGTTATAGTTACGGCCGACATTCACCGGGACTTGGGCTCGGAGCTTCGCCCGAAGGCTAACACCTTACCGTAATCTTTCGGCATTGGTCACGTGTCACACCCTATACGTCGTCTTGCGACTTAGCAGAGTGCTGTGTTTTTGCTAAACAGTCGGTTGAGCCATTTCACTGCGGCCTCCGAAGAGGCACCCCTTCTTCCGAAGTTACGGGGCTATATTGCCGAGTTCCTTGACTAGGTTTCACTCTTGCGCCTTGGTATACTCTACCCACCCACCTGTGTCGGTTTACGGTACGGGCCGCTTCATTCGTGGGAGCTTTTCTAGGAGGACGATCCAGTAATACGGATTGGCCGTAGCCGCACCTCGGAATTCAATAACCTAGTTACCTTCACGCCCCCGTCCTTCCCACTTCGCGGGTGCAGGAATATTAACCTGCTCTCCATCGCCTACGCCTATCGGCCTCGGCTTAGGTCCCGACTAACCCCGGGACGATCAACGTGGCCCGGGAAACCTTGGGTTTACGGCGGACCGGGATTTCACCGGTCTTATCGTTACTCATGTCTGCATTCTCACTTCCCAGCGCTCCAGGGTCAGTCGCCATCACCCTTCGCTGCACTGGGAACGCTCTCCTACCACTCTTCCGACAAGTCGGAAGAATCCAGAGCTTCGGTATGATGCTTATCGCCAAGTATTTTCGGCGCAAGGTCTCTCGATGAGTAAGCTGTTACGCATTTTTTAAATGGTGGCTGCTTCTAAGCCAACATCCTCACTGTCTATGAAACCTCACCTCCTTTCCACTGAGCATCATTTAGGCACCTTAGCTGCTGATCTGGGCTGTTTCCCTTTTGACAATGAAGCTTATCCCCCACTGTCTCACTGCCGTACTGCACCCACCGGTATTCGGAGTTTGATAGGGGTTGGTAGGCGGGTATGCCCCCTAGCCCTGTCAGTGCTCTACCCCCGGTGGTCAGCGTACGACGCTGTACCTCAATACATTTCGGAGAGAACCAGCTATCACGGGGTTTGATTAGCCTTTCACTCCTACCCACAGCTCATCCGAGCGTTTTTCAACACACAACGGTTCGGTCCTCCACGTCGTTTTACCGACGCTTCAACCTGGCCATAGGTAGGTCACCTCCGCTTCGGGTCCACCCCCTGCAACTAGTCGCCCTATTCGGACTCGCTTTCGCTCCGCCTCCGTTCCA
>JABDMC010000174.1 GCA_013001695.1 Akkermansiaceae bacterium
GATGTGATCTTCGGGAGGCGCAAGGGGCTGGGTCCCTCCCTGGCGCGGCTCTTCCTGCGGGGGTTCTCGTGGCTCTACGGGATCGTGGTGCGCATCCGGCTGAAGGCCTTCCGGCAGCACTGGAAACGGCAGAGCCACCTCGGCACGATGGTGGTCAGCGTGGGGAACCTCACGGTGGGGGGCACCGGGAAGACGCCGGTGGTGGAACTCCTGGCGCGCACCCTGAAGGAGCGGGGGCGGAACGTGGCGGTCCTCAGCCGCGGGTACAAGAGCAGGAAGCTCGACAGTCCGCAGCAGTGGCGGGATTTCGACGACGACGAGCGGGAGACCCTGCCGAAGATCGTCAGCGACGGCAACGACATCCTGCTCGACGTGGCGCACGCCGGGGACGAACCGTACATGCTGGCGAAGAACCTCCCCGGGGTGCCGGTCATCGTCGACCGCGACCGGGTGAACGGGGGACGGTTCGCGGTCGCCGAGCTGGGATGCGACACCCTCATCCTCGACGACGGCCTGCAGTACCTGCGGCTCGACCATGAACTCGACATCGTGCTGGTCGACCAGAACGCGCCGTTCGGGACGCGGGCCCTGCTGCCGCGCGGGACGCTGCGCGAGCCGCCGCGCAACCTGTGCCGGGCGAGCTACATCATGATGACGAAGTGCGACGGGCCGACCGACGACGCCTTGCGGGCGCGGATCCGGAAATACAACCCGACCGCGGAGATCATCGAGACGACGCATGCCCCGAAGTACCTCCAGCGGGTGTTCGGCAAGGGGCGGCTGGCGCTGGAAAACCTCAAGGGGAAGTACGTGGCGGCCATCAGCGGCATCGCGGTGCCGGAGAGCTTCGAGGGGCTTCTCAAGAAGCTGGGCGCCAACGTCGAGTTCCACCGGACCTTTTCGGACCACCATACATTCAGCCAGGGTGAGGTGGACCGGTTCATGACGCGCTGCCTGGAGCGCGACATCGAGTTGATCGTGACCACCGAGAAGGACGCGGTGCGCTTTCCGCGGCCGCAGGAGATGGATGTGGACATCTATTTCCTGCGGATCGAGGTGGAGATCCTGCGGGGCCAGGAGGTCTGGGAACGCCTCGTGGGGCGCATCGGGGCCGGGCGGGAGAAGCCCCCGGCGGCATGGGCGGAGGAACGCCTCCTCGTGGATCCCTTAGGTTCTTGAGCGGCGCCGGGGGGATGCCTATGGTCGCCCAAGGCCCGCGGGGGGCGTTCACCATGGAGGAGATCAAATGGATCGTGAATGAGGTGCCGGAGGGCTTCCGGACCGATGGCGGTCCCGGGGCCCTGCCGCCGATCCTGCAGGTCCTCCTCGCGCAACGCGGCTACCGCGGACCGGACGAGATCGAGCGCTTCCTGCAACCGCGGCTCGCGGAGCTGTCCGACCCGCTGGAATTGCCGGGGATGACGGGCGCGGTGGAGCGGATCTTCCGGGCGGTGGACGCGGGCGAGGCGATCTGCATCTTCGGTGACTACGATGTCGACGGGATCACCTCCATCACGTTGTTGCGTCACATCCTGCGGCTCTACGGCGCCGATCCGCGGCCGTTCATCCCGGTGCGCGGCGCGGAGGGCTACGGCCTGAGCGATGCCGGGATCGAGCGCTGCCTCGCGGAGGGCGGGGCGCCGGACCTGTTGATCACGGTGGATTGCGGGACGGCATCCGCGGAGCAGATCGCGCGGCTCCAGGGCGAGGGGATCGACGTCATCGTGGCGGACCACCACGAACCGGGCGCGGCGGGACCGCCCCCGGCGGTGGCGGTCGTGAATCCGAAGGTCGGGGACGACCTCGGTTACCTGTGCTCGGCCGGGGTGGTCTTCAAGATGGCGCACGCCCTGCTGAAGACGCGGCCCCGGGACGACATCGACCTGCGGGATTACCTGGACCTTGTCGCGGTGGCCACCATCGCGGACATCGTGCCGCTCGTCGGGGAGAACCGTCTCCTCGTGCGGCACGGGCTGAAGCGCCTGCCGCAGACGCTCAACCACGGGTTGCGGGCCCTGATGGACGTGACCGGGATGAACGGGCACGCCACCAGCGCGGACGTCGGCTTCCGGATCGGGCCGCGCATCAACGCCGCGGGCCGGATGGATGCCCCGGAAGAGGCCCTGAAGATGCTGACCGCCGATTCCCACGAGGTGGCGCGCGAGCTGGCGGGGCGGCTGGACGCCTTCAACCGCCAGCGGCAGCTGACCGAGAAGGAGATATTCAACGAGGCGCTGAAGCAGGTTGAGGAGGGGTTCGATCCCGAAGTCGATCCGGTGATCGTGGTGGGCGGGCGGAACTGGCATCCGGGCGTGGTGGGCATCGTGGCCTCGCGTCTCATGCGGTATTTTCACCGGCCGAGTTTCGCGGTGGCCATCGACGACGACGGCCTGGGAAAGGGGAGCGGCCGCAGCGTGGAGGGGGTCTCGCTGGTGGATGCCATCGACTCCTGCCGCGACGTCCTGGAGGGGGGCGGCGGACACCACATGGCCGCCGGGATCAGCGTCCGCGAGGAAAAGCTGGACGCCTTTCGCGAACAATTTGCGAAGTACGTGCTGGAGAACACCAGCGCGGAAGACCGGCAGCCGCGGATCCACATCGACGCGGAGGTGCCCTTCGAGCAGTTGAGCCTCGAGTTCCTCGCCAGCTACGACCTCCTGCAGCCCTTCGGGCCGGGGAACCCGCAGCCCCTGTTCATGACGAGGGACGTGTGGCTCACGGAGGCGCCGCGGCACCTGAAGAACAAGCACGTGAAGTTGCACCTCCGGCACGGGGTGCACGAGCGCGACGCCATCTTCTTCGGGGCGGGGGACCGGGACCTCCCCGACCCGCCGTGGGACGTCGCCTTCAACGTCGACCGCAACGTCTTCCGCGGGAGGACCACCCTGCAGCTCACGGTGCGCGAGATCCGGGCTTCGCGGTGACGGAAGAAAGGGAGCCGAACAGCCGGATGACGAGCCGGCGCGGAAAATCGCGGCTCATGAAATCTGGACCGCGCGGCTCAGGGAATCAGGACCACGTAAAACCGGCCCCCGTTGGTGGGCGGGTAGGTGCGGACCGCGGGGGATCCGTTGCCGGTGATCGTATCGACGACGGTCCATGAAGCGTCCGTGAGGCTGTCCTTGTAAGCCAGCTCGTAGACGACGCCGTTCTGGGTGGGGAAGCTGAGCTCGATGTCGTCGCCGGCGCGGGTGGCGGTGAGGGGCGGAGCGATCACCGGGGTGGCGGCGGGCGGTCCGGCCTCGAGGTCGTCGACAAAGATGCTGGTGGAGGATCCCGGCGGATTCACGTTCAGGACGAAGAAGAGCACCGATGCGGTGCCGGCCGGGGCCTCGCCCTGGGCCTCCGCAAAGACCCACTGGTTCGCCGGGCTGCTGCCGTCAAGGGTGTTCGATTCCACCCCGGGGAAGGAGGTGTTGATCGTTCCGACGTCCGCCGAGGCGGGGAGGAGGTCGTTTCCGCCGCTGTCCCTGAAGACGATCTTGAGCAGGGCGAGGCTTCCGTCGGTGATGGGCGAGGTGGTCCGCAGGTAGCCGTTGAAGTTGAAGGTCTCGCCGGGCGAGGCCGGGAAGGACTGCACGACATTGGGGGAGCTCCACCCGCCGGCGCCGCCGTTGTCGATCTCCAGCGACGAGGTGCCGGTGCGCGCCGGGGCGCCGGCGGTGGCGATGGTGCCGCCGCCGGAATTCACCGTCCACCCGGAGGTGCCTTCTTCGAACCCCGGGTTGGCAAGGAGGTTGTCCCCCCCGCCGGGATTGGACAGGGACGATCCGCCAAGGACGGTGTGCCCGTTGTCAAAGATGCGGACGTAATCGATGACATACTCGGCGGGGAAGGGCGCCGTGATGCCGCCGCTGTTGAGGATGCCGGTGTAGTTCCCGCCAACCGCCATGTTGAGGAGAAAGAAATGAGGCTTGTGGAACTCCTCGCCGTCGAAGCTCGACGGGTTGCTGATGTCCATCGACCAGATGAAGACGTTGTCAATGTAGGTCGTGATGGCGGTCGGGGTCCATTCCATCCGGTAAACGTGGAAGGTGCCGTCGATGTCGGACGGGCGGTCGATGGACCGTCCGTAGTTGGCGAACTCGCCGCCGCTCTCCCAGTGGGCGGTCGAGCGGACCCGGCGGTTGACGCGGTTGGCGGAGATCGCGGAAGCGCTGCCCATCTCGAGGACGTCGATCTCGCCGCAGCGCGGCCATCCCACCGTGGAGATGTCATTGCCGAGCGTCCAGAAGGCGGGCCACAAGCCGTCGGCGAGGTCGGGAGTCTTGATGCGGGCCTCCACCGTGGCGTACTTGAAGGTGAGCTTGTTCTCGGTCTTGACCCGGGCGGAGGTGAAGTTGTTCCCCTGCCTCCGGGCCGTGATGATGAGGTTGCCGTTCTCGACCCGGACGTTGGACGGATCGTTGGTGTAGTTTTGCAGTTCGTTGTTGCCCCAACCGCTGGCGCCGAGGTCGTAGGACCACACCGCACTGTCCGGGGCGGAACCGGCATTGAATTCCTCGCTCCAGATCTGGGCGTTCGCGGGGGCGGCGAGGCCGCACAAGGCAAGGAGGACGGCAGGCCCGAGCGGGCCGCAGCGGGGGAGTGGACGGGTCGTTGTCACGGTTCGGATGGCGGGCGTGGTGCGTTGATCGTTGCAAGTGCCTGACTGTTCGTGATTCCGAACATCTTGGCGGTGTTCACGAATGCCATGGTGCCGCCTCCCTGTCAATCGGGAGCGGGGGGCCCGATGAGGTGAGCGTGCCGTTTACAGTGGTGCTTACCGCTGGTTCAATCGGCTTCGATGGGTGATCGGCACCAGACTGACCGGCGTCCGGCGCGGATGGCGGGCGCCTTGGGTCTGTTGTTGGCCGGGCCCGTCCACGCCTTCGGGTTCTTCGGGGGCAACGGCTTGAATGACGGGGCGCGCTGGGATACCGAGCCGCGCACGGTCGGCGGCGTGGAACGATCCCTGGATGGCGGGCTGCGCTTCTCGGTCACCGGCGGCTCCTACGAGAACTTCCGCGACGAGTTCCGATGGTCCGGGACGCCGCCCCCGGTGGCGGAGTTTCGCCAGGCGGTCCTCGATGCCTTCGCGGCGTGGGAAGCGGTCGATCCGGTGACCGGCCTGCAGTCGGAGCTGGTCTTCACGGAAGACTTCACGGTGGCGGTCACCGTGGGCCGCACCACCGGGGCCGAGATCGACCTCATCGCGACGGATCGCGGAAACTCCGGGCGGAACGCCTACACCCGCCTCAACTGGGGCAACTACAAGAACTTCCTGCTCACCTCCGGCACCCGCATCCGGGCCCAGCCGATCTCCGGGGCCGACGTCGAGATGAACAACAACTCCGGGGCGCGATGGAGCCTCGCGGTGTTCCGGACCGTCCTGGCGCACGAGATCGGGCACGCCATCGGCCTGCGGGACGTCGACGTCGATGCGGGACCCAACGGCCGCTACGTCGATGACAACTACGACGGGACCACGTCCGCCACGGCCGCCGCGACGCTGACGAACTCGTTCGCGCTTCTCGTCAATCCCCTCGACCCGCCGGCCTCCCCGCTGACGCTCTACACGGTGGCGAACGGCAACCCCGGGTTCGACAGCCCGGGAGCGCTGGTCTTCATGGAGACCAGCATTTCCTCGGCCTTCAACCCGCGGCTCGTTCCCCTGACCAACGACGAGTACGCCGGGCGGCAGTTTCTCTACCCCTCGGTGCGGCCGCGCTACCAGCTGGCCGCCGCCGTGGAGCGCCTCGGCGACCGGGTGCGGATCTCGTGGCAGGGACTCCCGACCCGCTCCTACTGGGTCGACCACAGCGACGACGGCACCACCTGGACGACGATCAACGGATCCCCGGTTCCGGCCGCCGCCAGCGGGCGCACGGAAACCGACGACACCGACGCGATGCGGCTGGACGGGCCGGCCGGGCTCTACCGGGTGCGCCTCGCCGGCCCGTAGCCGCGGACCGGATTCCGGGGGGGGAGGGGGGCCGGGACGCAATTTTCTAGCCCGCATATTTCACGAAGTGAACTATGCGTTTTTCAAAAGTGGCCATGATTCAGGGTCTTGTTTCGAAAAACCGACTCTGAGCATTCGGGACGGAAGGTCCCTCACTTGTCGTCGGGGCTCGCCCCGATCGCCCTGACTCGTCAGGCCGGATCGGCCCCCGCGTTCGCGGCGGCGGAAATTTCATGAAATTTCCGGGCTAGCCATCGAGTTCCGGCCCGGGAACCCTCCGTGCATGGCATCCGCCGTCACGATCCGCCGCGCCACGGGCGCCGACATTCCGCAGCTGGCCGATTTCAACCGCGGCATCGCGCGCGAGACCGAGGGCTACGACCTCAAGCCGGAGGTGATCACGGCCGGCATCACGAGGATCATGGAACAGCCCGAACTCGGTTTCTACCTCCTCGCGGAGATCGATGGGGCCGTGGCGGGGTCGCTCCTGATCACCACGGAGTGGAGCGACTGGCGCAACGGCGTCTTCTGGTGGATCCAGAGCGTGTACGTGCGGGCCGATTTCCGGCGCCGGGGGATTTACCGGAGCCTCCACACGCACGTCGAACAGTTGGCGGAAAGCGAGCCGGACGTCTGCGGGTTCCGGCTCTACGTCGAGCACGGCAACCGGGTCGCCCAGGCCACCTACCAGTCCCTCGGGATGGGCGAAACGCCCTACCGCGTCTACGAGGCCCTGAAGCCGGGAATCGAGTTCGCCGACCCGGTCTGACCGCCGGCGGGGTCCGCCCCCGGCGGGTCCGCCGGAAAATGGGCATTCCCGGGAACCCGGAATCATGTCAGCTTGGACCCTCGCCAGCATAAGAAAACAACGTCATGAAAGCATCCATCCTTCCCTTCCTCCTCCTGTTCGGAATCGCCGCGTCGCCGGCCACCGCCGAGAAGCCGGATCCGGCCGCCACCATCCCGGTAAAAAGCGGACAAACGATCGCCTTCCTGGGCGATTCCATCACGGCGGGCGGGGCGCGACCGGGCGGCTACTGCCGGATGGTGATCGACGGGCTGAAGCACGAGGGCATCGACGTCTCGGGGGTCTTCGCGGGCATTTCCGGGCACAAGTCGAACCAGATGCTCGCCCGCCTCGACAAGGATGTCCTCAGCAAGAAGCCGGACTGGATGACCCTGAGCTGCGGGGTCAACGACGTGTGGCACGGGGCGCGGGGCGTTCCCCTGGATGACTACAAGAAGAACATCACGGCCATCGTCGAGCAGGCCCAGGCGGCGGGGGTCAAGGTGATGATCCTGACATCGACGATGATCAAGGAGGACCAGCAGAACGATCTCAACCAGAAGCTGGTTCCCTACAACGCCTTTCTCCGGGAGTTGGCGGAGGCCAAGGGCTGCCTGCTCGCCGACCTCAATGCCGCGATGCAGGAGGCGCTCAAGGAATTTCCCGCGGATGCCCCGAAGGGGAAGCAGCTCACCCGCGACGGGGTGCACATGAACGCCCTCGGCAACAAGATGATGGGCGCCGCGATCCTTGAAGCCTTCGGGGTTCCCGAAGAGAAGGTGGCGGCCTTCGCGAAGGATTGGCCGGCCGTCCCGGCCGGAGCCAAGAAGTAGCGGCGTGCGGGGAAGACCGCCGCAACGGCCGGCTTCCGCCCTTCCACCTTGCCCGGCCGGCCGCCCCGCGTCACACTGCCCGGCATGAAATTTCCGCCCGGCGGTTCCCTCAATCTCGGGGCCTTTCGCGCCGTGCGCCGCTTCGCCGGTGTCCTGGCCGGGTGGGGGTGTGTCGCCGCAGCGTCCGTGGGGGTGGCGCAGACCGACCTGACCAAGGAGCGCAAGGAGCAATGGGGAGAGGGGATCCCCTTCGAAACCGAATGGAGGGACGCCCTCCGGGATGTCGCGGACTCCGGGAAAATGCTCCTGGTTTACAACGGCTGGCCGCACGATGTGTGACGGGGCTGCAACCTGCTCAAGCAGGCCATCCGTGAGGTGGCATCCGGAGAAGACGAGCGCCACGAGAAGGCCCGGGAGTTGTTGAAAACCGACTTCGTGCTGCTGAACATCTATCCCCGGAACGTCGAGGAGGAACATCTTCCCCGCGGTCCCGAGGGGCCGTTTCAATTCACGGAACGATCCGTGCCCGTGCTCATCATCAAGGACAGCGAGGGCAAGACGCTCTACAGCCAGTTGGGCTGGTTCGCGGGAGAGGCGGGGGTGGACCGGTTCGCCGAGGCGGTGGAGGAGGCCCGCAGGAAAAACGGTCCGGTGAAGCCGCCGGAGGATGAGAAAGAGCCCGCCCCTCCCAAGGTCGAGCGGTGGACGAGCAACGACGGCAAATCGATATCGGCCACCCTGCTCGCCTACGACTCTGCGAAGGAGGAGGCGAAATTCCTCCTGCGGAACGGCAAGACGTCCGTGGTGCCGCTCCGCCGCTTGTCCGCCGAGAGCCAGGCCAGGGTCCGCGAACAATTCCCGCCCGGCGGGTAGCGTCCGCGCGCCTGTCCCCTGCCGGGAGGTCGGCTTTTCACCCCCCGGAGTTCATCGCGCCGGGATTGCCGGGCCCGGCGGCCTCGAGAATGCACCCGGGGCGCCGCCGAGGACTGCGAAACGGCGGCCTCCGGGGGGAAGCCGCCGTCTCGATCGGATTGCCTGCGGGCAAATGTGGCTACTCGGCCGGGACCGTGACCTCCACGTCGTCGATGTACCAGCCGGCGAAGCTGTCGATGTCATCGGCCTCGAATCGGAACTCGATCCGGATCGTCCCGTTCACGGCGGTGAAGGCCGCCGCGGGCAGGGCCGCGGAATACTGTTCCCAGCCGGTCGTGCTGCCATCAATGGTGCGGTTCTCGATCACTACCAGTTCGCTGTCGTCGAAGGCATCGAGGATGCGGATCGAGCCGTAATCGAAGTCGCCGGCGACGTCCTCGATCTCGGTCCACTGCTGGAAGCTGAGGGTGCCTTCCGACTTTCCAGTGAGGTCGATCGGCGGGGTCCGCAGCCAGATGTCGGTGAAGGGAAAGCCGTCATTCGCGACCGGATCGTCGTAGTCGGCGTCGATGTCGGTGCCGACACACTGGGTGCCGCTCGGCAGCGGGACGCCCGGGGGCACCGGACCCACCACGGACGGGGTTCCCACTTCCCAATTCGTGACGCTTGCGGTGAAGCCGGGGTTTGCGCTGGTGTCCCAACCGCCCGGCAGCGAACCCGCGGTGGTTGTGTCGAAGTCTTCCGAGAAGATCGCCACCGGGGGCGGCGGCCGCCCCACCACCACGTAGAACAGGTCCGGATCGGCCGGGTCGACGTTGATGGTGTTGACCGGCGGGGTGGCCGCGATGCCGCCGCTCACCAGGTCCCAGCTGGTTTTGGGCCCGAGCAGGTCCGTGCTGCTGCGCAGGTCGTAAACGAGGCTGCTGGTGCTGTCCCACTCGAGATCGTAGCCGGTGGACGGCGAGGTCGCCGCCGCGATGGCCAGCCGGATGGTTGGAGGCGGGGTCTGTGGCTCCGGAACCACGTCCGCGAATTCCGTCGCGATCCGGATCTCGTCGACCCAGAACTTGAGGTTCGAGATGTTGATGATATCGAACTGGCTCTGGTCGAGATCGGGCTTGTTGGACGGGTTGGTGGTGTCGTCCGGGGTGCCCGCCGCCGGCCAGTTCCTGCTGGAGAGGAGGGGCTTGTCCGCAATGATGGCATCAAAGGCCGCCTCGGTGAGGTCATCGGTCTCGAGGAACGTGACTACCGAGATGACGTCGAATCCGCCAACGTCGGCGTCCCATTCGATCTTGCCGACCACGATGTTCGGCACGCCCATGAAGCCATCGGAATCGCGCACCACCCAGCTTCGGGTCGCGTCGGATCCCAGCACGCCATTGCAGGTTCCGGTGCTGCAGAAGGCCGTCACGATCCCGTTATGATCCCCGAGGACGCCGTCCTGGTATCCGCCCGGGCTTTGGTGGTGCAACCCGCCGCTGAAGTAGTGCGGGTAGACGTCGAAGAGGTTGAAGCGGGGAGGTCCGCCGACTCCGCCGATCCCGCTCCCGGAGTTCTGCATCGTGAGGCCCCGGGTGCCATTGACGGTCGGGTCGGTGCAGAGCATGAAGGTCGGTGACCCCTGGTTGCGGTTGTCGGCATGGCACCCGACGTAGCTGAACCAGGTGGTGGTCCCGGATTGGAAGGTGGCCGTCACGCTGGGTAGAATATTGATGGACGCGTCGAGGTTGCCGGTTGGACTGCGGGTGCCGAAGGCCACGGGGGGGTCCTTGTCCTCCGGGCCGGCGGCCCCGACGAAACCGCCCGCGGTGGCGAGATTGTCCACCAGCCCGTCGAACAGGTTGAGTTGGTCGACCCCGTTCGGGTTACGGCCCGCGTCGTCGCCCTGCCCGGTGACTTCCCCCTCCGGGTGGCACCACCAGCCCATGGCAAAGCCGGTGTCGTTGGTGGTCCATGTGCCGCTCGTGCCGAGGGCACCTCCATTGCCATTCAGGGGGGCGTCCGGGTAATCGAACGGTTCGTAGACGAGGAGTTCGGCGTGGGCGCAATGCATGCCCGCCATCGCCGCCGCGCCGAGGGCGAGTGCCCCGAGGCTTCTGTGGTGGAATTGGTTGTTCATGATTGGAGTGTGTGGTTTGCGTTTCGGCGGCGCGGTTCCCCGACGAGCGGAGCCCGGACCGCAGGATTTATGGCCAACTCTCACTACAGCTCCGTTGCCCTCGTGGTGCCAGAGAATTGTGCAGGTGATTCGCGGCTTCTTGACGCGCATTTGCGATTTCCCCCTCGCTTTGTTGATCTCCTTGTTCCCTCGGCACCCTCCTTCCACCGTTCCCTGGCGGGGAGCGGGGTTGGACGAAGGAAGTGCCAAGGAATCCGGACATTGCTTCACATTGTCTGGTCGCAAGGAACAGCAAACTAAACGCGGGTTGGATGGTCAAATTTGCGGAGAGCGTGAATCCCGCTTCGCGTGGGAACTTGCGCGCGCGTCCCCGCGGATGCACCGGCCCGCCAGCCGGGGAGCGGGCGCCGAAGTCCTCCGCGGGACCATTGCTTTCCGGTGCCGCCGGCCGGGAGGGACACCTTGACGATCCGGCCTGCACGCCGCTCGACGCCAGCGGAATGTTCAGGTGAACACATTTTTATTGCCCAACGCACCGGATGGATGCTATCTTCGTTCGCGAGCAGGCGGGATGCGGGCGGGCTTCGACACAGATTATTCCGGAGGGCGGCATGGGTGAGATGCTTCCGCCCCCAAGCAGCCGCTTCCCATGGGTGTCCGCCGCCGGTACGGTCGGCCCGATGAGCGGTTGGAAGGTGTCCGACGGGCTGGCCACCCTTGAGGCGGTCGCCGCGAAGGACGTGCAGGCGCTGGCCGCGGCGGGGATCGCGACGGTGGGCGATTTGCTGGCGTGGTTTCCGCGCCGCTACGAAGACCGGCGGCGGTTCGACAGCTACCCGCAGGCGCCGGGCGGCGAGGCGGTGTGCCTGCGCGGGACGGTGGTCGATGCCCAGCGGCGCCGCTTCGGCGGGAAGCGCCAGTTTTACGAGGTCATCGTGCAGGAAGGCGGAGAGGACATCCTTTCGACCAACAAGATCACCTGCCGGTGGTTCAACATGCCCTACATCCACAAGTTGGTGGCGGTCGGGCACGAGGTGATCCTCTACGGGAAGCCGAAGGAGAGCGGCGGGCGCATCGTGATCGACCATCCCGAGTTCGAGGTGGTGCAGATGCAGGGCGGCGGGTCGATCCACGTCGAGCGGATCGTGCCGGTCTACCGGAATGTGACCGGCATCCCGCAGCGGCGCCTGCGCGAGATGATGTTCCTCGCGCTGGGGGAGCTGGACGGCGAGAGCGTGCAGGCGCCGTACGAGATCGACCGCGACCTGCCGCGGCTGCAGGCCCTGCGCGACGTCCACTTTCCGGAGAAGATGCACGAGGCCACCGCGGCGCGGCGCTATTTCGCCCTCGAGGAGTTCTTCGTGCTGCAGTTGAACGTCCTGTGGCGGCGGCGCCTGCACCTCGAGCACCCCGGGCGGCAACAGGGCCGGAAGACCGGCTTGCTGAAGGCCTTTTACGAGAGCCTCCCGTTCGACCTGACCGGCGCGCAGAAGCGCAGCGTGAAGGAGGTGGTCGCCGACATGCGCGAGGCGCGGCCCATGAACCGGCTCCTGCAGGGCGACGTCGGGAGCGGCAAGACCTTCGTGGCGATGTGCGCCATGCTGCTCGCCATCGAGTCCGGCAGCCAGGCGGCCCTGATGGCCCCCACCCAGATCCTCGCCGAGCAGCATTACCTGACGTTCCGGAAGTGGCTGGAGCCGCTGGGGGTGCGGATCGCGCTGGTCACCGCCGCGAAGCGCGAGGGCGCCCACCTCGAGCTGGAAGGCCATCCCCAGATCGTGATCGGGACGCACGCCCTGATCTACGACACCATGGAGTTCGAGGACCTCGGGCTGGTGGTCATCGACGAGCAGCACAAGTTCGGGGTCGCGCAGCGCGGGCGGCTGATCCGGCAGGGGATCATGCCGGACGTGCTGGTCATGACGGCCACCCCGATCCCGCGGACCCTGACGCTCACGATCTACGGCGACCTCGACGTGTCGCTCCTCGACGAGCTGCCGGCGGGACGCGGGAAGATCATCACGGGAGTGCGCGAGAAGGCGAAGGTGAGCGACGTCACGAAGTTCCTGAAGGAGCACCTCGCGGAGGGGAGGCAGGCCTACCTCGTGTACCCGCTGGTGGAGGAAAGCGGGTCGGTCAAGGCCCAGTCGGCCACGGTGGAATACGAGAAGTGGGTGAAGCGGCTGAAGGGGTACGAGGTGGGGCTCCTGCACGGCCAGCTTCCGCCGGAGGAGAAGGAGGCCGTGATGGGGCGCTTCCGGGAGGGGGAGGTGCAGGCCCTCGTGGCGACCACCGTGGTGGAAGTCGGCGTCGACGTCCCGAACGCCAACATCATGGTGATCCACAATGCCGAGCGCTTCGGGCTGGCGCAGCTCCACCAGTTGCGCGGGCGCATCGGCCGCGGGGAGCACAAGAGCTACTGCATCCTGCTGACCGACGGGAAGAGCCCCGACGGGATGGCGAAGCTGAAGGTCATGGAGGCCACGGGAGACGGCTTCAAGATCGCGGAAGAGGACCTCCTGCTGCGCGGTCCGGGGGAGGTCCTCGGCACCGCCCAGAGCGGGATGACCGACCTGCGCTTCGTGGACTTCCTCGCCGACACCGAACTGGTGCGCGAAGCCCGGCGCCTCGCGGAGGAACTGCTGGATGCCGACCCCGACCTCGCGGCCCATCCGGAACTGCGGGAGAAAATCCGCGAGGGCCGCGAGCCGGTGGAAGCGCAGGAAATGCACTAGGCAAGGAGACGGGGCATGACCGGGACGGTCATGGGCGCACGGAACCGCCCTTCGGGCGGGAAACTTCGGCCGTCTTCGCGGCAACGCACCTGGTCATGACCGGGACGGTCATGCCACGTCGAGGAGAATGAGGGGGCTCAATCCAGCACCGGGGCGCCGCGTTCGAGGATCTCGACCTCGTAGCCGTCGGGGTCGGTGACGAAGGCCATCTTGCGCTCGCCGGAGGAGAACTTCTCCTTCCATCCATCGGGCCAGATCTCGATGCCGCCGGACTCGAGCTCCGCGCAATACTCGATGATATCGGGGACGCCGACGCAGGTGTGCATGAGGTCCTCGGGAAACTCGACCTTGTAGTCCGGCGACCAGGTGAGTTCGAGGAAGTGGTCGTTGCCGGGGAGGTGCATGAAGGCGAGGCGGTTGCCCTGCGGGGAGTCCTTGCGTTCCCCCGCCTCGAACCCGAGCTTCTCGTAGAAGGCCACCGATTGGTCGAGGTCGGAGACGCGGATGCGGGTGTGGAGGAACTTGATCATGGGTGGAGAGTAGCGAAGGGCGGGGCGCCGGTGGCAAGGGGAAAAATGCCGGGGCGGCAACCGGCACCCCGGGAGGTGGAATGCGCCTCCCTTGCGGAATGGTGGGCGGGGCTTGCTTTGAGGGTGGCCAAGGAGAAGGACCTGTGGTTAGGATATCGTCAGGATGAAAACGATCGTAGCAGCACTCGATTTTTCGGACGCCTCGTCCCCGGTCCTGGAGACCGCCGCGGAAATTGCCAAGGCGTTCGGGGCCACCCTGAAGTTGGTGCACATCGTGGAACCGGAGCCGACCTACAGCGCGTATGGCTTCACCCCCGAGGAGTTTCCCGCGATCCACACCTTCCAGAAGGAGGCCCGGTCCCGCGCCGAGCAAGCCCTTGAAAAGCAGAAGAACAAGGTGCCCGCGGGTGTGGCATCGGTCGAGACCCACCTCCTGGAAGGCAATCCGCTGCACGCCCTCCTCGAGTATTCCGATGAGCAGAAGGCCGACTTGATCGTCCTCGGGTCCCACGGCCACGGGGTGATGGCGGCCGTGCTGCTCGGGTCGGTGGCGGAGGGCATGATTCGCAAGGCCAAGATCCCGGCCCTCATCGTTCCCGCGCCGCACCGGAAATAGCGATTCCCATCGGCGCGCCCTTTAGACTTGCTCTGCTAGGAAAGCAGCATAGAGAGAAGGGCATCGCCTCGCGTCATTTCAGTCTCTCCCTGGCGCTCCGCTACCTGAACCCGACGCGGACCCTGCTGTCGATCATCACGCTGATCGCCCTCCTGGGCGTGGCGCTGGGCGTCCTGGTGCTGCTGGTGGTGCTGGCGGTGATGGCGGGTTTCGAGCGGGAGGTGAAATCGCGGATCCTGGGGTTCACGCCGCACGTCATGGTGCAGTACGCGCCGGAAGGGCAACTGGTGGCCACCACCGACTGGCAGGGGCTGTCGGAAAGTCTCGAGGAGGTGCCGGGAGTGACGGAGGCCTACGCCTACGTGCGGGACAACGCCATCCTCGACTCCGGGGGTTTGCAGAAGCCGGTGTTCTTCCGGGCCATCGACACCTCCAACGAGGAGCAGACCGCGGCCCTCGAAGCGCTCATCGCGCCGAAGTACGGCGGGACCGCCGCGATGGGCCTCGACGAGAAGGCCGTCCTGTCGGAGACCACCGCGAAGTCGTTCGGGATCCAGGTGGGCGACACGGTGCAGATTTACTCGGGGCGAAACTTCGACGAGGTCTTCCGGGCCTACAAGTTGACGGAGCGGGCCTCGGTGGCGGAGGAGTTCGCCGCGGAGATCGCGGGGATCAAGCGCGACCTCGATGGCGGGATGACCACCGAGGGCGGCAAGGAGGTCTTCGCCTACGAGGACCTGGCCCGCATTTACGGGAACGTCCTGACGATCCACAACGAGGAGATCCGGCCGGGGGAGCGCGAGATCCTCGCCCGGATCCTGGAGATCATGAACAGCGGCGTGAAGGACGAGTCCGGCGACAAGCGGATCCTGGAGTCCGGAAGCACGGCGCGCATGGCGGCCTCGCTCGATTCGCTGGGGGACCTCGACATGGAAAAGGAGGACGCCCGGGTCCTGAAGGACATCCGCGAGATCGTGCTCCCCAAGGACCTCGAGGTCGTCGGGATTTACCAGGCCTCGCAACACGTCCTGCACCCCGACCTGTTCGTGCCCCTGCCGACCGGGCAGGAACTGAAGGGACTGATCGACGGGGTCGACGGGGTGGCCCTGCGTCTCGAGGACGCCTACCGGGCCGGGGAGGTCGCGCAACGGGTGGCGCAGGCCGTCCCCCCCGGGTTCGTGACCAGCACGTGGATGGACCAGTACCGGGAATGGTTTTCGCTGATCCGGCGGGAACGATCGATGATGAAGCTGGTGCTGGGATTCATCACGCTGGGATCGGCCTTCTCGGTGGGGGCGGTGATGCTGTTGCTGGCGATCCAGAAGAAGCGGGAGATCGGGGTCCTCCTCGCCCTCGGGGCGCGGCCCGGGCAGATTTGCTGGGTGTTCCTCTTCCAGGGGGCCCTCGTCGGATTGGCGGGCAGCCTGCTCGGGTTGGGGCTCTCGGTGCTGGTGGTGCGGAACCGGGGCGCCATCCAGGAGAGCCTCGCCCGTCTCGGATTCGATCCCTTTCCCGCGGAGTTCCACGGCATCGACGTGATCCCGGCCCACCTCGACTCCGGGACCGCGGTGGGGGTGTGCGTGGCGGCCTTCGTGTTGTGCTGGCTGGCGCCGCTCCTGCCGGCCCTGCTGGCCGCGCTGCGTGATCCCGCGAAGTCGCTCCGGAATGTGTGATGCAGGTCTGGCTGATCGAGGGTGGTGAGAAGCGGGGGCCGTTCGAGTCCTACGAGGTGCGCGAGCGCATCGAGAGGAAGGAGCTGACCGGGGAGGAAAAGGCGTGGCACGACGGGTGCGATGAGTGGCGAGCGCTGCGCTCCCTCGAGGTCTTTCGGGCCGAGTTCGAGGTGCCGGTCGTGGTGCCGCCGCCCCTTCCGAAGAAGCCCCGGCCGTTCTCGCGCCTCTGGGCGCGCTGGTTCGACATGCAGGTCTACATGGCGCTGCTCTTCGGCGGGATGTTCCTGCTGCAGCTCGACATGCTGGCGGCCCTGCGGTCGACGTGGTTCCAGCTCCTGCACCTCCTGCCCTACCTCATCTTCGACGCCCTCATGGTGCACCTTGCGGGCACCACGCCGGGGAAGGCCCTCCTCGGCTTGACGGTGCGCTCCAAGGGCGGCGGCAAGCTGGCCCTCGGGGGCTCGCTGGTGCGCAGCGTGCGGGTCTATATCCTCGGCCTGGGGGTGGGGATCTCGCTCCTGATGATCCCCTGTCACGCCTTCGCGCTGTGGTTCACCCTGCGCCACGGCGAGGCGCCCTGGGATCTCATGGGCGGCAACGAGGTGCAGTCGCAGGGGGTGAATGCGGGCCGGGTGGTGGCCTTCGTGCTGCTCTTCATGGCGGTCACGATCCTGGTGGGCATCCTCCTCGCGCCGGTCTCGGAAGCGATCCTCGAAGAAATGCGCCCCGCGGAGACGCCGGCCCCGGACGGTCCGGACGCTTGAGCTTGCGCCCGGGCCCGCGGCGAGAATACTGCGCCCCAGCATGCCGAACATCGTCTACTTCGACCTCGAAACCCAGCGGAGCTTCAACGACGTCGGCGGGTCGAGCAATCTCGCCAAGATGGGCGTGTCGGTGGCCTGTTCCTACAGCACCGAGACCGGCAAATACGAGCTCTACGGCGAGGATGAACTCGATCGTCTCGTCTCGCTGCTGTGCAAGGCCGACCAGGTCGTCGGCTACAACCACCTCCACTTCGACTACGGCGTCCTGCAGGGATACACGGTCCTGGATCTCGCGGCCCAGACGGTGAATCTCGACATGATGGTCGACCTCCAGGGGCACACCGGGAGGCGGCTCGGTCTCGACAAGGTGGCCTCCGCGACGCTGGGGACCGGGAAGACCGCGGTGGGAACCGATGCCCTGAAGTGGTGGCAGCAGTACAAGGCCACCGGCGATCCCGGAATGCTGGTGAAGATCGCGGAGTACTGCGCGTATGACGTGAAGGTCACCAAGTGCGTCCACGAGTACGGCGTGGAGCACGGACACATCAAGTACACCGATGGTTCCGGCGAGCAGCCCGTGCCCGTGAGGTGGAAAACGGCCGCGCCCGAGGCGGTCTGATCAGTGCCGGTGCGGCTGCGGCTGCGGTTGCGGCTGCCCGGGGCGCTGGCGGGGCACGCAGAGGGTGGCCTCGCCGCAGTAGGGGCAGGTGAACTTGCCCGTCAGGACGATGGCGGTCGCGACCCGGGTGCGGTAGCTGCCAAGGAGCCTCTTGGCGTTCCGGTTGCGCGAGCACGACTGGGAAAGCATCACCGGGCAGGCGCAGAGGGAGCAGCGCGCGCTGGCGCCGGCAACGCGGTAGGCGATGAGCAGCGCGATTCCCAGGATGATCTGGCCGAGGGCGATCATGAGGAGTTGCCGGTCCTGTTCCAGCACGGCGTAGGCCACGAGGGGGACGAGAATCCCGATGTTGACCACCAGGAGGATGAATGCCAGGGCACTCAGCTTCATGGCGCGCACGGTGCGGGCGGTGCGGGGTTGATGCATAAAGAACGGGGTTTGGTACCCCGGAAAAGTTAAGGGAAACACCCGGTGGAGCGAAACCCCAAAATACCACGCGAAATATCAGGATAGCGTGATTACAGCTGGATCCAAAGTGGCCCGGCCGGGCGCCGGTCCGGCGAAAACCGTTCAGGGTGAGGGGGTCGGCGCGCCCCGGGCGACGGGCGTGCGTGCGGAAACCACGCGAGCGGCGGGGCCTAGAAGATGCCCATCATCCCGAGAACTTTGACCGCCACGAAAAGAAAGGCGGCGAAGATGAGCCAGATGAAGAGCTTGGAGGCGGTTTCGATGGACTTGCGGGTCATGGCGGCGGAGGCGGGGTGATACCGGGAGGCGGCCGGAATGGCAACGGAAAATGGCCGGGGGGGCGGGAGAATGGCGTTGTCGCCCCCGCGGGAATCGGCTTTCATGCCAGCGATGGCCTATCGTGTCGATGATCGCCTCGAGTTGGCCTTGAGGGCTTCCAACGAGGGAATCTGGGATTGGGACATCACCACCGACGAGATTCACTACTCCGGCCGGATCCTGCGTTTCCTCGGCTACCGTCGCGACGAAGTGCCGCACCTCTTCCACCACTTCGAGATGGTGCACGACTCGGACCGCGATGAGTACGTGGAAAAGCTGAAGCAGGTCCTGCGGCCCGGGGGGGTCGATCTTTTCGCGGTGGAGCCCCGCATGCGGACCGCGAAGGACGAGTGGCGCTGCTTCCGGATCCGGGGCGTGGTGGTGCGCGATGCGGAGGGCCATGCCCTGCGCATGGCCGGGTCCATGATCGATATCACGGCCCGCAAGGAAGCCGAGGCCCAGCTTCTCGACGAGCGGCACCTGATTCGCCTCCTGATCGACAACGTCCCGCTCAATATCTACTTCAAGGATCGGGAATCGCGGTTCACCCTTGTGAATCAATCGCAGGCGAAGTGGTTGGGGGTCGGGTCGGAAGAGGACCTCATCGGGAAGACGGACCACGACTTCTTCGAACCGGAGCACGCCGACCGGGCCCTGCAGGACGAGCAGCAGATCCTCGCCACCGGGAAGCCGATCCTGGGCTACGTGGAGCGCGAGACGCTGGTGACCGGCGAGGATGCGTGGGTCCTGACCACGAAGATGCCGCTCTTCGACCGGAAGGGCCAGATCATCGGCACCTTCGGGGTTTCCAACGACGTCACGGAGCTGGTCCGCACGCAGCGGTCCCTCGCGGAAACGGCGGCCGCCCTGCAGCGGCGCAACGATGAGATCGAGGAGGAGTTGAAGCTGGCGCGGGAGGTGCAGCAGGCCCTCCTGCCGACACGTTACCCGGCGATCCCGCAGGGATCGGGGGAGAAGACGCGCCTGGTCTTCGGGCATCGCTACATCCCGATCTCGGGGCTGGCGGGAGACTTTTTCGAGGTCTTTCCGGTGGGATCCCGGGCGGCGGGGATGTTGATCTGCGACGTCATGGGGCACGGGGTGCGATCCGCGATCGTGGTGTCGATGTTGCGCGGTCTCGCCGAGCGGGCCGAGACCGAGGAGGATCTCGCGGGGGATCCGGCGGCCTTCCTGGATCGCCTCAACGAGGGGCTGTGCAGCATCCTGCAGCAGGCCGGGGTGACGATGTTCGCCACGGCGTTCTACGTGGTGGTCGATCTCGACGGCGGGGAGTTGCGCTACGCCAGCGCGGGGCATCCGGCGGGCATCATCCGGGGCGAGGAGGGGGCGAGCGTCCTGCCGCTCGGGGGACGCGGGTCGGGCCCGGCCCTCGGCTTGTTCCCGGACGCGCAGTACGAGCACGCGAGGTATCCGCTCTCGGCGGTGAAGCAGTTGCTGCTGTTCACGGACGGAATTTTCGAGGTGCAGAACCAGCGCGGGGAGGAGTTCCTGCAGAACCGTCTCGCCGAGCTGGTGGGCACCGCGGACGGGGACGACATCGACACCCTTCTCGACGAGGTGCTGGAGCGCGTCCTCGCCTTTGCGGAGAGCGAGCGCTTTGACGACGACGTCTGCCTGCTGGCGATGGAAGTCCGGGAGGAGTAGGAACCGCTACCTCCCCGGATCGCCCCCGCCGGGCCCGCGGTGGAGGGGGCCGTGCCCGGGGAAATCCTTCTTGTAGCGCCGCAGAAGCGCCGGCACGTCGTTCCTCACGAGGTAGATCTTGCCGCGAACCACCTGCGTCCCGCCGGCCGCGACCCCGCCGAGACGGAAGTCGCTGTGGAGGCAGCGGATGACCCCCTGGAAGAGCTCCTGGTAGGGATCGAAGGCGGTGGCGAAGATCATGGACCCGTCGCCGCTGAAGCAGCCGATGAGCCCGTGGCTCGGCACGTCGGGGTGCAGCGGCCGGGGGTTGACGTCGGCGCGGGGGACCCCGGGCGCGGCCCACACCTGTCCGGGGACGTAGCGGGCCTCCGTGGCCCAGCGCGGGGTGGGCATCATGGCCAGCTTTCCGTCGAGGAAGACAAAGCACTTGCGGAGGTAGGCATACTTGTCGCCGGTGACGTCCGGGCCGGCCCCGGCGAAGCGCCCGACGCGGATGCACGGCTGGGCCCAGTGTGCCTCGGAGCGCGCCCCCGTCGGGTTGTGGGCGGAGATGCGGAAGTCGACCTCGTCACGGGCGGCGGTGATGTGATGATCGACGACGAGGCCGTCCTTCACGGTGCACCGGAGGCGCAACTCCGTGCCGGCCTCGTTCCGCGAAACCAGCCTGGTCTCGTGGCCGACGACGGTATGGGTCCGCCAATCGGCCGCATGGGAAGCGGCGCGGCAGTAGGCTTCGAGGTAGTGAACCTGCAGCTCGCCGCCGGGCAGATGCGCGCCGCGGATGGTGAGCATGTTCTTCTCCCAGGCGAGGGTGAGGACCTCCGCGGCGGAGGCCCCGGCGGGCGAAAGGGCCGCGGCGGCGGCGGCGAGCAGGGCGAGGAGACCGTTCCGCATGGCTGAAGAGGGTTGGGGAAGGCGCGGGCCGGTGCCCGGGGGGCGACCGGACGGCCTCAGTTCCTTCCGGTCATGAGGGTCCAGTGCGAGCCGACCGGACCGAGACCGAGGACGTTGGGGCCGTTCGCGAACATGATGAAGCGGTGCCCGTCGGAGGCGAACCACGCGTCGTAGGCGGCGTCGGGGCCGGGGGATCCCATGAAGATGTTCTCGCCCGACCAGCCGCCCTTGAAGCCGGCGGCGCGGGCGCGGTCCGCGGGGGAACGCTTGCCTTCCACCGGGGAGATGTGGGCAAAGAACCCGTGGGCGCGCATGTCCCGCGAGTGGCCGGTGGCGGCGGCGGAGAGGCGTTCCTCGAGGCGCAGGGGAAGGAGGCCCATCACGGCGCGCTGCCCGTTGAGGAGGAGCGCGAACTGCTTCTGCGGGGCGTTGGTCCACGGACCCTCGTCGTTGCCGGAACTGATCGCCGCGAGGCGCTCGACCTCGGCCTTCATGGCGGCGAAGCGGGCCTTGTCTTCGAGATAGGTTTCGCCGTCGAAGGACTCCTCGAGGGCGAGACGCTTGAGGTCCCCGGGGGGCGTGTCCGCCGCGGCGACCTCGTCGGCGTTGATCAGGGCGATCTCGCGGTGGAGTTCAACCAGGGCCGTGGCGATGGCATCGACGCGCTGGTCGATTTCGCCGGGGTCGGTGGCGGCGAGTTCCACCGCGCGCCGGTAGAGACGCTCCACCGAGGCAACCTCGTCGCGCAGCATCCGGATCTCGCCGGGGTCCTTCTTCCAGTCGGTGCGGACCAGGGTCAGGACGCGGGCGCGCTCGGACTTCAGTTCCTCGGCGAGGTTTCCGAGCCGGCGGTACGGGTTCTCGGGATCGTCGAGGAGGTCGTTGAGGCGGCGGTCGTGGTGCCGCAGGGCGGCCGCGAGGGCCTTTTCGAACAGCGGGAGGCCCTCCTTGCCGAAGAGGTGGACGCTGCGGTAGGCCGCCTGCCGCCGCGCCGGATCGGGGGATTGCATCCACTCGAGAGCCGTCTGGAGGACGTGCTTCGGCGGGGGGGCCGGTTCTTCCTCCTGCGCGGGCGCGAGGGCCGGCAGCATGAGGAGGAACCAGGGGACCAGGGAGCGCATCGGGAGGCAGGGAACGATGGCCGGACCATGCTCCAGCCCGGCCCGGACTGCACGCACATTTTCCCCCCTTGACGAGTGCCGCGGACCCCCCATCGTAGCGGCGTGCTACGGCAGGTCTTGAAATCGCAGATTCATCACGCCCTCATATCGGAGGCCGCGCCGGACCGCGAGAGCGGCATCGAGATCCCCACGGACCTCGTGGACGCGGTGGGGCTCTGCGATGGCGAGAAGGTCCAGGTCGAGTCGATCACCACCGGGAACCGGCTCGAGACCTGCGTGCAGGCCGGCGACCCGAGAACCGGACGGATCATCCTCGGCGGCGGAGCGGCGCGCGTCATCACGCGAGGCGAGCGCGTCACCATCACGGCCATCGGCCTCTCCCACGAACCGGTGCTCCCCCAGAAGGTGGAGCTCAACGAGCGCAACGAGATCGCCCGCACCGGGGCCTGAAGCGCCGGCCTCCGCCGCGGGGAACGGGCGGACCGGCGAGGTCAGGATCCCTCGGGGAGGTGCCAGTCGACGAGCTCGGAGGTTTCCCGGAGCAGGATGGCGTCCGGGGAGGAGCGCACGCTCTCCTCCTTGACGATGCCGACGTTTTCCGCGAACCAGATGGTGTGCTCGAGGTGACGGCCGTTCGATTCGGAAAGGATCTGGATGCGGGCCGTCTCGAACGTCCCGGCGGGCACGGTCACGGGGGTGCGCTCGATGACGCGGAAACGGAAATCGCGATTGTCATCGGTGCTCCGCGCCTCCCATGACTTTCCGGCGGCCATGCGCGGGACCGCGATGGGGACGGGGTCGCTGAGGGTCATCTCGGCCTTTCCGTTGACGGTGCGGGCCCAGCCGCGACCGAAGAGGCCCTCCGGCCCCACGTCGTACAACTCCCGTTCCTTCAGCTTGCCGTCCTCGAAGATATCGATGCAGGTGAACTCCCGCTTGGCGCCCTCGGGCCGGAGGATTCCGGCACAGACACGCTTGCGCTCGAACTCGAGCTGGAATCCCTCCTGCGAGAGGGAGGTGTGCCGCTTGCGGTCGGCGGCCGAAAGCCGGGCATGGCGCGGGAGCCGCCGTTCGACCCGGTAGGTCCACGCTTCGCCCGGCTTGGGCGCGAAGAAGCCCGAGAGCCCCTGCTTGCCGCCGTCGGGGGGGGCGGGACGATCATCGCGGGCCGAGCGGTCGCCGCACGAGGCGAGGCTGATGGCCACGGCCGCCACGGCGGGGGCGAGGAAGGAACGCGTCATGATTTCGGGGTGGGAAAGGTGGCGCCGAGATCGCTGCCTCCGCTCCATGGGGCTCCGAAGCGGCGATTCCAGCGGGTTTCGGGGAAGCGGTGGGATTCCGGCGGGGCCTTGGCGCGGGCCACGCGCGACCACGCGAAGGCGAGGAGGCCGAGAAGAACAAGGAGCGCCCCGATGGCGGCGATGCGCACCCACCGGATTCCGGACCGGGGGGCGTCGCCGGTGCTGGCCACGGCCGGCGTGACGGCCCGCGCCGCGCGGGCGTGCTTCAGGAAGATGAACTCCTCGGCTGATTCGAGGGCCGAGGAGGCCAGGCGGGCCGGGGCGGCCCAATCGCGTCCGCCGCGGGCGAGGCCGGCGGCC
>JABDMC010000179.1 GCA_013001695.1 Akkermansiaceae bacterium
CCTCGAATCGACGAGCTGACCCCGCTTGCACTTGACCGCGGCAGCCACCAAACCAACATGGGGCATGGTCGTGATCTTACTTGTCGTGGTGGTCGTCCTGCTGGTCATCGGCCTCGCCCTCGTGGGCCGGCAGAACAGGATGCTGGCGGAATTGACGGCCATGGTGCAGCAGCACGTCATCCCCGACGAACTCGGGGAGCAAAAGTCGGAGCTGACCAACCAGAACCGCCTCTACCGCGACTTCCTCGCCGAGGACGCGGCCCGCGCGAAGCTTCCTCCCAAGGAGCGCTTCGCCGCATTCGCCACGTGGAAGCAATCCCAGGCGTCCTGAGCCCGGCCCGGCCTCCCGCCGCATCGCGCCACCGGAACCCGCCCATGCCCTCACTCCTCACCGCCGTCCTCGCCGGCTGCCTCCTCCTCACCGCCGCCATGGCGAGGGCGGATGACCCGGCTCCCTCCCTGCGCATCCTCGCCTACAACATCAAGCACGGCCGCGGCATGGACGGGAAGGTCGACCTGCGGCGGGCCGCCGCCGTGATCGCCGCGCAGAACCCCGATCTCGTCGCCCTCCAGGAGGTCGACCGGAACTGCACCCGCAGCGGCAAGGTGGATATCGCCGCGGAACTCGGCAGGATCCTCGGGATGGACCACCGCTTCGCCAAGTTCATGGACTTCCAGGGCGGCGAGTACGGGTTGGCGGTCCTCTCCCGGCTGCCGATCACGAAGTCGGTCCGGCACCAGCTTCCGGCCGGCGCCGAACCACGCTGCGCCCTCGAAGTCCGGGTCCGCTTCGCGGCGCTCACCACCCCGCTCTCCTTCCTGAGCATCCACCACGACTGGACCGATGCGAAGATCCGCGTCGGGCAGGTCGAGGCGCTCCTCGCCGCCCTCGAGGGGCACCGCCACCCGGTCATCCTCGCCGGCGACTTCAACGGCGAGCGGGATGACCCGTCCGTGATCCGTCTCGCCCGGTCCGGTTGGAACGTCCTCCGCAAGGACGACCCCGCCGCCCGGCACACCTTCCCCTCGGATGCCCCCCGCAAGGAGATCGATTTCTTCATGCTCCGCGGGGTTCCTGCGGTCCACGTCACCCACCACGTCGTCGACGAGCGCCTCGCCTCCGATCATCGCCCCATCGCGGCGGTGCTCACCTTCGAAAAGAAGGCCGGTCCCGCGGCCGAATGATCGCCGCCGCTCGCAGGTTCCCCCTCATGAATATCACCAGTCACACCGGCGGCGTCGTCCAGACCAACGGATTCATCGTCGAGTCCGATTCCGGCACGGTGGTGATCGATGCCCCCGGGGGGATCGCCGCCTTCCTGCGGACCCGCAAGCTCACCCCGGACGCCCTCCTCCTCACCCACCAGCACTTCGACCACGTCGAGGACGCCGCCGCGCTGGCCGACATGGGCGCCACGATCTTCGCGCACTCCGCCTTCTCCCACGACCTGATCCTCGACGAGGTCGCCCGCCGCTGGGGGCTGCCGGTCGAGATCCCGCCCTTCACGGTCGACACCCGGCTCGCCGGCGAGGAATCCGTGGAGGCAGGCGGAGTCCGCTTCGCCATCTCCCACGTCCCGGGCCACTCCCCGGACTCGATCTGCTTCCACCTTCCGGAGGCCGGGACCCTCTTCGGCGGCGACACCCTCTTCGCCGGATCGATCGGCCGCACCGACTTCCCCGGGGGCGATCACCCCCTCCTCCTCGCCGGAATCCGGGCCAAGTTATTCACCCTCCCGGACCCCACCGCCGTCCATCCGGGCCACGGGCCCTCCACCACGATCGGGCGGGAACGCGCCTCGAACCCCTTTTTGGCCTGATTTCCCAACAATTTTTCGCCCCCTGTGTCGTTTCCCCAGTGGGCCATGGCCGGGATTATCCACTGGAAGGGGCCCCCCTCCTCTGCGAGAATGTAGCAATAGCGCGCCTGTGCGCCGCGTAATCGACCCCTGACCAATGGCCGCCGACTCATCTTCCCCTTCCAAGCCCAAGCAGACTCCCCTTCCCGAGAGCCTCAAGGAGCAGCTGACCGGGTTCCGCAGCCAGTTGTGGAAGATCAAGGTCGCGGAAGCAGTCCTCTGCGGCTTCTTCGGCCTGCTGGCATCCTACCTGGTGGTCTTCGGCCTCGACCGGGTGTGGGCCACCCCGGCGACGGTGCGCCTCGCGGTGCTCATCGGCGGCACCTCCCTCTTCGTCTTCTTCGCGCCCTACTGGATCCACCGCTGGGTCTTCGGCCATCGCCGTGAAGACCAGCTCGCCCGCCTCATCGCGCGCCGCTTCCCGAAACTCGGCGACCGCCTCCTCGGCGTCGTCGAGTTGCAGCGCCAGAACGAGGCCGAGGAACTGCTCTCCCCGGAGCTGCGCGCCGCGGCGATGAAGAACGTCGCCAAGGAGGCCAAGGGACGCGACTTCGTGCAGGCCCTCCCCGCCTCCCGTCACCGCAGCTGGTCGCTGGCGGTGCTGGCCACCTTCGCCGTGGCCGGGGCCGCCCTGGTGTTTGTCCCGAAAGCCGGGCTCAACGCCCTCAAGCGCTGGATCATGCCGCTCTCCGACACGCCGCGCTACACGTTCACCCGCCTCGAGGATTTTTCGAAGCACATGGTGGTCCCCTACGGCGAGTCGTTCGATCTCGCCCTGAAGCTGCGGGACGACAGCGACAACCGCCCGCCCCTCGGCACCGCCCGCTACGGCGCCCAGCCCGCCGTGGAGTCCGCCCTCGATGATTCCGGCCTCTACGTCTTTTCCTTCCCCGGCCAGCAGGCCCAGGACTTCATCACGATCCACATCGGCGACGCCCGGCACCGGATCTCGGTCGAACCGACCCTGCGCCCAACCGTGGAGTCCCTCTCCGCGGTGGTGACCTACCCGGAATACCTCGAACTGCCCGAGAAGCGCATCGACCTGCGCGCCGGGGTCCTGCCCGTGGTGGTCGACAGCACCGTCGGCCTCGAGGCCACCGCCTCGCGCGAACTGCAGTCCGCCTCCCTCGTCAACCGGCCCCTGCCCCTCCACGAGGGCCTCCCGGATTCCGAGGCCTCTCCCGAGCCGCCGCCGCCCAGCGAATCCTCCCTCCGCGTCCACAAGCGCAAGCTCTTCGCTCCCGCCATTCCGGTGACCGCTCATCCCGCCGAGCTCACGCTCTCGTGGACCGACGTCCTCGGGCTCGAGGGCGCCGGCCGCTTCCGCCTGCGCGTCGATCCCGTCGTGGACCAGGCGCCGTCGGTCTACATCCAGGGCATCGACCGCCAGCGTGTCATGCTCGAGGAGGAAACCGTGGAGTTCGACGTCCTCGGCGAGGACGATTTCGGGGTGAAGCGCATCGGCATCGAGTGGCGCGGCCAGTTCACCAAGCCCACCGACGAAACGCCCGCCAACGGGGAACTCGCCCTCGCCGACAGCGGCGACACCTCGGACCTGCAGCGCCTCAGCGAGGAGGTGGCCTTCTCGCCGTCGACCCTCGGAATCTCCCCGCAGAAGCTGATCATCCGCGCCTACGCCGAGGACTTCCGCCCGGACGGCCCGCGGGCCTACTCGGATCCCATCACGATCTTCATCCTCACCCGCGACGAGCACGCCCAGCTCCTCAAGAACACCTTCGACGGCATCATCGGCGAGCTCGAGGACGCCGCCCGCCGCGAACAGAACAACTTCGACGAGAACCAGCGCCTCGAGCGTCTCGAGGACCCCAAGCTCCAGGAGGACGAGGCCCGCGACCGCCTCCAGCAGCAGGAAGCGGCCGAGGCCGAGAACACCGAGCGCATGCAGGACCTCGCGCGCCGCATGGAGGAACTCCTGAAGGACGCCGTGCGCAATGGCGAGATCGACAAGGAGACCATGACCAAGATCGCCCGCGCCATGCAGAAGATGCAGGAGCTCGGGAACCAGGACATGCCCGAGGTGGAGCAGTCCCTGCGCGACAGCCAGGACCAGCGGTCCACCCCGGACCAGTCCAAGAAGGACCTCCAGGAAGCCATCGAGAAGCAGAAGGACGTCCTCGAGAAGATGCAGGAGACCATCGAGGAGGCCAACGAAGCGAACCGGAACTTCGAGGCGAGCACCTTCATCAACCGCCTCAAGCGCGCCGCCTCCGAGGAGGATTCCATCGCCGCGGCCCTCATCGATTCCATCAACTCCATCATCGGGATGTCGGTGGAGGGGCTCGACCCCGCCGACCAGCGCCTCATCGGCGAGTTGTCGATGCAGCAGCGCCGCACCGCCTCCGACGTCCGCTGGATCCAGGAGGACCTCGGCCACTTCTACGCGCGGACCCAGAAGGAGATCCACAAGGAGCTCCTCACCGAGATGCAGGCCTCGCATGTCGACACGGCCCTCGATGACAACCGCGAGCGGATCGCCGAAAACCAGAGCTACAAATCCATCGCCATCTGCAAGCAGTGGGCCGAGCAGTTGCGCGAGTGGGCCGCCAAGCTCGAGGGCCCCAAGGACGGCGGCGGCGGCGGGGGTGGCGGCGGCGGCGGGGCCGGCCCCAACGACGACGACTTTGAATTCATGCTGAAGGTCATGCGCATGATCCAGAAGGAGCAGGACATCCGCTCCCGCACCCGCGCCCTGGAGCAACTCCGCCGCAGCCTCGGACAGATCGCGACCCCCTGACACCTCCCTCTCCCGAATCTACCAACAAACCAATACCATGAGACCCGGAATCAAGATCATCACCGCCGCCCTGCTGGCCGCAGCCATGGCGGGCGTCGGCATCGCCGACGAGGAAGCCGCCAAGGAGGGCCTCAAGAAGCACGAGGTCGGCTCGCAGAAGCTGGCCGGCGAGCAGGATGAGCTTTCCGCCGACGTGCAGGACCTCATCGAGGAACAGACCGCCGAGGACGTCATCGGCCTTCTCGAGGAGGTCGAGGAGATCATGGCGGAGGTGACCACCAGCCTCGACACCTTCGACACCGGCGGCCCGACCATCGCCGCCGAAACCGAGATCATCGAGAAGATCTTCGAAGCCGCAAGAAAGCGCTCCCAGCAGTCCGGCGGCACATGAGAGGGTACCGGAATGAGCATGGGTGCCATGCTCGACATGATGCAGCGGATGATGGGCCAGAGCCCCGATGGCGACAAGGCCGGCCAGAAGGAGGGCGAGGGCCAGGGGCAGTCCGCGGGCGAGGGCCAGACCGGCGACTCCAGCGCCGCCAACACCGACGTGGACGGCAACCCCGACGGCAAGACCGGCGACCGCCGCGTCCCCAAGAGCTCCGGATCGACCGGCTCCGATTTGCCGGAGGAATTTCGCAAGGCGCTTGAAGCCTACAACCGGCCCCGCTGACCCCATGCTTCCGCCCCGCCTCGTCATCCCCCTTCTCGCCGCCGCCCTCGTGGCGCCGGTGATGGCGCAGTCCCTGCCCCGCCGGCAGGACGACCCCATCGCGCCCCAGGTCGAGGCGATGTACACCAAGGGGCTCCGCTTCCTCGCCAGCACCCAGACTGCGGAAGGCAACTGGCCCGATCGCACCGGCAGCGAGCCGGGCGTCGTCGGGCTCTGTGTCATGGCCTTCCTGGCCCACGGCGAAGACCCCAATCACGGCCCGTTCGCCAACAACATCTCCAAGGGGCTCGACTACATCCTCCGCCAGCAGTCGGACACCAACGGCTACATCGGGTCGAGCATGTACAATCACGGCTTCGCGACCCTCGCGCTCGCCGAGGCCTACGGGGTCCTCCAGGACGACCGCCTCGCCCCCGCCCTGCAGAGCGCCGTCGACCTGATCCTCAGCGCCCAGGAGCGGAATCCCCGCGGCGCGTGGCGCTACACCCCGGAGAGCCCGGACGCCGACACGACCGTCACCGGCTGCCAGTTGGTGGCCCTCTTCGCGGCCCGCAATGCCGGCATCCCGATCCCCGACGAGGCCCTCAAGAAGGGCCAGAAGTTCATGATCCGCTGCCGCGGCACCGACGGGTCCTACGGATACACCTCCGCGGGCAGCGGCAAGCCGACCCTCACCGCCATCGGGTGCCTCACCCTCGCGCTCGCCAAGGAGAAGGACAGCAAGGGGTTCGCCTCCAGCCTCGGCTACCTCAAGCGGCGCCTCAATTACCGCGACCGCTACTACCCGTACTACTTTGAATACTACATGTCGCAGGCCCTCTTCCACGCCGAGGACGACGCCTGGACGGAATGGAACTCGCGCAACATCCGCTACCTCGCGGCCCTCCAGAGCCGGGAAGGATCCTGGCCCGGCAACAAGGGGCCGGCCTTCAGCACCGCCGGGGCGCTGCTCTCCCTCGCCCTCAACTACCGCTTCCTGCCGATTTACGAGAAGTAACCCCTGTCCTGATGCGCTTCCCCCACCTGCCCTGCGCGGTCCTCTGGTTCGCCACCACCGCCCTGATCTTCGCCGAGGCTCCCGCCGAGGGCGACACCGATCTGCTCCGCTTCACCAACGGGGACTCCCTCCACGGGCGGTTCAACGGAATGGAGGACGCCTCCGTGGTCGAATGGTCCCGCAGCAACATCCGCAATCCCCTCATCCTCGGGACCGCCAAGCTGCGCCGGATCGCGCTGAACGGCGGCCGCGGAATCAAGTCCCTCGACACCCCGTCCTTCGTGGCGCTCACCAACGGCGATCGCATCCCCGGGCGGGTCACCGCGGTCGACGGCGAGACCGTGACGCTCGAAACCAGCTTTGCCGGCACCCTGGCCCTTCCCCGCAAGCACGTCACCACCATCGCCCCCAATCCGCACGGGGGCGCGGTGCACTACATCGGCCCCTTCTCCGAGGAGGGCTGGGAACTCCTCGAGTCCGGCGACGCGGACCCCGATCCCGGGGAGGAGCCCGCCGAGGAAGACGACCTCAAGAAGGCCGACGCCGATGACGCCGAGCCCGCGCGCCCCTGGGTCTTCAGCGGCGGAGCGTGGTACAGCAACGCCCAGGTGCCCATCGCCATCGACGCCCACCTCCCGGACAAGGCCCGCATCCGCTTCCGCATGGCGTGGCGCAACCGCCTCAGCGCCGTGATCGCCTTCCACGCCACCCTCGAGACCCCCGACCCGCCCGAACCGGAGGAAGGGGCGAAGGCCCCGGCCCAGCTCCGGGAGCGGCAGGGCAACGGGTTCGCGCAAACCTACGGCGAAAGTTATGTCCTCAACGTCTACTCGAGCTACGCCATGCTCTACCGCTGTTCCTTCGACAAGGAGGGCGCTCCCCAGATGGACCGCCTCTCCGCCAACAGCGCCAACGTGCGCCTCAGCGAGGTCGGCGAAGCGGACTTCGAACTGCGCTGCGACCGCACCAGCAACAACATCAGCCTCTACATCGACGGCCGCTTCGTCAGCCAGTGGGAGGACCCGAACGGCTACTCCGGGACCGGCACGCACCTCGCCTTCGCGTCCCAGAACAGCCCCGGCCGCCTCCGCATCTCCGACGTGGTCGCCAGTTCGTGGAACGGCATGCTCGACTCGGCCCGCAGCATGGAGTCCACCGAGCGCGATGTCGTCCTCCTCACCAACGGCACCGACCGCTTCTCCGGGGAGATCGCGGGCCTCGAGAACGACAAGTTCCTCCTCAACGGAACCTTCGCCGAGATGCGCCTGCCTGTCGCGGAAATCGAGGAGATCCGCTTCGCCCGGAAGTCGCGGGTGAAGCTCCCGGAGGCGAGCGGCCAGGCGATCCGCATCCTGCTTCAACCCGCCGGCCGCCTCACGGTCGAACCGGTCAAGTCCACCCGCGCCAGCATGTCGGCGCGCAGTGCGGCCTTCGGCGACTTCGCCCTCGACCTCGGCTACGCCAGCCTCCTCGAGTTCTCCTTCAGCGACAGCATTCTCGACGACTGGGACGAAGATTTCTGATGATACCATTGCGATGCATCCTCCTGGCGGCCCTGGCCGCGGGAACCGCGCTCTCCTCGGGCGACCAGGTCAGCCTGCGGAACGGCAACCTCGTCACCGGGGATGTCGAGGCGATCTCCGCCGACGGCCGCGTCACGGTGGCTTCGCCGAACCTTGCCGGGCCGCTCGTCCTGCGTGGCAGCGCCATGCGCTCCATCGAGTTCCATCACGAGGCCCCCGGCGACGCCGACCACGGGGAGCGTCTCCAGCTCGTCAACGGCGACGTCCTGCCGGGCGAGCTCCTCGGCCTCAATGAAGACAGCCTCGAGTTCCGCACCGCCTTCGCCGGCGACCTCAGCGTGGCGAGGAATGTGGCCCGCTCGCTTGATTTCGGCGTCACCCCCCAGAAGCTCGTCTACCGGGGCGTCCGGGACCTCTCCGGGTGGGTCAAGAACGACAACTGGAAGATCGAGGGCGGCAACCTGACCTGCGCCACGAACGGCTCCATCGCCCGCCCCGAGGTCCTCCCCGCGAACTTCATCCTGCGCTTCCGCCTCCGCTGGGAGCAGAACCCGAATCTGCGCTTCTACTTCTGCGACGATCTCCTCGAGCGCCGCGGCGACGCCGACCGCTACTACTTCGAGATCAACACCGGCGGCCTGCAGCTCAAGCGGCAGACGAAGGACGGCGACCGCCGCTGGATCCCGATCGCCAGCCTCGAACGCCGCCCCGAGGAATTCGCGGACGCCACCGTCGAGATCGAGATCCGCGTGAATCGCGAAAACCGCCTCATCTACTTCTACCTCGACGGCGAGAAGGAGGGCCGCTACCTCGACCCCATCGACGATTTTCCCGAGGGCACGGGGATCATGCTCTACAGCCTCGCCGCCGGGGACATGAAGAACGTCGTCGAGTTGATCGAGGTCTACGAATGGGACGCGGTCTCGCAATTGCGCCGCAGCGAGGGCCACAGCGATGACGACACCGATGCCATCGTGTCCAACACCGGGGAACGCTTCAGCGGGACCGCGGAGCGTCTCGTGCGCGAAGGCGACGGACCCCGCATCCTCTTCAACAGCCCCCACTCCGACGACCCCTTCCGCATCCCGCAGCGGCGCATCTCGACCCTGTATTTCCGCAGCGTCGAGGGCTCCCGCGGCAGCGGTTCGGCGGCCTTCACCACCGACTGGGAAGGGGGCGGCCATCTGCACCTCAACTCCCTGCAACTCACCGCCGACAAGGCCACCGCCCAGCATCCCCTCCTCGGTGACCTCGTGCTCGACCGGGCCTCCCTGCGCCGCATGCAGGTCCCCGCCGCCGAGGATCCCGACGACGCCAAGCCCCCCTCTCCCTCGAAATGAAACTTGCCGCCCTTTTCCTTCTCATCGCCGCCGGGGTGCTCGGCGCCGAACCCGGCTCCCCCGTCACCGGGATGCTCAACTTCGTCAACGGCGACCGCCTCAGTGGCGTTCCCGGCGATCTCAACGACGACGGGAACCTCGTCTGGACCGCGGGCGACATCCTGCACCAACCGGTCCAGATCCGCCTCGATACCATCCTCGACATGCGCCTCGAGGGCGGCCCGGCGGAACCCGCGGGCGAAGCCGGCCACCACGCCCTCCTGAGCCTCACCAACGGCGACACGGTGCGGGGCCAGCTCGCCGGCCTCGACGAGGAGTACGTCACCCTCGACACCGCCTACGCCGGGAAGATGCGCGTCAAGCGCACCATGGCATCCGGCCTCGAGGTGGTCCGCTTCGAGCGGGCCCTCTACTCCGGCCCCGACAGCCTCGACAACTGGACCGTGAGCGGCGAACCCGGCGCGTGGTCGTTCCACAACGGCCACCTCGTGGCCCGCAAGGGCGCGGGGATCTCCCGGGAGATGGAACTCCCGGAGCGGGCCCGGCTCAGCTTCGACCTCGCGTGGCGCAACTCCCTGCGCTTCCGCCTCCTCCTCTTTTCCGACGATCCCAAGACGACGCAGCCCGCCAATTGCTACGACCTCGTCTGCCAGCGGCGCTTCGTTTACATGCGCAAGCGCTGGTCGACGAACGCCTCGACCGGCAGCCGCATCATCGGCCAGTCGGCGAATATCCGCGAACTCGCGGAAAGCGAGAAGGTCAGCATCGATTTTTACATCGATCGCAAGGCGGGCAACATCGCCTTCTACGTCGACGGGCGCCAGGCCCAGGTCTGGTCCGACCAGGACCCCAACGAGGGCGACTTCGGCAACTGGATGCACTTCGTCTCGGAGGATTTCTACCCCATCCGGATCTCGCGCATGCAGGTCTCGCCGTGGAAGGGGGATCTCCCGGAAAATGCCGACCTCCAGCCCGATGACGACATCCTCGAGGAAGACGGCCAGCAGATCCGCCTCCAGAACGGCGACCTCGTCATCGGTGAAGTCGGCGAGATCGAGGACGGGGTGCTGAGCATCAAGACCAAGCACGCCGACATCGCGATCCCGGTGGAGCGGATGCGCACCGTGAACCTCTCCGGCAGCGAGTTCGAGGAACCCAAGCGGATGAAGGGCGACGTGCGCGCCTGGCTCCGGGAAGGAGGACGCCTCACGTTCCGTCTCGATGCCTTCCGCGACGGCAGGATCAAGGGCTACAGCCAGACCTTCGGCGACGCCGAGTTCGACCTGTCGGCCTTCTCCCGCCTCGAGTTCAACATCTACAACGAGGACCTCGAGTCCAACCGGGGCGGCCCGGAGTGGTAGGGCGCCGCCCGGAAACCTGCCCGCCGCCCGCCGCAAGCGAAAAGCGGCAACCGAAAAGAGCGGCAGGATTTTGTCCCGCCGCTCTGCACACCTGCGATCCCAATCGCAATGGATTGTGATTTATGGAGCCGGCACCGGTCCGTCGTTCAACGGCGCCGGGATCGGCTTTTCCTTCTTACGGAGGGCGCGGCGCATCTTATCAAGCGCCACGTTCTGAAGCTGGCGGATCCGCTCCCGGGTGACCCCGAATTCGCGGCCCACATCCTCCAGGGTCATCGGCTTTTTGCCGTTCAGGCCGAAGCGGGCATCGATAATGCGGTGCTCGCGCTCGTCCAGAACATCCAGCAAATCGTCGAGCTGGTTGTGGAGGTTCTTGTCGGCCAGGGCATCGAGGGGGTTCACGGCGCGTTCATCACCGATGATGTCCCCGTAGTCGGTCCGCTCGCCGTCGTTGAGGGGCGCGTCGAGCGACGTCGGCCGCTGCGAGGCCCTCTTCAGCATGGCGAGCTTGCGGCGCGGCAGCCCGAGTTCCTCGGAGAGCTCCTCGTCCGTCGGTTCCCGGCCGAGCGACTCGCCCAGGAGCATCGAGATCCGGCGCATCTTCGCGATCTTGTCGACCATGTGGACCGGCAGGCGGATCGTCTTGCTCTGGTTCGCCAGGGCCCGCTTGATGGACTGCTTGATCCACCAGGCCGCGTAGGTGCTCAGTTTCCCGCCCTTCTTCGGGTCGAAGCGCTCCACGGCCTTCATGAGGCCGATGTTGCCCTCCGAGATGAGGTCGGCCAGCGGCAGGCCATACCCGGAGTAATCCTGCGCGATCTTCACGACCAGGCGCAGGTTCGCCTTGATCATGTGCGTCCGCGCCTTCTTGTCGCCGCGCTTGATGCGTGCCGCGAGTTTCACTTCTTCGGCAGGCGTCAGCAGGTCGGTTTTCGAAATCTCCCGGAGATATACCCGGAGACTGCTGTCTGAATCTAGTCGTGCCATGGTTGCTGTAGTCCTTTCTGTGGGTTGCCGCTACAGGTGAAACGTCGCGGAGGAGGGTTTTGTTCTGCTTATTTTGTGATCACATTGTAGCAACATGATCTGCCAAAAGTCTGTGCAGCGACCATGCCACCGTCGAGGACAAACTTAGAATTGTTCCAATTCTTTCTGTATGCCTGTTACTTTCTCGCTGTCAACGGATTGTAGGAATATATCTATGAGAAAAGTTGGCCAAATCAGCCGATGAAATTACCCATTTGGCCCCTCCTGTGACACCCTGTCCGGGTTCTGCACGACCGATCGGGTCAAAACGTCTCATCCTGCACCCTGCGAGTGCCGGAACAGATTTCCGGCGGTCGGGCCGGCGGGGCCCATGGCCACTCCCGGGCGGCCCGCGGGAAGCCCGCGGCGAATGGCGAAAGACGGGCGGGGCGAGGCGGGTTCTACTCTTCCGTGCGACTGCTCCTTCTCCTCTGCGTCCTGGGATCCCTCCCGGCGCCCGCGGCCGAACGGCCCAACATCCTCTGGATCTTCATCGAGGACATGTCGGCGTGGATCGATTGCTACGGCGACAAGGTGAACAAGGGAAAGACGCCCGCCATCGATGGCCTCGCCGCCAAGGGGGTCCGCTTCACGCGCTGCTACGTCCCCTGCCCGGTGTGCTCGCCGTGCCGCTCCGCCATGATCACCGGCGCCTACCAGACCACCACCGGGCTCCACAACCACCGGTCGTCCCGCAGCGAGGCGGGGGCCATTCAGCTGCCGGAGGGCGTCACGACCGTTCCCGAGATCTTTCGGCGCCATGGCTACGCGACCTTCAACGCCGGAAAGGACGACTACAACTTCGCCTACGACCGCGCCGACCTCTACTCGCTGCCCGGGATGAGGAAGTCGTCCTTCGACGCGTGGCGCAAGGTGCCCGGCGGGACCCCCTGGTTCGGCCAGATCCAGTTGCGCGGCGGCAAGAGCAACACCGCGAAGTGGAAGGACAAGGTCGACCCGTCCACCGTCACCCCCCCGCCCTACGTCCCCGACAACGGGCTCTTCCGCAAGTGGCACGCCCACCACTTCGACACCGTCCGGCGGACCGATGCCGAAACGAACACCATCATGGAGAATCTCAGGGAGGACGGCCTCCTCGATAACACCATCATCTTCTGGTTCACCGACCACGGCAACAACCACTCCCTGCGCGGCAAGCAGTTCTGTAGCGAGCTGGGAACCCACGTGCCCCTCATCGTCGTCGGTCCCGACGAGCGCCTCCGGCCCGGGTCGGTCCGCAAGGATCTCGTCTCGACCCTCGACATCCCGGCGACCTCCCTCGCCCTCGCCGGCATCGACATCCCGGCGTACTTCGATGGCGCCAACCTCTTCGCCCCCGACTTCAAGCCGCGGGAGCACGTCATTTCCGCGCGGGACCGGTGCGACTACACCATCGACCGGATCCGCTCGGTCCGCACCGACCGCTTCCGCTACATCCGGAACTTCCTGACCGACCGACCCCTCCTCCAACCCCAGTACCGCGACAACCGCGACTACACCCGCTTTCTCCGGCAGGGGCATGCCGACGGGACCCTCCCGAAGCTCACCGAAGAGATCTTCTTCGGGCCCCGCCCCGCGGAGGAACTCTACGAAACCGGCATGGATCCCCACGAGATCAGGAATCTCGCCCGGGATCCCGCCTTCGCCGCCGAGCTGCAGCGCCATCGCGACATTCTCGAGACGTGGATCGAATCCACCGGCGACCAGGGGCAGCATCCCGAGTCCGACGCCGGCCTGCGCGAGGTCCTGAAGCAGTGGAAGGACCGATGCGTGAATCCCGAATACGACCGGGTCCGCGCCAACTAGAGCGCCCCGGCCGGACCGCCGCCATCCTCCCCGGCCCTCCCCGGCGGGTCCGGCCGCGGGCCTCCGGGCGGTTCTTCACCCGGGGAGGCCCCTCGGCGCTTGAACAGCGCCGTCCGCGCCCCGTAGCCTCCCGGCATGCCGCGGCCGTTTCTCGACGACGACTTCCTCCTCCGCTCCGAGACCGCCCGACGGCTTTTCCACGAGGTCGCCGCGCCCCTCCCGGTCATCGACTACCACACGCACCTCCCGCCGCGGGAGATCGCCGAGGACCACCGCTGGGACAACCTCACCACCCTCTGGCTCGGCGAGGACCACTACAAGTGGCGCGCCATGCGGGCCAACGGCATCCCCGAGTCCCACATCACCGGCGACGCCAGCCCCCGCGAGAAGTTCCAGGCGTGGGCCGAGACCGTCCCCCACACGATCCGCAACCCGCTCTACCACTGGACCCACCTGGAACTCAGCCGCTGCTTTGCGATCGACACCCTGCTGGGACCCGATACCGCCGAGGAGATCTGGAACGCCGCCAACGAACGCATCGCGGACAGCACCTTCAGCGCCCGCGGCCTCCTGCACAAGTTCATGGTCGACACCGTCGGGACCACCGATGACCCCGCCGACCCGCTCGTCTGGCACGAGGCCTGTGCCACCATCCCGATGAACACCAAGGTCTACCCGACCTACCGCCCCGACCGGGCCCTCATGGTCGACCGGCCCCACCTCCTCAATCCCTTTTGCGACCAACTCGGGGTGGTCGCCGGCACTTCCGTCAACACCTTCGAGAGCCTCCTCGCGGCCCTCCGGAAACGCCACGACGACTTCCATGCCCTCGGGTGCCGCCTCTCCGACCACGGCCTGAAGTCCTGCCCGGCGACGCCGTGCTCCGCCGCCGATGCCGCCGCCATCTTCCACAACGCCCGCTCCGGACTGGACGTCGACGCCGACGATACCGACCGCTTCGCGGCCCGCGTCATGCAGGAGGTCGCCGCCTGGAACGCCGAGCGCGGATGGACGATGCAGCTCCACCTCGCCCCGGTCCGCAACCCGAACTCGCGCTACTTCGAACAACTCGGCCCCGACTCCGGCTTCGACACCATCGGCGACTGGCCCCAGGGCGAGGCCCTCCTCGGGTTCCTTGACCTCCTCGACCGCGAGAAGTCCCTCCCCCGGACGATCATCTACAACCTCAATCCCCGCGACAACGCCCTCTTCGCCGCGGCGTGCGGGTCGTTCCAGGAAGGCCCCGCCGCCTCCAAGATCCAGTGGGGGGCGGCGTGGTGGTACAACGACACCCTGCGCGGCATGACCGAGCACCTCGACACCCTCTCCTCCATCGGGCTCCTCTCGCGGTTCGTCGGGATGCTGACCGACTCGCGCTCCTTCCTGTCCTCTCCGCGGCACGAGTATTTCCGGCGCCTCCTGTGCAACCTCATCGCCACCGACGTCGAGAACGGGGAGATTCCCGACGATCCCGCCCTCCTCGACCCGCTGATCAGGAACATCTGCCATGATAACGCCCGCCGCTTTTTCGCGTTCCCTCACCATGCCGCCTGATTTCACGCGCTCCCTCCTCGCCGTCTGCCTGCTCGGCCTCGCCGGCCTCCCCGGGACCCCCGCTTCGGCGGCCGCCTCGCCCAACATCCTCTGGCTCTCCGCCGAGGACCACGGCCCGCACCTCGGCTGCTACGGCGACGGCTACGCCGTGACCCCCAACGTCGACGCCTTCGCGAAACGCTCGCTGCGCTACACGCACGCCATCTCGACCGCCCCGGTGTGCGCCCCGGCGCGCACCACCATCATCGCCGGGATGTACGCCCCGGCCCTCGGCGCCCACCACATGCGCTCCGAGGTCCAGCGGCCGAAGTGGCACCGCCTCTTCCCGGAATATCTCCGCGACGCCGGCTACCACACCACCAACAGCTCCAAGACCGACTACAACTTCTTTTACGATTCGAAGGCGGTGTGGGATGAATCGTCGCGGAAGGCGCACTACAAGAACCGCCCCGAGGGGAAGCCCTTCTTCGCGGTCTTCAACCAGACCTGCACCCACGAGAGCCAGATCCGCAACAAGAACGACAACCCCTCGCACGACCCGGCCAAGGCCCCGCTCCCGCCCTACCACCCCGACACCCCCGAGGTCCGCAAGGACTGGGCCCAGTACTACGACCGGCTCGGCAAGATGGACGAGTGGTTCGCGAAGCAGATCGCCGCCCTCGAGGAGACCGGACTGCAGGATGACACCATCGTCTTCTTCTGGGCCGACCACGGATCCGGCATGCCGCGCGGCAAGCGCTACGCCGGGTGGTCCGGCGTCCACGTCCCCCTCATCGTCCACATCCCGGACAAGTGGAAGCACCTCCGACCGGAGGACTACTCCGCCGGCGGGATCAGCGGCCGCCTCGTGGGCTTCGTCGATTTCGCCCCGACGATTCTCTCCCTCGCCGGCCTCCGGGCGCCCGCCTTCCACCAGGGCCGGGCCTTCGCCGGGAAGTTCATCGCGGAGGCCCCGGAGTTCTCCTTCGGCTTCCGCGGCCGCATGGACGAGCGCCCCGACTCGTCGCGCTCCGTCTTCAACAACCGCTTCGCGTACATCCGCAACTTCATGCCCCACCTTCCGCACGGGCAGAGCCTCCACTACCAGCTCGAAACCCCCACCACCCGCGTCTGGCGCCGCCTCTTCCGGCAGGGGAAACTCAATGCCGTCCAGGCCCGCTTCTGGCAACCGAAGGCCCCGGAGGAACTCTACGACCTCCAGGCCGACCCGCACGAGACGAAGAACCTCGCCGGCGACCCCGCCCACCAGGCCACCCTCCAGCGCTTCCGCGGCGCCCTGAAGGCTCACATGCAGGCCACCCACGACCTCGGCGTCTTTCCCGAGGGGATGTTCCACGACAAGTGCGCCGAACTGGGGGTCACCCCGGGCGAGCTGATCAAGTCCCTGCCGGACTTCCCCTGGGACGACCTCCACGCCGCCCGCGACCTCGCCCTTCACCCCTCCACCGATGCGCAGCAGGTCAAGGACCTCCTCAACTCCGGCAAGGACGCCTCCATCCGCTACTGGGCCGCGCTCTATGTCCTCTACCGCGGCGAGCACTTCGCCCACAAGGTCCACGGCGAGCTGAAGCGGCTCCTCTCCGACTCCAGCCGCAGCGTCCAGGTCGCGGCCGCCGAAACCCTCGCCTTCTACCCGCCCGACGAGGAGACCCGCGACCTCGCCATGCTGACCCTCGTCGCCAATGCCGACCCCGAAACGGCCGGTCCCTACCACTCCGTGGCCGCCCTCAACGCCCTCGAGCACCTCCCCACCTTGCCGAAGGCCGTCAAGGACCGGATCGCCGCCCTCCCCAAACAGTCCGCCTCCGCCCCCAAGCGGGCCAACGCCTACGCCGAGCGCATGCACAAGCACATCTTCCGCCCCCTGCCGGATTGATCGCCGCCCCGGCCCATCCCGGCGCCTCCGTTCTCGCCGGAATCCGGCCACCTCCCCCACCCTCCCTCGTCTACGCGGTACCTAACTTCGATAACGTTATCGAAGTTAGGTACCAAAGCGGAGCTAGGGGCGGGACGGGGGGTGGCGGGAGAGGTAGCGGCTGAGGGCGGTGAGGTTCCTGGCGACGGTGCGGGAGGAGACGATGCCGGCCTCGGGGCGCACTTTCCGGCCCCGGTGGTCGCGGACCACTCCGGGTTCGAGCCAGATGCCCCGGGGGTCGCGGGTGGCGAGGAGGTCGGCGACGCGTTCGCCGCCGGGGACCGCTGCCGGCCGGGGCGGCTTTCCGGCGCGGGCCTCGCGGTAGAGCTCCTCGATCTTGTCGAGCCGCGACGGGGTGACGAAGGCGTAATGATCCGGGACGTCGCCGCCGTCGCCGGTGAGCTTGTAGTCGCGGGTGAAGTAGAGCGGGCGGTTTGTCCGGAGCTCGTAGTAGCGGGCGAGGCGGCCGTCCGGCAGCAATGATCTCCGGAGGTAGGCGAGGGCGCGCGGGACCGGTTCGAGGAAGCGCTCCTCGCCGGTGGCGTGGAACAGCGCGATCAGGATCTCCATGGCGCCCTGCGACTCGCCGCCGGTGATGGCGGGCGGCTCGAACTTGCGCTCCCACACCGGGTGCATGTGCTTGTCGTATTGCTGGGCCCAGGCCGGTTGCGGGTCGGGCATCTGGGCGCGGATCAGGAACTCCCCTCCCCGCCTGGCGGCGTCGAGGAAGGTCCGGTCACCGAGCACCTCGTGGGCGAGGAGGAGGGTCGCGATGGCGTCCGGCGTGATGTTGTCGTTGAGGTGGTAGCATCCCGCCCATTCCTTCGGCCAGGTCCGCGGCCACGACTCGGGGTAGCTCGCATCAAACACCGGGTAATCACCGAACTCCGGCGGCGGGTCCGGAAAGGCGTCGAAGTTGTGCGACCAGGCGCCGCACGGGTACTGCGTCCCGCGCAGGGCCGCGAGCCCGTAGTCGAGGGCCCCGCGCACCTGCTTGTCGCCCCCGTCGACCTCGCGGTGGAATTCCAGCAGGAAGCGCAGCGCCGCCTGCGTCGTGTCGTCGTCGAGCATGGAACGGTTCCCGCGGTTCTTCCGCTGCTTCCACGTGTCCCACCCCGCCGGACCGGCCGCCTTGGGATTCGGGCCGCCGTCGACGCGGTAGTTGGTCCCCTTCCGGTCCTCCGGCTCGAAGTCGATGCGGTAGGGCCACCCGCCGGAATGGAGCTGCCCCCGCACCAGGGCGTGGGCCGTGTCGCGGGCGGCATCGAGGCAGGCGGCCTCGCCGGTGGCGCGGTAGGCCTCGAGGATGGCCATGCCGACGGTGGGCGATCCGGGTGGTTGCACCCACGCCGCGGTCTGGCCGGCCGGGCCCTCCCCGGCCCGCAGCGAGCCGTCCGGACTGTAGACCCACACGTAGCCGCCGTGCCGCGCGAATTCGCGGTCGAGGGTCCCCACGGCCTTCACGATCGCGGCGCGCACCTCCGCGGGCCGGGGGGGCTCCTCCCCCACCGCCGTCCACGCGCAGCCCCCGGCCGCCACGGCCGCCAGCAACAATCTCATGCCCATGAAAACCGCCCCGCGCGCCCCGGTCTTGCGCCCAATCGCCTCCTCCCCGCTCCGGGACCGAAAATATCGCTGCCCCTCGCCGCGGCCATGCAGTAGCGTCTCCTCCATGAGCGACGGCACCACCAAGGCCAAACGCAAGCGCGTCAACGTCCGCCGTCCGGACGTCATGGAGAAGGTCCAGGCCGAGGTCGAACGCCACTACCGGTCGCCGATCGTCGAGAAACTCCGCGATCGCGGCGGCGAACTCACCATCGGCAACACCACCCTGCGCCTCGCCGAGCAGTTCGGATTCTGCTACGGCGTGGAGCGCGCCATCGACCTCGCCTACGCCTCGCGCCGCGTCTTCACCGAGAACCGCATTTTCCTGATCGGCGAGATCATCCACAACCCCGAGGTCAATCGCCAGCTCGTCGACATGGGCATCGTCTCGCTCCCGTGGCAGGAAATGAACGAGCAGTACGACGAACTGACCGCCGATGACGTCGCCATCGTCCCGGCCTTCGGGGCGCCGCTGGCGTTCATGGACAAGCTCGAGGAGCGGGGATGCATCATCGTCGACACCACCTGCGGCGACGTCATGAAGGTATGGCGCCGCGTCCGCGACTACGCCAAGAACGGCGTGACCTCCATCATTCACGGCAAGGCCGGCCACGAGGAAACCCGCGCCACCGCCTCGCGCGCCATGGGCACCGACGGCAAGGGCCACTATCTCATCATCCTCACCCTCGAGGACACCGATTTCGTCTGCGACTACATCGCCGGGAAGGGCGATCGCGCCGAGTTCCTCGCCCGCTTCGCGGACGCCCACTCCGAGGGGTTTGATCCCGACCTCCACCTGCGCGAGGTCGGCGTCGCCAACCAGACGACCATGCTGAAGAGTGAAACCGAGGAGATCCAGAAGCGCATCCGGGACGCCCTCGAAGCCCGCGACGGCACCAACGCCAACTTCAAGGTCTTCGACACCATCTGCGGCGCCACCCAGGAGCGGCAGGACGCCCTCTTCGATCTCCTCCGCAAGCCCATGGACCTCCTCCTGGTGGTCGGCGGATACAACAGCTCGAACACCTCCCACCTCGTCGAGATCGGCGAGAAGGAGCTCCCCACCTTCTTCATCCGCGACGCGGAATGCCTCGAATCGCTCGAGACCATCGCGCACTTCGATCTCGAGCGGAGCTCGGAGGTGGAATCGGCCTACCCCGGGCAACTCCTCGAAGGCCGCCCCGCCACGATCGGCGTGACCGCCGGGGCCTCGTGTCCCGCGAACCTCATCGAGGCCACCATCCTGCGGGCCTTCGAGCTGCGCGGCATCTCCCGCGAGATGATCGAGGCGGCCTGACCGCTAGTTCCCCTTCACGAGCCTGATCTGCTTCGCGATGCGCGCCGCGTCATCCGTGCGTCCGAGGCCGGCGAGGGCCCGCTCGTAGCCGCTGAGGCTCGCGAGGTCGTTCGGCCTGCGCGTCAGGCCCTCCCAGTAGGCCTCGGCGGCCTTCTGCGGTTCGTCCATGCGGAGATGATACTCGCCGAGCCGGATCTCCATCGGGTACAGGGTCGGGGGGGGCATCAGCATGGTGGGCCGCTGCTGCTTGCTCACCGCCGACTTGAACCAGTTGAAGGCGGAGCGCCGTTCGCTCCCGTCCGCGGCAAGGGCCACCAGCCCGCGCAGTTCCGCGCTGAGGGCCTCGAGGCACCGCAGGGCCCGCACGTACTCGGAGATGGCCGAGCTCCTGGTGGCCTTCTCCTGGGCGTTCAGCAGCAGGACCCCGGTCTTGCTGAGCGCCGTCCGGAAGTCCCCGGCGAGCTTGCGGTTGCCCCGGTGCAGCTCCCGCCGCGACCCGAGGTACTGCCGCATGGCCTCGAGGTAGAATATCGACATGGTGCGCTCGCGGAACAACTGCGGGTCGTCCTTGGCCGGCAGCGAGGCGATCCCGGCGTCGAAATCCGCCTCCCATCCGCGGGCCGCATACAGCCGGGCCGGCAGGGTGCGCGCCTCCCAGAGGACGAGGTCCGCTCCGGGCGAGCCAAAGCGCTTCTCGTCGATTTGCAGGGCCGCCATCTCCTTGGCGATCTTCATGGCCTCGTCGAAGCGCCCCTGGCTGTAGAGCGCGGCGGCATGGTAGAGCCGGGTGCGCACCCACCCGTCACAGTCATGGAAGGTGAGCTTGTGCTTCTTCATGTGGGCGGCGTAGAGGTCAGCGGCCCGCGCGAATGCCGCTTCGGCGAGCCGATGGTTGCCGCACCGCCACTCGAAGTGGCCGAGGAGGTGCTGGTAGGGCGGGAACTCGGGGGCCAGGCGCGCGATCTTCCGCGCGAACGGCAGAACCTGCCTGGTCAGCATCTCGATGGCATCGGGCGATTCGGCATGCAGGACCGCCCAGAACGTCAGCACCGCGAGGTTGTCCGGATGCAGGTTCAGGTAGAGCCGCATGTTCTCGATGGCCTCTTCCTGGGCCACGGTGGCCTCCCCGAACTCATCGTATCCCCCGCGGCCGAGGTAGGCCGCCAGCAGCTTCGCCTGCAGGTTGTTCGGGTAGCGTCTCGCCAGCAGCGAGAACTCCCTCGCGGATGATTTTGCGCCGGAGGCATACATCGACGCCAGCGCGAGGGCATAGTCCCGCTCGAGCGCGGTCCCCGCTTCCGCCTCGATGAGGTCGACCATCCGGCTGATGGCGTTCACCCGTTGCGGGGTGAACTCGTTGTTGGGCGCCGCCAGCGCGAGGCCGATCCCCCAGTAGGCCATGAGGCAATCGCGGTCGGCGCGCACCGCCTCGCAAAAGTGCCGGTAGGCCTCGAAGTCCCAGCCGGCATTGATCAACGACATCCCCTGCACGACATGACGCTGCGCGGTCTCGTTGCGCGCCGTGATCACCATCGGCAGCGCCTCGATCTCCTTGAAGAAATCCGGGGGCGGCAGGCGGGCGATGGCGGGATGAATCACTTCATCGACCGTGAAGGGCAGCGAAGAGGCGAGATCGCGGTCCTGGGCGGTCACCGGCACGGCGGACATCGCCCCCAGCGACAGCACCACGGCCCAAACTCGAAACACCCTGCACCAGCCTCCCATGCCCGGGGATTTTCGCTCTCCACCCCTCCAAAACAAGGAAAAGGATGCCGCCGATTGGGCACTAAGTCTCGACAGCCCCCGGGTGCCGCCGCAGGTTCGCGGCCATGAAAACAGGCCTGATTGGTTGCGGCAGAATGGGCCGGGCCCTTGCCATGGGAGCCATCGATGCCGGGGCCGTGGGCGCCGCCGACCTCCTCGCCTACGATGTGGTCGACGCCGCCGTGGAGGCCCTCCGCGCCGAGCGTCCCGTCACGGCCGCCGCGTCAATTCGCGACCTGGCGTCGGCCTGCGAGGTGGTGCTGCTGTGCACCAAGCCCCAGGACGTCCGCGCGGCCCTGAAGGAAGTCGCCGCGGCGGGCCGGGACCCGGGCGAGCTCCTTGTCATCTCCGTCGCGGCGGGGGTCACCATCGCCTCCCTCGAGCACCATCTCGGCGGCTCCGCCCGCGTCGTGCGCACCATGCCCAACACCCCGGCGCTCGTCGGGAAAGGCGCCGCGGCCTTCGCCCTTGGATCCACCGCCACTCCGGCCGATGCCGACACGGCGCGCCGCCTCCTCGAAGCGGTGGGCACCGCCGTGGAGGTCCCGGAGTCCCTCCTCGACGCCGTCACCGGTCTGTCCGGAAGCGGCCCGGCCTACGTTTACATGCTCATCGAGGCGCTTGCCGACGGCGGGGTGCGCAACGGCCTCCCGCCGGACCAGGCCCTCGCCCTCGCCGCGCAGACGGTCCTCGGCGCCGCGGCGATGGTGCAGACCACCGGCGAGCAGCCCTCCGCGCTGAGGGACATGGTGGCCTCTCCCGGCGGCACGACCGTCGCGGGCTTGCAGGCCCTCGAGGATGGCGGATTCCGCGCGGCCTGCATCGAGGCGGTTTCCGCCGCCACCCGCCGCTCCAAGGAACTCGGGCAGAACTGATCGCGACCTCCGGACGCCAGCCGCGGTTGCTATCGGCGAAACGTTCAAATTTTTGTGCCGGTTCGGGAAAAAAAGTCCGTTGGCTTTCGGCGCGAAGCGGCTAGCATCCCGCTCATGCGCGGCCTCCGCCCGATCATCTTTGCGCCGGTTCTCGCGGCGCTTTGCCTGGCATCCTGCAATTCGTTGCCGAAGGATGCGCCCCCTCCCTCGGGGACCCTCACCGAGGGCGACGGCGCCGCGGCCCGGCTCTTCTCCGAGGCGACCGCCCTCGAAGCCGCCGGCAAGTCCGGAAAAGCCGAGAAGACCTACGATCGCGTCGCCACCAAGTACCGCTACTCGAAGGTGGCGCCCGAAGCCCGCTTCCGGCAGGCCGTCCTCCTTGACCGCAAAGGCGAGATCCTCGACGCCTTCGATGCCTACGAGGACTTCATCCAAAACTACCCGTCGAGCTCCCTCTACACCCAGGCCCTGAGCCGCCAGGCGGTCGTGGCGCACGCCGCCGCCGACGGGCAGATCAAGAATTCCTTCCTCGGCCTGAAGTCGAGACTCGACCCGAAGAAGATCACCGAGATGCTGGGCAAGGTGCGGGAAAACGCCCCGCAGGCGCCGAGCGCCCCGAAGGCCCAGTTCGCCATCGGTGAGGTGTGGGAAAGCGAGAAGCGCGCCCCGCAGGCGATCGACGCCTTTGAGGAGGTCATCGACAACTACAGCACGAGCACCTACGCCCCGGAGGCGCAGTACCGCATCGGCGCGATTCTCCTGAACCAGGCCGCGCGCGGAAACCAGAACCAGGCGAACCTCGACCGGGCCCGCCATTCCTTCGAGGATCTCCTCCAGCAGTATCCCGGGAGCCCCCGCGACGCCGACGCCCGGGCCCGCCTCCGCGAGATCGCCTCCCGCGATGTGCAGCGCAGCTTCGACATCGCCGAGTTCTACTTCAAGAAGGGCGAACAGACCTCCGCCGCCTTCTACTACAAGGAGGTGATCCGCAACTCCCCCAGCGGAACCCTGCACGACAGGGCGCAGCAGCGCCTCGCAAAGATCTCCGGCTCGTGACCCGCTCCCCCGCCCGCTTTCTGCTCGCGGCGATTCTCGCGGCCGGCCTCCTCGGCGGCTGCACCGGCTACCAGCTCGGCGGATCCAAGCCCGCGCACCTCCGCGAGGTCGACTCGGTCTACGTCGCGCCGACCCGCAACCAGACGCTCCTGACCCGCGCCTCCGCGCTGGCGACCAACAACATCGTCGACGCCCTGACCCGCGACGGCACCTACCAGGTCGCCACCCTCGATGCCGCCGACGCGCGGCTCGAAACGACCATCCTGCGGGTCGACTACCAGCAGGTGCGGGCCTCGACCCGCGACACCCTGTCATCCGAAGAACTCGAGATGACCCTCATTCTTTCCTGGAAGCTGATCGACGCCTCCAATCCCCTGGAGGTTCTCGAGTCGGGCAGCTCCAGCGGATCGACGCGCTTCTTTGCCGATCCCAACCTGCAGACCGCCCGCCAGACGGCCCTGACCGACGCCCTGAAGCGGGCCACCGATTCGCTCGTGGCCCGACTCGCGGACGGATTCTGACGCCCGCCGGACGGATGGCGCATTCCGGGCTCGCCATCGACCCGGCCCGCGCCGAAGTTCGGGGCCGATCCCCGCCTTCCCGCCGCCCGAACCCAACCACCCCACCGCACCATGGCCGCGGGCCCACCGACACCCCTGGTCTCCTTTGTCCCGACGCCCATCGGCAACCTCGGCGACATCACCCTGCGCGCCGTGGAAACCCTCCGCGAGGCCGACTTCATCGCCTGCGAGGACACCCGGCACTCGCGGCGCCTGCTGAATCACTTCGAGATCAGCAAGCCCCTGCTCTCCCTGCACGACCACAACGAGGACCGGCGCATTCCCGAACTCCTCGAGAAGGCCCGCGGGGGAGCCCGCATCGCGGTGGTGTCCGACGCCGGAAGCCCCTGCCTCTCCGACCCCGGGCACCGCTTCCTGCGCGCCTGCATCGCCCACGAAATCCCGTACACCGTCCTTCCCGGACCGTCCGCCATCACCACCGCGGTGGTGGCCTCCGGCCTCCCGCCCCATCCGTTCACCTTCGCCGGCTTCCTCGCCGTCAAGAAAGGCAAGCGCCGCCGCGAACTCGCCGCGGCACTCGAATCCGGTCACACCCACGTCTTCTTCGAGTCTCCACACCGACTTGTTTCAACACTCGAATTATTAAGTGAGATTAATCCTCAATGCCGCGTTTGTATTACGCGTGAATTAACTAAAAAATTTGAAAACATATATGGCGGCGGTCCTGCGGAATTGTTAGAGGTCTTTACTGCTAAGCCCCCTAAAGGCGAAGTCACCCTTCTCATCCATTCCTGATCAAACCCCATGCACACTACTCCTCCCACACGGCAACCGATGAAGCGCCCCACCGCATTTCTTCTTGGAAATCTGGCCTTCGCGATCTTCATGCTTGTCGCAATTCCATTCATCCGCAGCGGCCAGAGTGACTTCGCCAGCTACGCCAAACTCGACAAGGATTACGTCCAGGCGGTGCTCGCCGACGGGCGGGTCGAGTCGCTGCAGGACGCCCTCAAGCAGACCGAAGTGGCCCGCGCCCTCGGGCACAAGGAACACGTCGCGACCCTCGGGGTTCTCCAGTTGGCCACCATCCTTCTCGCGGTCCTCTTTTTCGTGAACGCCATGATGCTCTACGGGATGAGCCGGCCCCAGCCGGTCCCGGCGCGGGTGCCGAACCGCTGATCCCGGGCGGCGCGGGCCCCCATCGCCGGGCCCGGGCGTCCGATGGCATTGCGGAGCCCTCCTGCCGTTTGTAGGCTATCCGCATGCTCGCACTCTCCACGTGCTGGAACAACTCCCGCCATACCGATGGCGAGGGGATGATCGATGAGATCCTCGAGCTGGGCTTCGACACCGTCGAGCTCAGCCACGGAATGACGATCACGAAGCTCCCCGGCCTGCAGAAGGCGTTCCGCGCGGGCAAGTTCCGTTGCGCCGGGGTGCACAACTACTTCCCGTCGCCCACCGAGGTCATGATCGACGCGCCGGATGCCTACGAGTTCAGCTCGCACCGCACCGGCGACCGGCAGCGCGCCATGGAGATGACGCTCAAGACCCTCGAGGTCGCCGCGGAATTCGGGGCGGGCTACCTCGTCCTGCACATGGGCTCGGTGCCCCTCATGCCCCACCGGAAGTGGACCGGCCGCCTGACCGGCATGCTGAAGGACGGCCAGGCCCTCTCCCCGAAGTACGCCGCCCACAAGATCAAGTGCGTCAAGAAGCGCGAGAAGACCGGGCCGGTCTATTTCAACCGCGCCATGGCCACCCTCGAATCGCTCGCCGCCAAGGCCGAGGAGTACGGCGTGAAGCTCGCGGTGGAATCACGCTCGAAGTACGAGGACGTCCCCACCGAGCGCGAGATGATCGCCCTGCAGGAACACTTCAAGGACACGCCGTGGGTCGGCTACTGGCATGATTTCGGACACGTCCAGTTGAAGCACAACCTCGGCCTCCTGGATCACAAGCACTGGCTCTCGCAGATGGAGCCCTACGTGATCGGGGCCCATGTGCACGACGTGCACTGGCCGCACCGTGACCACCGGGTGCCGTTCACCGGGACCATCGATTACCCGCCCCTGATGCGGCACTTCCGCCCGGAGATGCCCTTTGTCTGGGAACTCTCCCCGACGCGCGAGGCGGAACAGATCCGCGAGGCCCTCCCGGTCTGGAACCAGCTCTTCCCGGAAACGCTCCAACCCGTTTCGCCGGAACTCCACCCGGCCTGATTGTGACCCCACCGCCGCGAGGCGGCGTCACCATGGACTCTCTCGCGCTCCAGCCCCGTCTCGCGGCCCTCGCCGCGGAGGGTGTCTACCTCGGCACCTCGTCGTGGAAATACGACGGCTGGTTCGGGCAGCTCTACACGCCGGAGCGCTACCACTACCGCGGGAAGGTCGCCAAGACGCGCTTCGAGCGATCCTGTCTCGAGGAGTATGCGGAGGTCTTTCCCACGGTGTGTCTCGATGCCTCCTACTACCGGTTCCCCGGCGCCAAGTATCTCGACGGCCTCCACGGCCAGGTTCCGACGGGATTCCTCTTTTCCCACAAGGTCACCGACACCATCACCATCAAGCACTTCCCGCGACACAAGCGGCACGGCGAATTCGCGGGCAAGGACAACCCGCACTTCCTCGATGCCAGGCTGTTCCTGTCCTCCTTTCTCAAGCCGCTCGAACCGCACCGCGACAAGACCGGGCTGCTCATCTTCGAGTTCTCGCGCTTCTACCCGCGCGACTACGAGCATGGCCGGGAGTTCGTCGACGACCTCGACGCCTTCCTCGGCGCCCTCCCGACCGGGGATTGGGACTTCGGCGTGGAGGTCCGCAATGCGGGCTTCCTCGAGCAACCCTATTTCGAGTGCCTCGCGGCGCACGGGGTGGCGCACGTCTACAACCAGTGGCAGCGCATGCCCTCCCTCGCGGAGCAACTCGCCCTCCATCCGGCCGGCCATGGCGCCGCCCCGGTCGGGGCGCGCCTCCTCCTGAAGTGCGGGCGGGACTACGAGGAGGCCGTCGACACCTTCGCCCCCTACGACCGCGTCCAGGAGGAACAACCGGAGGTCCGCCGGGCCGCCGCCGACCTCGTCAAGGCCGTCCGCCAACCGAACCCGGGCCGGAAGACCTACGTCTACGTCAACAACCGTCTCGAAGGCAATGCCCTGTCCACCATCGCGGCCATCCTCGATCTTCTCGGGCCGTCCTGACCCCCCCGGCGGCGCCGGCCGCTAGGGCGCGACAAACCGCACCTTCACCCGCCCGAAACGCCCGGGGTGCGTGGCGGAGCTGAAGGGATCGTCGATGATGACCCGCTCCCAGTCCGCATCGATCGACTCCACCGTCTCGCTGCCCGTGAAATCCACCCATCCATCCGGGGCCACGCCGGTCAGGTCGCTCGAGAACTGCACGATGCTCGTGTAGCCCTCGGCGGCGGCGCCCTTCCGGCGGAGGAAGACCACGCGGAGCCCATTCTCCCCTCCGGGACGGGTCGTGAGACTCAGCCACGGCAGGCCGCTCGGACCATCGGCCCCGACCGCCGCCGCGGGATCGTAGATCCCGCTGTCGTCGACGGTGGGATCGAGATTGAACATGAACTCGACCAGGTTCGCCCAGCGGTCGCCGTCGTCGTTCGCGAATAGCCCCGCCGCCGCTCCGCTCAGCCCGAATGTCGAGGCCCATTGCTCGTAGATTCCGTCGTGGCGGACAACGACGGCATTCGACGCGAAGTTCCCGTTGGCGTCGACGTCCGTGGCGACATCCGCGGGCAGGCTGATCGCGACGGTCGGCGAGGCCGGGTCCACCGTGAGCGTGTAGGCTGCCCCGCTCCCCGAGAATCCCGTGGCCGTTCCGCCGGTCACGACGAAGTCCGCGATGGTCAACCCCGTCACGCCCTCCGAGAATGCGACGTTCACCTGGAAGGGGCCGGTCACCGCCGTCAGCGGAGCGGTCAGGGTGGGAAGGGGCCGCTCACTGACCAGCTCCAGCCGGTCGAGGCGGGTCCCGTCGTCCCGCCCGTAAACCGCCACGGTGTGGGCGCCGGCCGAGAGGTTCAGCACCACCGGATCGGCTCCGCCGCGGTTGTTCATGAGGTCCCAGACATAGGCGGTTCCCGCCAAGGCGGTGTCCCAGAGGTAGACCGGGCCGGCCCCCTGGTTGCCGTCGATCTCCACCCAGAAGGAATCGGAGGACGTGCCGGGCGATTGCACGCGGCCGTGGAGGGTCCAGTCCCCGCTGTGCGGAACCACGAAGGTGTACTCCGCGCGGTGGGTCGCATTGAAAGTCTGCCAGTTCCCCGGGTAGACGTCCTCCGGGAGCCAGACGAATTGCCCGTTGCTGGCGGCGCCGTCGTTCACGATCGTCATTCCGCCGAAGAAGGTGCCGTCCTCGGCCTCGAGGGCCAGGACGGTCGTCTCGTAGGTCAGGATGACGGATTCCCCGGCTCCCATGACATTGCCGGCGAGGTCGACCACCGCCCCGGCGAGGATCTCGATCGTCACGGCCCCCTCCGCGTCCGGGGTGACCGCCAGCGAATAGGAATCGGGTCCCCCGCCGAGAGCCGTGAGCGTCCCGTTGGTGACAACAAGGTCCGCGGGCTCCAGCCCGGTGACCTCCTCTCCGAAGTCGAGGTTGATCGAGAACGGTCCGCTGACCGTGCCGCCACCCGGAAGATTCGTGAAGACCGGCACCGGCGGCCGGGTGTCCTCGAACACGACCGAAATGCTGTTGGATGCCAGGTTGCCGCCGCCTCCCGGGCCCGCGAGAACGTCCTGCGGGAGGTCGACGTCGACGGCGGCGGCGCTCGGTCGCACCGTCGCAACGTAGTAGTAGCCGGCGCCGCGCACATCCACGACGGATCCGCCGGTGACGTTGAAATCACCCGCGTCCACATCGTCGACGTCGTAGTCGAGCACGAGGGTCACCTCGAAGTCGCCCGCCACCGTCCCGGCGGGGCCGCCGAGCATGGTGCGCGCCGGGCGACTCCCGACGAGGCTGTCGAAGGTCTGCTCCGCGGTCCCGTCGGGATAGGTCCCCGAGGCCACCGGCGCGAAGTTCGACCCGTCCGCACTGACCTCCAGCCGCCAATCGCCGACGCGCCCGTTGGGACTCGCCTGGCGCGGCAGGTATCGGATCCCGCCGACCGGCTTCACGGACCCGAGGTCGAGGGTGATCCAGTGCGGGTGCGGGGCGTCCGGGTCCGGCGTGGTCCAGACGCTGTGCCAGATGGTCCCGGGATTGCCGTCGAGGACATTCACGGCCCGGCCGTCCTCCCCGACGGTCTCCTCCCCGTCCGTGTCCGCGATCGTGATGGTATTCTGCGGGATCACCGCGCCGCTTCCATCGAGAACGTTCAGCTCCGCGATGGAACTCCACGGCTGGCCGTTGACCTCGGAGTCCGCGAGGAACCGCACGTATCGCGCCGTCGTCCCGCCCGCCAACTGGAACTGCGCATCGATCAAGCCGTCGATCCAGGCCGCCACCTCCTGCACCGCGGCCCCGTCGATCTCGTTCTTGGCGATGGGCGGCATGGCGTTCGGGTCCGGGTTGGCGTGGTTCATCCGAAAGTGGATCGCCGACATCGCCACGTCCATCGGCTTCACGATGGCGTCGTCCGGACCGAGGTCAAAATCGCGCTCCAGCGGGGCGTTCACGATGTTCTGCAGGGCGAGCGGCGTGCTCAGCCGCGCGTCGAAGGTGCCCCCCGGCGCACCCGGCCGGTGACAGTGCGCGCAGTTCGAATCGAGATAGGACCGCACGCGGTGCTCGAGCGGCGCGCCGGCGTCGTCGAGGGCCCGCGACTCGATGAAATCCTCGAGCTGCGCCTGGCTCAGGCTGGTGTCGAACATCCCGAGGGCGTTCCAGGTGTCGAGCTGGTTGCCGGTCCGCCCGGTGGCCGGATACAGCAGGTCGCAGTTCAACTGGTGGGTGCGCACTCCCAACGCCTGTCCCGAGTAGGTGTTGTGGCACAACAGGCAGTCGCCGCGGCTCGGGAACTGCCACGTCTGTTCGCGGGTCCCCCCGCCCGCTTCCGCAATGGTGTAGGTCCCGGTTTCGCCCGCGGTGAGGAGATAGGCGTCCGACTGGTCCGGCAGCCACCGGTAGGTCACCCCGTACTTCCCGCCCGCGTTCGTGCAGACGATGAACCGCGTCTCCAGCCGGGTCGTGGCCCCCGGGTCGGTCTCGTCGGTGGGCAATTCGAAGTGCTTCACGATCACCGTCCCCGCCGGGAAGATCCAGTTCCCCTTCCCGCTGAAGGCCACCTGCTCCGCGGCGGAGTTGTGGCTGCCGTCGTTCGGCACCATGATCCACCGCTCCTTCAACGCGTTGTCGGAGAACAACTGGTTTCCGACCGTGTAGGGGACCATCGCGGCGGCCGGAACGAGATTGGGCACGTCGGTGAAGGCGCCGGTCTGCGACAACCACGCGGGGGGCTCGCCCGAGACGCCCTCCGCCACGAGGCGCTGCACGATGCCGCCCGGAATGTCGGTCCCATTGAGGTCCATCAGGTAAACCTCTCCGGCCTCGTCCCGGCAGATGTTTCCGAGACCCACCTTCAATCCGGTGTGGAAACCGCTGATGATCTCCTCGACGACCGGCGGCTGGCCCGGCGTGTACTCCAGGGTCCAGAGACGGCCGCGCCCGTGGTCCCCGAAGAGGACCTTCCCGCCGAGGGCGGCGGCGTGCACCCCGCCCTGGTAGAGGAATCCGCCAATGATGCAGTTCCCCGTCCCGCGCCCGTAGTCGTGGATCGGCAGAGCCTCGATTCCCAGGAGGGTGCCCGGCTGGGCGCGCGGTCCGCCCACGATCCCTTCCCGGTAGGCCCACTGGAAGTTCGGTCCCTCCCCGGACCCCACCGGGTTGGCCGGGTCGAGCTGGAACATGCTCATCTCCTCCCGCGACCCCTGCCCGACGTCCCCGACCCACACCTGCCCGCTCACCGGGTCGTAGTGCATGGTGTGCGGGCTCCGCAGGCCGACCGCATAAAATTCCTCGAGCACGCTCGACGACCCGCTGTAGGGCGCCGCCCCCTCGACGAAGGGGTTCGAGTTCGGGATGAAGTAATTCTGCGAGAAGCTCGCCGGCCATCCCGCGGGGCGGTTCGAATCCTGCGGCTGCCGGCGGATCGGGTGGCTGGTGGCCGGGTTCATGTCGACGTCCATCCGGTAGATGCCCCCGAAGAACCCGTAATTGATCGCCTGCGAGTACCCGAACTGGTCCCCGCCCCCGCCGCCGTCACCGCTGGCGGCGTAGAGGAATCCCTCCGGACCAAAGAACAGCGGCCCGCCGTTGTGCCACAGGTTCGGATCGAACTGGCTGATCAGGATGGTCTCCGAGGCCGGATCGATCACCGAGCTCGAATCCGGCACGCCGCCCGGGCCGTCATCCATCGTGAAGCGCGTCACCCGCCAGTAGGTTTGGTTGTCATTGTCGACTCCCTGCTGGTGGCGGTGGCTGTAGCAGACGTAAACGAAGCCGCGGTGGGCGGATCCGGCCTGCCCGAACTCCGGGTGGAAGGCGAGGCTGTAGAATCCCTGGTCCTCGGATGTCTCGGTGTGGGCCGACCAGTCGAGGATCAACTGCATCTCCGCCATGGTGACATCGCTGCGGTTCTCGAAGCGGTAGATCCGCCCCGTCTTCTCCACCACCACGAAGTCGTTGGTCCCGGGGTAGGGCGCCAGCCAGAGCGGGTCGGTCCAGCTCAGGTTCGGAAAGGCGTTCTCCGTCGTCCATCCGGTGGCCGTTCCCGGCGCCGACGACGGAAGCACCCCGTTGAGGAATGCCCCGACCGGCACGGGTTGATCGAGGCCGGGCTGCGCTCCCGCCGGGGCGGCAACGAGGAGGGCCATCACGAGGAGGGCACCAAACGCCCTGCCGGGGGAAAAGCAGTTCACGGGTTTCAGGGAGGAGTTGGGGAACAGGCCGGGTGTCTCCAATCGGCGAAATTCCAGCTAAACAGGCTCGCGGGTGCATTCAATCCGGAACTTCCCGCCGCCCCCGCTCCCCTCCCTCCCGGGGACGACCGTCCCACCCTCACCCCCCTTCGCGGACCCGTTCTCGCGGAAAATGGCAATTTTGGGCCGGCCGACGGGTCGATTTTCGGCTGCTTGCGGAAAAATGGAGCATTTTCCGGAGTCGGGACCGCCTTGGTTGCCGGATTTCGCCTCAAGATGCCCGTTTTGCCTTGTCAATATCTCGAAAATCCGGATAGTTCCCCGCCAACAGGCAATTTTCATGGCAAAACAGGAAATCGACGGAGCCCAGGCCCTCATCAAGACCCTCGATGATTTGGGGATTGAGTATATTTTCGGGTATTCGGGAGGGGCGGCCCTTCCGATTTTCGACGCTCTCGAGACCGTCGAGTCGAAGATCAAGTTCGTCCTCGTCCGCCACGAGCAGGGGGCGGTCCACATGGCGGACGGCTACGCCCGGTCCACCGGCCGGCCGGCGGTGGTCCTCGTGACCTCCGGTCCGGGTGCCGGCAACACTGTCACGGGCCTCATGACGGCCCAAATGGATTCCGTGCCGATGATCTGCATCACCGGCCAGCAGGTCACCTGGATGCTCGGCAAGGATGCCTTCCAGGAAGCCGACATCTTCGGCATCACCATGCCGGTGGTGAAACACAACTTCCTCATCAAGGACACCAACGAGATTCCCAAGTGCGCCCGCGAGGCCCATTACATCGCGACCACCGGCCGCCCCGGGCCGGTGCTCATCGACATTCCGAAGGACATCTCGCAGGGGCCGTTCACCGGCGACCTCGATCCCGACATCGATCTTCCCGGCTACCATCCCGAATCCGCCTTCGAGATCGATCTCGGCGCCATCGACGCCGCCGACCAGCTCCTCTGCCGGGCGCGCAAGCCGGTGATCCTCGCCGGGCAGGGTTGCATGATCGCCCGGGCCGGCGACGCCCTCCTCGAGCTCGCCGAGACCCTCCAGTGCCCGGTGACCTCCACCCTCCTCGGGAAAGGGGTCTTCCCCGAAACCCACGACCTCTCCCTCGGCATGCTGGGCATGCACGGGACCGCCTACGCCAACAAGGCCATCGTGGAGGCGGATCTCATCCTCAATGTCGGCTCGCGGTTCGACGACCGCATCATCGGGCAGGCCGACAAGTTCGGGGCGCAGGCCCGGATCATCCACATCGACATCGACCCGGCCGAGATGAACAAGATGATCCAGCCCGACGTGCAGATCATCGGCGACGCCAAGGCCGCCCTGGTGGAACTCAACAAGCGCGTGTCACGCCTCGACACCGACGAATGGGTCACCCACCTCGGCACCTACAAGAAGAAGTACCCGCTGCAGTTCAAGAAGCAGGGCGGCCTGCGCATGCAGCAGGTCATCGACGAGCTCTACAACCTGACGGACGGCTCCGCCATCGTGGCCACCGACGTCGGCCAGCACCAGATGTGGGCCGCCCAGTTCTACAAGAACGACGCCCCCTACAAGTGGCTGTCGTCCGGCGGGGCCGGCACCATGGGATTCGGCTTTCCGGCCGCCATCGGGGCCCAGTTCGCCTGCCCGGACGACCTCGTGATCTCCATCTCGGGCGACGGCGGGTTCCAGATGACCCTCTTCGAGCTGGCCACCGCCGCCCTGCACAAGCTCCCCATCAAGATCGTGGTTCTCAACAACCACTACCTCGGGATGGTGCGCCAGTGGCAGGAACTCTTCTTCGATGACCGCAAGAGCGGCGTCGATCTCGAGGGAAATCCCGACTTTGTGAAGCTCGCCGCGGCCTACGGCATCCAGGGATTCAACATCAAGCGGCCCGCCGACGTCTCGCGCGTCCTGCAGAAGGCCCTCGATTACAACGAGGGCCCGTGCCTCATCCACGCCGAATGCGTCAAGACCGACAACGTCTTCCCGATGATCCCGGCCGGCGCCGCCCTCGAGGACATGCTCATCGAACCGCCCAAGCACAAGATGGCCAAGCCCGTCGGATCCACCTAGGCCCACCCCGCCGGCGAGGGCCGCATTTCGCCGTGGGATCACGGGCGAATGGACCTCCTGAATCGCCGGCGCCGGCGGCATGCCCGCGGGCACCCCGCATCGCAGATCCAGGATTCACCATCGAACATCGGACGCACCGCAGTTTCGTCGCGCCACCTTCCCGACTCCCATGCCCAAGAAAATCGTCACCACCGACACGCCCGTCCCGTCCTCGCAGAACTCCGCGGGGCACACCCTCTCGATCTACGTCAACAACAAGGCCGGGGTCCTGATGCGGATCTGCCAGGTCTTCGCGCGCCGCGGGTTCAACATCGACTCCCTCGTGGTCTCCCAGGGACGTGACATCCGCTTCTCGCGGATGACGATCGGCATCTCGGGCGACCCCGAAGGGCTCGAACAGATCATCAAGCAGGTCAACAAGCTCATCGACGTCATCCACTGTTTCGAGCACACCGCCGCGGATGCGGTCGCCAAGGAGATGCTCCTCGTCAAGTTCCTCGCCGAAGACGGCCAGCAACGCACCGACGCCCTCCAGATCATCGAGCATTTCAACGGCAAGACGGTGGACCTCACTCCCACCTCCATGGTCGCCCTCATCACCGGCGATTCCCCCAAGGTCGACGCCGCGGTCGGCATGCTCGGCCAGTTCGACATCATCGAGACGGTCCGCACCGGCAAGGTCGTCATGGCCCGCGGCGAGCAGCCGACCTGAGGACGCCGCCCGGCCGGAATTCGGATCCGGGGGTTGGGGTCCCCGCCGGCCGGCTGGCCCGGGCCGCCCCCGGACATCCACACCGGCCGCCCCCTCCCTGGATGCCCGGGCTGGATCGCCCCTCCCGCGCCTGTTCGCACCCCGCGCTTTCTTTCCTTGCTTCCGGGCCGGGAATCCTGAGGATGCCGCCGGTTGATGGAAGCCATACTCGCCCTGGAAGACGGCCGCACCTTTGGCGGCAAGGCGTTTGGACACCCGGGCACCAGCACCGGCGAGGCCTGTTTCAACACCTCCATGACGGGCTACCAGGAGGTCCTCACCGACCCCTCCTACCGCGGGCAGATCGTCGCGATGACCTACCCGCTGATCGGGAACTACGGGGTGAACCCGGAGGACGCCGAGTCACGCGAGCCGCACGTCCGCGGATTCGTGGTCGCGGAACTCTGCCGCGTCCCGTCGAACTGGCGGTCGAAGCAGTCGCTCGACGATTACCTGAAGCAACACGAGATCCTCGGGATCGAGGGCGTCGACACCCGCGCCCTGACCAAGCATCTCCGCTCCGCCGGAGCGATGCGCGCCTGCCTGACGACCGAGCTCGACAAGGACGCCGCGGTGGCCGCCGCCAGGGAGTCGCCCTCGATGGAGGGCATGGACTACGTCCAGGAGGTCACCACCCCGAAAAACTTCACCTGGGACGCGGAATCGCGCGAATGGACGATTCCCAATCCGTCCGTCGGCCAGGAAGGGAACTACCTCGAGCTGGAGCCCGCGAAGCACCGCATCGTCGCCTATGATCTCGGGGTGAAGTTCAACATCCTGCGCTGCCTTCGCCAGGAAGGGTTCGAGGTGGAGGTCGTCAACGCCCGCACCCCGGCCAAGGACGTCCTGGCCCGCGACCCCGACGGCATCTTCCTCTCGAACGGCCCGGGCGACCCGGCGGCGCTCGATTACGTGCACGCCGAGATCCGGCAACTCATCGGAAAGAAGCCCATCTTCGGGATCTGCCTCGGTCACCAGGTCCTCTCGCACGCCTTCGGCGGCAAGACCTTCAAGCTGAAGTTCGGCCACCGCGGCGGGAACCAGCCGGTCAAGGACCTCCGGAGCGGGAAGGTCTCCATCACCTCCCAGAACCACGGCTTTGCGACCGACAGCGAGGGCCTCCCGTCCCATGTCGAAGTCACCCACCTCAACCTCAACGACGACACCGTGGAGGGCATCCGCTCCACGCAGGATCCCGTCTTCTCCGTCCAGTATCACCCCGAAGCGGCCCCCGGCCCCCACGACGCCTCCTACTTCTTCCGCGAGTTCGCCGACCTCATCGAGGCGGCGAAGTGAGCACCGCTGATAGACGCTGATGAGCGCTGATTTGTCTATCGCCGCCGGGATGGCCTGCCAGGCAACTGTGGTGCTTCCATTCCCCCCTGCCGGACCCACTATCATGGCAAGGCCCGTCATTGGGTTCCCGATCAGCGTCCATCAGCGGTTCGCAATCTTTCCCAATTGAAATGAACACCATCGTCAACGGCCTCCAGTGGGGGGATGAAGGGAAAGGGAAGATTGTCGACTTCCTGACGGAGTCGGCGGACGTCGTGGTGCGCGGCCAGGGCGGCAACAACGCCGGCCACACCGTGATCGTCGGCGACCGCAAGTATGTCCTGCACCTCGTGCCGTCCGGGATCCTCTGGCCGGACAAGCGCAACATCATCGGCAACGGCGTGGTCCTCGATCCCGTCGGGCTGGTCGAGGAAATCGAGACCCTTGAAGGCCAGGGGGTGGCCATCACCCCGGACAACCTCCTTATCTCGGACCGGGCCCACGTGGTGCTCCCCTACCACCGGGACCTCGACGCCGCGCAGGAAGAGGCCCGCGGGAAGTTCGCGATCGGCACCACGAGACGCGGCATCGGGCCGACCTATTCGGACAAGGCGACGCGCTGCGGCCTGCGTCTCGCCGACTTGATGGATGCCGATCTGGCCCACGAGCTCATCGACGTGCGGCTCGCGGAGGCCAACCAGATTTTCACGGCCCGGGGATTGCCCACCCACGACGCGGCGGAGGTCATGAAGCGGGTCGCGGCCGCCCTCGAGCGCCTGCGCCCGCACATCACCAACACCATCCCCGTGCTGCACGAAGCGTGGCAGGCGGGCAAGGAGATCCTCTTTGAAGGCGCGCAGGGGTCCTTCCTCGACATCGATTTCGGAACCTATCCGTTCGTGACCTCCTCCAACACCACCGCGGGCGGGGCATGCACCGGAAGCGGCCTGCCCCCGACCGCCGTCGACCGGGTGATCGGGGTCTGCAAGGCCTACACGACCCGGGTCGGCGAGGGCCCCTTCGTCACCGAGAACGAGGAGATCGGCGATTACCTGCACGGACTCGGGCGGGAGTTCGGGGCCACCACCGGCCGCCCCCGCCGGTGCGGGTGGCTCGACATCGTCCTGCTGCGCTTCGCCTGCATGGTCAATGGCGTCACCGATCTCGCGGTCACCAACCTCGACGGCCTCGACGAACGCGAAGAGATCCAGGTGTGCACCTCCTACCGGATCGACGGGATCGAGCACCCCTTTCCGCCGGCGGAGCGCGAGGCCTGGAACCGCGCCGAGCCGGTCTATGAATCGCACCCCGGCTGGCGGCAGGACACCAGCGCCTGCCGCACGTGGGACGACCTCCCGGAGGCCGCCCGGGCCTACCTGACCCGCCTCGCCACCCTCGCGGGGGCCCGCGTCAGCTACGTCGGGATCGGCCCGGACCGGGCCCAGACGATTCTCCTGTGACGCCGTGGCACCCCTGGTCGACCGGGCCCGGGGCGGCCGAATCGGCGTGAATTAGTGGTTCCGTATTGGGCGATTCGAGGCCAGATTCGCGCGCCGGCGCGGGAATCCTCACCCCATGGTCACTGAAACCTCGTCATCCGACATCCCGAAGCACGTGGCCGTCATCATGGATGGCAACGGCCGGTGGGCGCGCGCCCGGGGTTTGCCCCGCCGGGAGGGACACCGGGCCGGCGCCGAGTCGGTCCGGGAAGCGGTCGAGGCCTGCAAGGAACTCGGAATCGGCTATCTCACGCTCTACGCCTTCTCCTCCGAGAACTGGAACCGCCCGCGCCAGGAGATCGAGGCCCTGATGATCCTGCTGGAGCGCTTCCTGAAGGAGAAGACGCCGGAAATGCACAAGCAGAACGTCCGGTTGCACGCCATCGGCCGCCTCGACTCGCTTCCGGACCGCTGCCGCAACGAGCTCCGGCGGGCCATCGAGGCCACCTCCGGAAACGACGGCCTGAACCTCATCCTGGCGCTCTCCTACGGCGCCCGCGAGGAGATCACGGATGCCGCCAAGGCGATCGCCGAGGATGTCGCCGCGGGACGGCTGACGCCGGACGAGATCGACCGGGAGCTCTTCGCCTCCTACCTGTACACCTCGGCCTTCCCCGATCCGGACCTCCTCATCCGGACCTCCGGGGAGCTGCGCCTCTCGAACTTCCTCCTGTGGCAAATCTCTTACGCTGAGATCGTTATCACCAAAAAATTCTGGCCGGATTTCCGCAAAGCCGACTTGCACGCCGCAGTCGAGGAGTATACCAGCAGGCAACGGCGCTTCGGCGCCATCTGAGCCTCCGGCTCGGGGAGGCCATGCCGCCTCCCGCATTTCGTATGGCCCCGGCGACCTTCACACAGACGATCCTCCTCGTCGACGAGGACCACGATTTCCTCGACTGGGCCACGAAGCGGCTCGAGACCAAGGAGGTCAAGGTCCTGCGTTGCGACAATGCCGAGAACGCCGTGAAGGTCATCGAGAAGTCCCCGGTGGACCTCGTGGTGACCGACATCCAGGTGCAGCCCTTCGACGGGCTGGAGCTGCTCTCCCGCGTCCGGGCCGTGAATGCCAACGCCCAGGTGGTCCTGACCGCGGGCTTCCCGACCACCAGCCAGATCATCGAGGCCACCCGGCGCGGGGCCCGCGATGTCCTGCGGAAGGAATCCCTCCCGTTTGAACTGCGCCCGGTCGTGGAGGCCGCCCTCCAGATCGCGGAACAGCGGCGCACCGCCGGAGACTCCATCCCGACCGCCCCCGCCGCGGACGGCCGCGTCAAGATGATCGGGATCTCCCGGCCGCTCCAGGACGTCTTCAAGATCGTGGGGCGCGTCGCGCAGACCGACGCCCCCATCCTGATCACCGGCGAGTCCGGAACGGGCAAGGAGTTGATCGCGCGGGCCGTGCACGAGTACTCGCCGCGCCGCAAGAGCGAGATGATCGCCATCAACTGCGGCGCGATCCCCGAGAACCTCCTCGAGAGCGAACTCTTCGGTCACGAGAAGGGCTCCTTCACCGGGGCGATCGCCAAGCGCGCCGGCCGCTTCGAGCAGTGCGACGGCGGCACCCTGTTTCTCGACGAAATCGGCGACATGCCGACGTCGGTGCAGGTCAAGCTCCTGCGGGTCCTCCAGGACGGCACGTTTTCGCGGGTGGGCTCCAACGAAACCCTCAGCAGCGACGTCCGCATCCTCGCCGCCACCAACAAGGACCTCGCCGCGGAGGTGGCCCATGGCAACTTCCGGGAAGACCTCTATTACCGCCTCAACGTGGTGGAAATCAAGCTGCCCCCGCTCCGGGAACGGCCCGAGGACATCCCGCTGCTCGCCGAATTTTTCCTGCAGCGCCTGGCGCGGAAGTACGGCATGGCCCGCATTCGTCTCTCGGGTGAAGCCGGCGAGGCGCTTCAGAAGCACAACTGGCCGGGGAACGTGCGCGAACTGGAAAACACCATCGCGCGCGCCTGCGCCCTGGCCACCACCGACCTGCTGCTCCCGGAGGATATCCCCTTCGCGCGGGCGCCGATTTCCGAGGACCTCAAGATCGCCAACGCCCTCGACACGCTCCTCTCGGTCGCGCCGGACAAGGCCGGCAGCCTCCTCGCGTGGACGCAGCGCGAACTGGCCGGGCGCGTCCTCGCCGAAACCGACGGCGACCTCAAGGAAGCCGCCCGCCGCTTGGGCGCCACCCAGGCCGAGATCCGCAAGATTCTCGGATCTTGACACCCCGGGAGCGCGGCCGCTCTAGTGGCTCCGCGGGGCGACGCCCCCCGGTGGTGCCCCGCCTCGCGACGAGGACGGGAGCCCCCGTTCTCTTCCAACCGCACCTCATTCGTGACGCTCGTCGACCACCCCCTGATCGCGGACCGGGTCACGCGCTTGCGGGACGTCCACACGCCCTCGGCGCAGTTCCGCCAGTTGGTCCGGAGCATCGGTCAATTGATGGTGCCCGCCGTCACGGAGGATTTTGAAACCGCCAAGAGCCGGATCGAGACGCCGCTCGAGCCGATCGACGGCCGTCGCCTCGCGCACCCGGTCGTCCTGGTGCCCATCCTGCGGGCCGGGCTCGGCATGCTCGACGGCTTTTTGGACCTCCTCCCGGAAGCCCGGGTGGCGCACATCGGCCTGGCCCGCAACGAGGAAACGCTCGAACCCGACACTTATTACTACAACGCGCCGGTGGAACTGACCTCCAGCGAGGTGCTCGTCCTCGACCCCATGCTGGCCACCGGGGGGACCGCCAGCGAAACCCTGCGGCGCCTCAAGAAGCAGGGAGCCCAGCGCCTCCGCTTCGTGTGCCTCGTGGCCTGCCCGGAGGGACTCCGACGGCTCGAAACCGACCACCCCGACGTCCCGGTCTTCGCCGCCGCGATGGACCGGGAACTCGATGCCAAGGGCTACATC